>DATERS010000043.1:0-38347 GCA_035271365.1 Thiopseudomonas sp.
CTTATGCGCCATGTCAGGCAAATTAATGCGACGTATATCGCCATCCACACGTATCATGGGCGGCATACCGGCTGACAAATGTAAGTCAGATGCGCCTTGTTTCACGCTAAAGGCCAACAACTCAGTAATATCCATGGCGCCCTCAAATCAATCACACACAGTTTAAATAGCGCTATATTATTGCACGCAGCTGTTTTATATAAATTATATTTACGATAGCAGACAATACAGAAGTTGCCATTGTGAACAACAACGCCAACTCAGTACTGATTGAATCGCTCAGCCATGATGCGTGAAACTCAGGCACTATTGCGTTAATCATGTTAAATAACGGCAATTTTTTGCTCAAAGCAGTGATTTGCCGCACAATCGACAGCCCTATTTAATCCGTACGTGTCATTATTCAACGCAAGACATGATCTAAAGCACAGCACAGCGCTAAAGGAACCTAACCACGTGGGCAATACACAAATTACTTTTATCGGGGCTGGCAATATGGCAGCCAGTCTTATTGGCGGCTTATGCAAACAAGGTGTGCCAGCGCAATCCATTCGCGCCAGCGACCCAGGCGCCGCCCAGCTTGAAACTTTACACAGCAACTATGGCGTACAAACCTTTAGTGATAATGGTTTAGCCGTGAAAGATGCTGACATCATCGTGCTGGCGGTTAAACCGCAAGTGATGCGTCAAGTGTGCGAGCAATTAGCCCCTTATTTAACCGCGCAGCAACTGGTGATCTCCATTGCAGCCGGCATTACCTGCAGCAGCTTAAGCCGCTGGTTGGGTATCAATACCATTGTACGCTGCATGCCCAATACACCTTCCTTAATCCAACAAGGCGTCAGCGGTTTATATGCCACCGAACACGTCTCTGCAGTGCAACGTGAGCAAGCAGAGCAATTACTCTCAGCGGTTGGCTTAGCGGTGTGGCTGGATAATGAGCAATTGATCGATGCGGTGACTGCAGTGTCCGGCAGTGGCCCTGCGTATTTCTTTTTGCTGATTGAAGCCATGACTCAAGCCGGTATTAAACTGGGCTTACCTGCAGATACAGCCGCACAACTGGCTCAATACACCGCACAAGGTGCCTCGACTATGGCGTGTCAAAGCCCTCTGGATGCCGCACAACTGCGCAAACAAGTGACATCGCCCAATGGCACCACGGAAGCTGCTATTCATGCATTCCAAGCCGGTGGTTTTAGTGAACTGGTTGAGACGGCCGTACGCAGTGCAGCCACGCGCTCACAAGAACTTGCCCAACAATTAAGCGAATAAGAGGACGGTATGTCAGGACTTACTGAAGCGTTTATTTATATTTTACAAACCTTAGGCCAACTCTACTTAATGGTTGCCCTACTGCGTTTTGTGCTGCAACTGGTCCGTGCTGATTTTTATAATCCACTGAGCCTGTTTACCGTTAAAGCCACACAGCCATTATTAGCGCCGCTACGCCGCGTGATACCCAGTGTTGCTGGGATTGATCTAGCGGGGCTGGTACTGGTGTTGGGTTTACAATTTCTTTTAATTGTCGCGGTACTGTCGCTGGCAGGCTTTCCGGCTATGCAATTGCTACCTAATATCTTGGCGTGGACCTTTATTTCGGTCGCCGGTCTGTTTTTAAAGATTTTCTTCTTTGCACTGATTATTAGCGTGATTTTGTCTTGGGTTGCTCCAGGCAGTCAGAATCCTGGTGCACAACTGACCTATCAGATTTGTGAGCCGATGATGGCACCTATTCGTAAAATCATGCCCGATTTGGGTGGCATCGATCTATCGCCTATTTTTGCTTTTATTGCGATTAATCTTTTAGAACGCTTTGTGCTGGGTAGTTTAGCCGCCAGCACAGGTTTGGTTGGCCCAGTCCGTGCACTGGTCAGCCCGTTTCTATGACCGCTTATGTACGCCAGGACGGCGATGACTTAATTTTATTCTGTCATATGCAACCTGGCGCAAAACGCAGCGAATTTGTTGGTTTGCACGATGAGCGGATTAAAATCCGCTTACATGCGCCACCTGTCGACGGTAAAGCCAATGCCCAGTTGATTACTTTTTTAAGTAAGGCTTTTGGCGTACCTAAGCACGCTGTGCAGATCGAAAGTGGTGAGCTGTCACGGCAAAAACGTGTGCGCATCACCGCGCCTAAGCAGTTTCCTGATGTGCCAGAATTTGCTCATTTAGCCACTTAAACAATCCACGCATCACAGATGTAAGCCACTGAGTTTTTCAGCAACAGTCACAGTCTATACCCTCACCCTGCTCGCTCAACTGATTCAACTCAGCGAGCAGGATGGTGCATACGACTTGCCGCGACTGGCTAGGCTCTTTAGACTGCATCTCTTACTTTGGAGAGAGTTGCCGTGTCTTCCGTTTTCCCTACAGATTCTGTTGGCTTAGTCATTCCAGAAATGGCTTATTTTGATCAGCCATTACATCTCGCCTGTGGCCGCACACTCGATGAATACGAGCTTATTTACGAAACTTATGGTGAACTCAATGTGACAGCCACTAATGCTGTGCTGATTTGCCACGCACTATCTGGCACTCATCATGCAGCGGGCTACCACAGTGCAGATGATCGTAAACCGGGCTGGTGGGACACCTGTATCGGCCCTGGCAAGCCCATTGATACCACTAAATTCTTTGTCGTCTCACTTAACAACTTAGGCGGCTGCCACGGCTCGACTGGGCCCAATACCATCAACCCGAAAACCGGCAAGGTGTATGGTGCAAGCTTCCCGATGATCACCGTGGAAGACTGGGTGCATACTCAAGCACGCCTCGCCGATCGCTTAGGGATTGAGCAATGGGCAGCAGTGGTCGGTGGCAGCCTCGGCGGCATGCAAGCGCTGCAATGGACGATTAGTTACCCAGATCGTATTCGTAACTGCGTATCGATTGCTGCGGCACCGCGTTTATCGGCACAAAATATTGCTTTTAATGAAGTGGCGCGCCAAGCCATTATTACCGACCCTGATTTCCATGCTGGAAACTTTACCGACGAAGGCACCATCCCTAAGCGGGGCTTATCCTTAGCGCGCATGGTGGGACATATCACCTATCTGTCGGATGACTCAATGGGCGAGAAATTTGGCCGTGAACTGAAAACCGACCGCCTCAACTATGACTTTCATAACGTTGAGTTCCAGGTGGAAAGTTATTTGCGCTATCAGGGCGAGCAATTTTCCAATAGCTTTGATGCCAATACTTATTTGCTGATGACCAAAGCCCTAGACTATTTTGACCCAGCGGCTCTACACGGTGGCGACTTATCAGCAACATTTGCCCAAGCTAAAGCCAACTTTTATCTGATTTCCTTTACCACCGACTGGCGTTTCTCCCCTGCTCGTTCAAAAGAAATTGTTGATGCGTTAATGGATGCTAAGAAAAACGTATCCTATTTAGATATTGATGCCCCGCAAGGTCATGATGCGTTTTTGATCCCAATTCCGCGCTACCTGCAAGCATTTAGCGGTTATATGAACCGCATCAGTGTGTGAGGCACTTATGAGAGCAGATTTAGAAATTATCCAAAAATGGATTCCCGCTAATAGCCGTGTATTGGATTTAGGCTGCGGTAACGGTGAACTCTTATCGTGGCTGCAAGAAAATAAAAATGTCACCGGCTACGGCTTAGAAATTGATCAAGATAATATTGCCGCTTGTATTGATAAAGGCGTCAATGTCATCGAGCAAAACCTGGACTTAGGCTTAGGCAACTTTGCTGACGATAGCTTTGATGTCGTCGTTATGACCCAGGCCCTGCAAGTGGTGCACTACCCCGACAAGATTCTGCAAGAAATGCTGCGTGTCGGTCGCACTTGTATTATCACCTTTCCGAACTTTGGCCACTGGCGCTGCCGTTGGTATTTAGCTCATAAAGGTCGTATGCCGGTCTCGGACTTTTTACCCTATACGTGGTACAACACACCTAATATTCACTTTTGTACTTTTGCTGACTTTGAAGCGCTGTGCAGTGATATGCAGATGACGGTACTTGACCGTTTGGCTGTCGATCACCAACACCGCCACAATATTGGCAACCGGATCTGGCCCAACTTACTCGGTGAAATTGGTATTTACCGTGTCACTGGTGCCAATGCTCGTTAACTAAAGGAGTTACCGCGATGCGTTATTTACTGGCTCTAAGTTTAAGCTTCTTGATGGCCTTTGCTGCCCATGCCGATGTTGTACGCAAGCAAAGCTATGGCCCTCTGGATGTGCATTACAACATCTTCAACTCCACATTTTTACAGCCTGAGACCGCCACTGCAGTGGGTTTAAACCGCAGCAAGAATCAGGCAGTACTCAATGTATCCATGGTTAAAGGTGCTAAAGGACAAAAAGGGGCGGTCGTCGGTAGTTTTCAAAACTTACTGGGCCAGACTCAAACACTGACTTTTAAAGAAGTGGATGAAGGTGATGCTGTTTATTATTTAGCGCAATTTGCTATCACTGGCCAAGAAATCCTACGTTTTGAATTGCAAGTCACAGATGCTGACGGCAAAACTCATATACTAAAATTTAATCAAGAAGTGTTTCCTGATCTATGAAAGAAATAGTTCTCGCCAGTCACAACGCAGGCAAATTACGTGAGTTGCAAGCGTTGCTGGGTGACAGTGTAAAAATTCGCTCAATCAGCGAGTTCAGTGAGGTTGAGCCAGAAGAAGCCGGCTTAACCTTTATTGAAAACGCGATTTTAAAAGCCCGCAACGCCTGTAAAATATCAGGTTTACCGGCTTTAGCGGATGATTCAGGTTTAACTGTGGATTACTTGCAGGGCGCGCCGGGCATTTACTCAGCGCGCTATAGCACCACCGGTGGTGATGCGGGCAATAACCGTAAGCTGATCGAGGCACTGCAAGGTGTACCTGATGAGCAGCGCGGTGCGCAGTTTATTTGTCTACTCGCTTTATTGCAGCATGCCGATGATCCACTGCCGATTATTTGTGAAGGTCGCTGGCAAGGTCGTATTTTGCATGCCACACAAGGCGAAAATGGCTTTGGTTACGATCCCTTGTTCTATGTGCCTGAGCACCAGTGCAGCAGTGCAGAACTGCCCAATGAGCTTAAAAACCAAATCAGCCATCGTGCCCAAGCCATGCAGTTACTAAAAAAACAACTGTCACTATGAGTTTGATTGCCTCGGATCTCAGCACGCATCATCCATTGGAACATGGTTTTCAACTGCCTCCCTTGGCGCTGTATGTGCATATCCCATGGTGCATTCGTAAGTGCCCCTACTGCGATTTCAACTCGCATGCGGCCACTCCTGAGCTACCGGAACAGGCGTATGTTGCAGCGGTACTGGCGGATTTAGACTTGGATTTAGTCCATGTACATGGCCGTCGGTTGGAATCGATTTTCTTTGGTGGCGGCACACCGAGCTTGTTTTCTGCGCAGGCTTTACAAGCTTTGCTGGTCGGCATTGAGCAGCGCATTCCTTTTAGCCCGAGCATTGAAATCACCCTAGAAGCTAATCCCGGCACCTTTGAGCAAGAAAAGTTTGCGGCCTACCGTGCATTAGGGATTAATCGTCTTTCCATTGGTATTCAAAGCTTTGAAGACAGCAAGCTGCAAGCCTTAGGCCGTGTGCATTCCGGCACCGAAGCCATTGCCGCAATTGAGATGGCACGTAAAGCCGGATTTGATAATTTCAATTTGGATTTAATGCACGGCTTGCCGAATCAATCCCCTGAAGAAGCCATCGCTGACTTACAAACCGCCATTGATCTAGCCCCCAGCCACTTGTCTTGGTATCAGCTGACTATGGAGCCCAATACGGTCTTTTGGAGCAAACCACCGGTACTGCCCGAAGACGATGTACTCTGGGATATCCAAGAAGCGGGCCAAGCCTTATTGGCTGAGCATGGCTATATTCAGTACGAAGTTTCAGCTTATGCGCGTGCAGAAGCTGTGGCGCTGCATAATGTGAATTATTGGTCGTTCGGTGATTTTATCGGTATTGGTGCTGGAGCTCACGGCAAGGTCAGCGATCCGCAAGGTCGTATTCAGCGCACCTGGAAAACCCGCCAGCCGACTGATTATCTCAACCCTGAAAAGCCTTTTTTAGCTGGTAGTAATATCCTTGCCGCAGAAGATTTGCCGTTTGAGTTCTTAATGAACGCTTTACGTCTGACCGATGGTGTTGAGTTAAAGCTCTTTAGTGAGCGCACCGGACTCTCTATGACAGCTCTACAGGATGCTCTCAGCGAAGCTCGGCAACGCGGCTTATTGTTTGATGATCCACAGCGCTTGGCGGCCAGTGCACAAGGCCAATTATTTTTAAATGATTTACTGCAGATTTTCTTAGACGCTGAAGACTGATAACAAGGACTGTATATGGACGTCATCACTGACTGGGTCATCGAACTATCAAAATGGACGCGTTTTAACCTCAGCGATATCAGCTTAGCCATCATGGCCTGCGCATTGGTGCTGTTTGGCCCCTACATAAATGCACGAGTACGCCACGTGATTGGGCATTTAAACTTTGCTTTGCGCATCCTAGTCTGTGCAGCCGTCTGCGCTGCTGCTTATGGTTTAAGCATTATTTATCTAACGCCCATACTGGCCAATGCGCTTGATCAACTCAACAACTACACACTTGCGCCTGTATTGCTGATGATATTTGCTCTGATTGGAATTTTAGCCGACAGAAACTAAGCAAGCCTGATGCGACTGCAGCAGGTCGCACGGTCAAACCTTATAACGTGCAAGGTCAAGCATCGATAACGCTTAGAACAGCATGGTAGAGCCTGCCAAGCAGACAACCTCTACCCTACTCAAGTGATACTCGCGAATATTAATCCGCGAGACGCTCAAATTTCAAATCCCAGACACCATGTCCTAAACGCTCACCGCGACGCTCAAACTTAGTCACGGGACGTTCTGCTGGACGCGGTACTGAGGTTTGATCCTCAGACAGATTCTTAAAGCCGGGCGCTACATTTAACACTTCGAGCATATACTCAGCGTACTCTTCCCAGTCTGTGGCTAAATGGAAGATACCACCGACTTTTAATTTACTGCGCACTAATTGAGCAAACTCGGGCTGCACAATACGGCGTTTGTGGTGACGGCTTTTATGCCAAGGATCGGGGAAAAACAGCATCAAACGATCCAGACTGGCATCGGCAACACAGTTCTTCAGCACTTCTAAAGCATCGCAGCTGTAGACGCGCACGTTGCTGACATTTTCAGTCAGCAAACCGTTGAGCAACGAGCCCACCCCAGGGCGGTGCACTTCGATACCAATAAAATCTTGCTCAGGCGCAGCTTGTGCCATTTCCAGCAACGACTGCCCCATACCAAAACCGATCTCGAGCGTGCGCGGTGCCTGGCGACCAAACACCTGATCAAAGTCGCGCATGCCGTCAGCCAACAATAAACCAAACTTGGGCCAACCATCGTCTAAACCACGTTGTTGCCCGTCAGTCATACGACCGGCACGCATTACATAACTTTTAATTTCACGGCGGCGCACAGGCAATGGTTCACCTGTGATGAGGTCGTCTGTCATGGGAATCCTATCTAAAGATGTGCAATGGCTGCGCAATGACAGCGCAGCCATTGAATAAAGTATCGTACTTAACCAATCATGCCATCGAGCGGAGAAGATGCACTGGCATAAAGTTTTTTCGGCATACGTCCAGCCAAATAGGCTAAACGACCGGCTTCAATCGCATGACGCATCGCCTGCGCCATTAAAATCGGCTGCTGCGCATCGGCAATGGCACTGTTCATTAACACTGCTGAACAACCCATTTCCATAGCAATGGTCGCATCAGACGCAGTACCAACACCGGCATCCACCAATACTGGAATCTTCGCTTCTTCTAAAATAATGCGCAGATTATAGGGGTTACAAATACCCAAACCGGTACCAATTAAACCCGCTAACGGCATCACTGCAATGCAACCAATCGCCTCTAACTCGCGAGCGATAATCGGGTCATCACTGGTATAGACCATCACATCAAAACCTTCATCGACCAGCACTTTAGCGGCTTTTAAGGTTTCCACGACGTTGGGGAATAAGGTTTTCTGGTCAGCTAGAATTTCCAACTTCACCAGATTGCGCCCACCCAGCAACTCACGCGCTAAACGGCAGGTACGGATAGCAGATTCTGCATCGTAACAACCAGCGGTATTGGGCAAAATGGTATAGCGATCAGGACTGATCACATCCAATAAATTAGGCTCATCTTTATTCTGGCCAATATTAGTACGGCGCACGGCAACAGTGACAATTTCAGCACCTGAGGCTGCAATTGCTAAACCTGTTTCTTCCATGTCTTTATATTTACCCGTACCCACCAACAAACGTGACGAATAGGTTTTTCCCGCGATAACAAAGGGGTGATCTGTACGTATAACGCTCATCTAAAGCCTCTCTGAGTCAGTAAAAGACGGTCAGCCAAGACTAACCACCACCAATCGCATGTACTATTTCAACGCTATCGTTTTCTTTTAGAAGCGTTGTTTCATACTGACTGCGTGGCACAATTTCGAAGTTTAACTCGACGGCAACGCGGCGCCCTGCCAACTGCAGATGCTCAATTAAACCTGCCACACTGAGCGTTTCGCTTAATGCGTAGGCCTCACCATTCAACTGAATATGCATAACACAACCGTGAAATTCCGAAGGGTCTTTATTTTAGCGGGTTCGCTAGCCGATAACCAAATATTTACGCTTTACGTACGCCAGCATAGGCCAAACTCAGCCAACCTAGCACCAATAAAACACCGCCTATAGGTGTCACCACGCCCGGCGTCAGTGGTGTAAGCACTAACAGATATAAGCTGCCGGAAAATAAAAGTATACCTAAGGTGAAAAATACGGCTGAGTACACTAATGCTCGTGAAGCCTGCTGCTGTGCTAAGAGTGCCACCAACAATAAAGCTAAGGCGTGAATAAATTGATAGTGCACACCAGTCTGCAAGACAGCTAAATGCTCAACACTTAGTATGTGTTTTAAGCCGTGCGCAGCAAACGCACCCAGCAATACCGCAGTTGCACCAAAAATAGCGGCAATAAATATCCCATAACGCACAGCAAACCCTCCAAAATATGACAACGCTCGTTATACTCTTATCTCTTGTGATATCAGGCTGAAAATATGTTTCGTAAAGCTTTACGTACGGCATTCATAACACTATTGGCATTACTGGCACTGAGCATACTCTTGGTGCTGTCGCTGCGCTGGATTAATCCGCCTGCCAGTGCGCTGATGATCGAGCAAAAACTGGCTGCTGTATTCAGTGGCGACAGCTATAGTAGCCAACGTCCGTGGACGCCTTGGCCAGTTCTGCCCAACAATTTAAAAATGGCTGTGATTGCTGCTGAAGATCAACAATTCCCTAGCCACCATGGTTTTGATATGGCGGCAATCCGTGCGGCTCTCGCACACAATAGCGACAGTGAAAGTATACGAGGCGCCAGTACCATTTCACAGCAAGTCGCCAAGAACACCTTTCTCTGGTCATCACGCAGCTGGTCGCGCAAAGCATTAGAAGCATGGTTTACCCTGTGGATGGAGCTGCTCTGGAGTAAAGAGCGGATTTTGGAAGTGTATTTAAACAGCGCTGAATGGGGTCCAGGTATTTTTGGTGCAGAGGCCGCTGCGCAATATCATTTCAATAGCAGTGCCGCCAATCTTTCCAATCAGCAAGCTTATCTATTAGCCGCTGTTCTACCCAGCCCGTTACTGCGTAGCGCCAGCCAGCCCAGTGCAGCCACAACAGAGCGCGCTAACTGGATTGCCCGTCAAGTTCGCCAATTAGGCGGCGATCAGTACCTGCAAACACTGAAATTTTCTGATTCACCACTGATAAACCCCTAAGCATAAAAAAGCCCCTCGTACTGACAATGCAACACGAAGGGCTTTTATCAAGCAGGTCTTAAATCAACACAGTCTTACGCAGCAAAGTTTTTCGCTACGAAATCCCAGTTCACTAAGTTCCAGAATGCTTCAACATACTTAGGACGCGCATTACGGTAATCAACGTAGTAAGCGTGTTCCCAAACGTCACAGGTCAACAGTGGCGTGTCGTTGGTGGTCAGCGGGCAGCCGGCACCAATAGTGCTAGCTAAAGCTAAAGAACCGTCAGCTTTTTTAACTAACCAAGCCCAACCTGAACCGAATGTACCGATTGCAGTTTTGGTGAACTCTTCTTTAAATGCATCAAATGAACCAAATTTAGCATTGATTGCATCAGCTAAAGCACCTGTTGGAGCGCCGCCAGCATTGGCTGCTAAGCAGTTCCAGTAGAAGGTGTGATTCCAAACCTGAGCTGCGTTGTTAAATACGCCGCCGGTTGAAGTTTTGATAATCTCTTCTAGGCTTTTATTTTCAAACTCAGTGCCTGGAATAAGATTGTTCAAGTTCACAACGTAAGCGTTGTGGTGCTTGCCGTGGTGAAAATCTAGGGTTTCTGCAGAAATATGTGGTTCTAGTGCATTTTTTTCGTACGGAAGTGCAGGTAATTCAAAAGCCATGATTATTCTCCAATTACATCAGACGAGGCACAATCAGCAAGTCTATAAAGCGGACAGCTGATTCAATTGCCAGCAGTTCCGACTTGCTTTAAGTCACTGATCATAGCACCCCAGAGGCCGTTTATCCACGCACTAAAGATAGGGCTATAGCCAAAAAACATAAATTGTGCGCCAACTTTCACTGCAGATACTCCACGTATATAAGCATCTCAGATGACTAGGATACGTAAAGTATTTTCATGCAGTCATAAAAAAACCGCCCTACGGCGGTTCTTTTACAGCAACGACAAACTTACAAGCCCGACATATACTTAATCGTGCTCATCAACTCGTCATCTGAACAGTCACTGCAAGTACCTTTAGCAGGCATGGCATTGATACCGCTAATCGCAGTTTTCAAGATACCGTCTAAGCCACCTTTAGCATCTGCACGCGCTTGCCAGTCTGCAGTCTCACCAATAATAGGCGCGCCCAGCAAACCTGACACATGACACACTGAACAATGCTTAGTGACAATATCCTCAGCACTGCGACCAGCCGATGCACTCGGCGCAGCGACAGCAACAGACTTGGCACACTCATCGCCCTGCACGCAAACGACACCAACAGGTTTAATACGTTGCGCAATTTCTTCATCAGTGGTGGCCTGTGCACTGGCTGCCCAAAGGGCTAGAACAGTTGCTTGAGCTACCAGAATTTTTTTCAACAGGTTCACGGTACACCCTCTATTATCTTAGCAATTCATTCTCGAGAAACATCGTGTTACGAGTTTCGCACAGTATAACGACTCCCCGCGCGCAGGCAAACAGAACAATAGCTGCAATTGTACTTTTTAAATCTTAAACAGCTGAATATTCATAGCGTACGCGCTTTACATTGCACAACAACTCGTAAGAAATTGTACCTGCACGGGTCGCCACTTCATCAATCGAAACCTGATGCCCCCACAATTCAACTGTACTACCCACGCCCACTTCGCTCAGTTCAGTCAGATCAATTGCCAGCATATCCATCGATACACGGCCTAACAATTGCGTGATATGGCCATCCACGGCAACTGGCGTGCCGGTGGGTGCATGGCGTGGATAACCATCGGCATAACCTATCGCCACAATACCCACACGTACCGGCTGACTGGCAATAAATTGTGCACCGTAGCCCACAGGCTCGCCGGCGGGCAACTCGCGCACCGCAATAATTTTTGACTCTAAGGTCATCACCGGCTGAAATTTTTCAGTGCTGAGGCCCTGCATGGCAACCGGCTGACTGCCATATAAGATAATTCCAGGGCGCGACCAGTCACTGCGAATATCGGGCCAGGCCAATAAAGCCGGCGAATTGCACACACTGACCAATGACTGTAATCCAGCCGAGGCATCGGAAAAAATTTGATATTGCTCTTGCGTGCGTAACGATTGCACTTCATCAGCGCGGGCAAAATGCGTTATTAATACTACAGAAGCAACATTTTCACTCTCCTGTAAGCGCTGCCAAACAGCACGGTATTCACTCGGAAAAAATCCGACACGGTGCATACCTGAATCCATTTTTAACCATACAGTGAGCGGCTTGGCTAAAACCGCCTGCTCCACCGCCTCAAGCTGCCAATCAGAATGCACAACGCACCACAAGTCATGCGCAACAATCTGCGCCAACTCATCTGGATGAAAAAAGCCTTCTAACAAGACAATCGGCAATGACACACCGGCAGCTCGCAACTCAAGCCCTTCTTCTAGTGAGGACACGGCAAAACCATCGGCAATATCATGCAAGGCTCGCGCGCATTGCACCGCGCCATGCCCATAAGCATCGGCCTTCACCACCGCCAACGCCTTATCCGCACACAGCTGTCGCGCCAATAGGTAGTTATGTCGCAAAGCTTGCAAATTAATTAACGCGCGTGCTGGACGCATGGCCTGCTGATTCTCCAAAGTAAAATTATTGATCGAGATAACCCTATTGCGACCACTTGATCTAGACGGTGGCACAACACAATACGAAGCCCACCCTCATTTAACAATAACGAAATATATCCAAGCCTTCGCAACTGATCTGCGGTGTTTTCTTGCTGATAATATCGGCCAAATAACTGGCAGAACCACAGGACATGGTCCAGCCTAAAGTGCCGTGACCCGTATTTAAAAACAAATTACGATAGCTGGTTTTTCCAACAATAGGTGTGCCATCGGGTGTTGCTGGACGCAATCCTGTCCAAAATTCAGACTGGGTTAAGTCACCACCTTGCGGATAGAGCAGACCCGTGACGTACTCTAAAGTTTCCCGACGCTTAGGATTCAGCGACAAGTCAAAACCACTGATTTGCGCCATACCAGCGATCCGAATACGCTGATCAAAACGGGTAATCGCAACTTTATAAGTTTCATCAATAATGGTTGATTGCGGCGCCAGCGCCGGATCAGTAATCGGCACAGTCAGCGAATAGCCTTTTAATGGATAGACGGGAATTTTAACACCCAGTGGTGCCAATATCTCTCGCGAATAACTGCCTAACGCAACCACATACTTATCAGCCGTTTCCAAAACACCATCAATATAAACTCCGGTGATACGATCACCGCTGCAGCTCATACTTTGCACTGTGCAACCCAAACGAAACTCAACTCCAAGGTCTTGCGCCATCCGCGCTAAATTGCGGGTAAAGAGATTACAATCTCCGGTTTGATCATTGGACAAGTGTAAAGCGCCAGCTAAAGTATCAGCCACGCCAGCTAACGCAGGCTCAAACCGAGCAATTTCGCTGGAGTTCAGCAGTTCATAAGGAACACCCATACGATCTAGTACAGCAGTATCTCGCGCAACGCTCTCCATCTGCTGCTGAGAACGAAACAGCTGTGTAGTCCCTTGCTGGCGTCCCTCATACTCAATAGCGGTTTCAGCACGCAAAGCATCAAAACAATCACGACTGTACTCAGCTAAGCGCACCATGCGCTCCTTATTCACCGCATAACGTGCCGCAGTGCAATTGCGCAACATCTGCAGCATCCATTGGTACTGGAACGGATCACTGGTCAGACGTACGTAAAAAGGCGAATGACGCTGCATTAACCATTTCATCGCTTTTAGCGCAATACCAGGAGCAGCCCAAGGTGATGCGTGGCCGGGAGAGATTTGTCCAGCATTAGCAAAACTCGTTTCATCAGCAGCAGATAGCTGTCGGTCGACAACCACCACTTGAAACCCTTGTTGGGCTAAATAATATGCTGTTGTGACGCCCACTACGCCAGCGCCTAATACTAAAACCCGCATCGTCACCTTCTACACTAGATTGAGTCAGTTACTGCCCGAATATTACGATTTATACAGCACAATATAACGCTAGACCACAGAGGATTTTAACAACGTCTGAGGTGTCAATTGCTGACCGCGCCAAAAAAACAACACCGGCCAAAGTTGTTGATTGATGTGTGCACCCTGCCACAACTCAAGAAAGCTGCGCTGCTGCACAGGATGCAAGACATCCGGCGCTAAAATAGCTAACGGCCACAAAACAAAAGCATTGGTTAAAATCTCGGCACGCGGCAATGTAATGGTGTCAAATGCTCCAATTTCTTGACCGTATAACAGCACATCAATATCCAGCGGCAAACCCTTACGGGGCTCCGCATATCGACCATTCACCATCTCAATTTGTTTAAGATGCTGATTGAGCTTATGCAGCGCCATGCTGGTTTTAAAATGCACCACCATATTTAAAAAACAATCACTGCGAATCCCGATCGGCTCGCTTTCAAAGACCGGTGAACACTCCAGGTCGCCAAACAACTCCCTTAAGGCATCAAGGCCAGCCAACAGATGCGCTTCACGCTCAATATTGCTGCCTAAACCCAAATACACATCGGTTAACGACATCCGCGTTCAATCTCCACACCCACACCACGCGCAGTAGCCACTGCAGCGGGCTTAGTGATTTTCAAACGCAACCAAGGAATATTAAACTCAGCCATCAATAACGCTGCTAAACGTTCAGCAAAGGTTTCCACTAACTCAAAACTACTGGCCTGTGCGAAATTGTGAATACGCTCAGACACAGCTGCGTAATCTAACGCCAAATGCAACTCATCATTGGCTGCACTGAGGCTGTTATCCCAGCCCATTTGCAAGTCCACCAATAGGTTTTGGCGAATCGTGCGTTCCCAGTCATAAGCACCAATTACAGTGTCTACTTCTAGACTTTCGATAAATACCGTGTCCACTTTGCTCTTGCCTCGTTAGAATCAAGACTCGCTGGCCTTGGATCATTCAAATGTTTGAGTTACTACTGGTGTGCGCTTATCTGATTGGCTCGTTGTCATTTGCCATCGTTTTAAGCCGTTATTACGGTAATAGCGACCCGCGCTCGCACGGTTCGGGCAACCCGGGTGCCACCAATATGTTGCGTGTTGCGGGTAAACGCCTGGCTATTCTGACCCTGCTCGGCGATCTGAGCAAAGGATTAGTGCCAATATTATTTGCCAGTGCACTGGATTTCAGTCAACAACAGCAAGCATGGATCGGTTTAGCAGCGGTGATGGGCCATCTCTATCCCATTTATTTTAACTTCCGCGGCGGCAAAGGTGTGGCCACCACCGCGGGTATGTTACTGGGTTTGTACCCGCCTGCGGCACTGCTGGCTCTGGCGATTTGGCTACTGACGTTTCACCTAACGCGCACCAGCTCATTAGCTGCATTGGCCAGCGTCGCTTTATGTTTGCCATTACTGGCCTGGCAACAACCGCACGCTCTGTTACCTGTCAGCATGCTCAGCGTGTTATTGGTTTGGCGTCACCGCAGTAACTTAAAAGATTTACTGGCAGGTACTGAGCGCAATTTTAAAGATTAATTATGAAGTTAAGGGTGGCAACTCTTCCATCGGCCAGCGCGCACGAACATTAATGCTGTGACCTTCTTTTTGTCCCGCTACTAGGCGCTGACAGCCCGCGTAAGCAATCATCGCGCCGTTATCAGTACAAAACTCAGGTCGCGCATAAAACACCTGACCTTGGCGCTTAGCCAGCATCGCCTCCAACGACTGACGTAAAGCTTGGTTGGCACTGACACCACCGGCAATCACTAAAGTTGTCAAACCCTCTTGCTCAAGCGCACGCTGACACTTAATCGTTAAGGTCGCGACCACTGCAGCCTGAAAGGCGTGCGCTACATCAGCGCGAGTTTGCTCACCATCATCACCAGCAGCCAGACATTTTTGCCAAGCCATCAGTGCCGCGGTTTTTAAACCACTAAAACTAAATTGCAAGCCAGGACGATCAGTCATCGGCCTAGGCAATTTAAAACGACCGGGCACGCCTTGCTCAGCCGCTCGAGCGATTTCAGGACCGCCGGGGTAACGTAAACCCATCATTTTTGCAGTTTTATCAAAGGCTTCACCGGCGGCGTCATCAATCGACTCGCCTAATAAACGGTATTGACCAATGCCATCAACGCGCACTAATTGCGTATGGCCACCGGACACCAATAAGGCGACAAAGGGAAATTCAGGCGGCGTGTCTTCAAGCATCGGTGCCAGTAAATGGCCTTCCATATGGTGCACACCGATAGACGGTATATCCCAGGCAAAAGCTAAGGCTTGCGCACAGGATGCACCCACCAACAAAGCACCGACCAAGCCTGGCCCTGCGGTATAAGCAATACCTTCGATATCACTTGCACTGCACTGCGCCTCGGCCAGCACTTCCTCAATTAAAGGCAGCATGCGCTTGATATGATCACGCGACGCCAGCTCTGGAACCACACCGCCATAGATACGATGCAAATCAATTTGGCTGAACAAAGCATCAGCTAATAAGCCGCGTTGACTGTCATATAACGCGACTCCCGTTTCATCGCAGGATGTTTCTAAACCCAACACCAGCATTTATTCTGCCCACCCAACTTTACAATAAAAGAATATACACGCATCATAAGCGGCTTAGAGGTGATGTTCTATGATTTTTTAGATATTCCTTTGCTTTTAATTCTAAAAGCAGGTAATATCCGCAACCCTTGAAAACCGATATATATTTCTATTGAATATGTGTCGAACCACCCGGTCATTGATGAAGGTACGAATCGGATGCCAACTGTCAAACTTAAAGACAACGAACCATTTGACGTTGCTCTGCGTCGCTTCAAGCGCTCCTGCGAAAAAGCCGGTGTTCTTGCTGATATACGCAGTCGCGAGTTTTATGAAAAGCCTACTGCAGAACGCAAGCGTAAAGCTGCAGCAGCAGTAAAGCGTCATGCAAAGAAAGTACAACGCGAACAACGTCGTCACGAACGCCTGTATTAAGTTCCACAGGTTTAGTGCTTAACAAAGCCCGGATTCGTCCGGGTTTTGTCGTTTCACACAAATAGATTTATTCAACCCAATCAACTCTTGTAGAAGCTGTACAGCTTGGCATAACCTGCCGTATCTGCAGCGACGCTACAAACATATTTAACTCTGCAAAAACTTACGTAACAGTCAACTGTCATACGGTTACACACACTGATTTATTCAGACAACCGTAGCGTTCAGTGCTGCAGTGGCACAAACCAAGCATTGTAGGGGTTCCATGGCCGGATTAATTGCGCAAGGCTTTATTGATGACTTACTCAACCGCACCGACATTGTCGAAGTGGTGAGTTCACGTGTGCAATTAAAGAAATCCGGAAAAAACTACACTGCCTGCTGCCCGTTTCACCAAGAAAAAACCCCCTCATTTAGCGTGAACCATGAAAAACAGTTTTATTACTGTTTTGGCTGTGGTGCTGGTGGTAATGCGCTGGGTTTTATTATGGATCACGATCACCTCGATTTCCCCGAGGCCGTTGAAGAACTGGCCAAGCGTGCGGGCGTTGAAGTTGAACGTGAGGACAGTAATAGCTCGACCCCACACAAGCCACGCCAACCCGTTGACTCACCGTTGTATGCTTTATTGACAGCTGCCAGCGATTACTATCGCGGCGCGCTGAAAAGCCATCCGCAGCGACATGCAGCGGTTAATTATTTAAAAAATCGCGGCGTATCAGGTGTGATTGCTCGTGACTTCGCCTTGGGTTTTGCACCACCGGGCTGGGATAATCTCAGCAAACACTTAGGCGGCGACAGCCTGCAAGAAAAAGCTATGATTGACGCAGGCTTACTGGCTGAAAACGAGGATACTAAGCGCCGCTATGACCGTTTTCGTGATCGGATTATTTTCCCGATTCACGATTCACGTGGGCGCATTATTGGTTTTGGCGGACGAGTCTTAGGTGACGATAAACCTAAATATCTGAACTCACCCGAAACCGCCGTCTTCCATAAAGGCCAAGAGCTCTATGGTCTGTATGAAGCGCGCAAATACAATCGCCAACTGACTGAAATCATTGTGGTCGAAGGCTATATGGATGTGATCGCCCTCGCCCAACAAGGCTTGCGCAACGCCGTCGCAACACTGGGTACCGCGACCAGCGCAGAACATATTAAGCGCTTATTTCGTGTCGTTCCCAATATTTTATTTTGCTTTGACGGCGATAATGCTGGACGTAAAGCAGCATGGCGTGCACTTGAGGCGACGCTGAGTAATTTAAAAGACGGCCAACAAGCGCGCTTCTTGTTTGTGCCAGACGGCGAAGACCCCGACAGCTTAATCCGCAGCGAAGGCCTAGAAGCCTTTCAAGCGCGTATTGCTCAGCAATCTGTAGCCTTAACTGAATACTTTTTTACTCATCTCGCTGAAGAAGTGAATCTTGATTCGCTAGAAGGCAAGGCGCATATGGCGACACTCGCCTCTCCGCTGATTGAACAAATTCCAGGTGCGAATCTGCGCGCTTTAATGCGCCAAAAACTAACCCAGATGACCGGATTAGATACCGCACCTGAGGCAATTCCAGATCACAGCCCAGCACCACCACAAGACTGGGCACCGGCATCAGCCTATGAGCATGATGCTGCAGATTTCGACTCCTACACTTTTAACACTGACGACTACTCGGATATGCCAACGCCGGCGCCCACTCAGTCGTTCAAAAAGTTCGACCGCAAAGAAAAATCACGGTCGCCAAACAGCGCCCCAGCACGCCAATCAAAACGTGCTCAAATCGCTGTTGAAACCCCGCACTTGGCCGCTCTGCGTACCTTGTTGCATCATCCACACCTCGCTTTAAAAGTCGATACTGCGAGTAAACTTGCCGCAGAAGATGACCTGTACGCTCAACTGCTCGTCTCATTACTAGAAGCGCTGCAGAAGAGCCCCGACCTTCAATCATTACAACTCATGACACGCTGGTACGGTACAGAACAGGGCAATCTTTTACTGGCGCTCGCAGAAAAAGAATGGCTGATTGATGAAGACAACCTTGAACAGCAATTTTTCGACACCATTACTCGTTTAGCAACACGTCAACGCGAGCGCCTTATCGAGCAATTGCTCAACAAGGCCCGCTCAGATGTGCTTTCGAGTGAAGAAAAACAACACTTGCGTGAATTGTTTGAACAACACAATAATGCACCAAGTACCGCCGTAACTGGCAATTAAGCTGCTATATACAGTATAATATGCATCTTTCTTGCCGTTCGGCCCAGACCTTTTCATGGATAGGGTGATATGTCCGCAAAAGCACAACAATCTCGTTTAAAAGAATTAATCGCCCTCGGCCGTGAGCAGGGATACCTGACTTACGCCGAGGTCAACGACCACCTACCTGAAGATATTTCCGATCCAGAACAGGTCGAAGATATTATTCGCATGATCAATGACATGGGAATTAATGTCTCTGAAGCTGCGCCGGATGCTGACGCCCTGCTTTTAGCAGGCGCTGATACTGATGAAGCTGCCGCTGAAGAAGCTGCAGCCGCTCTTGCCGCTGTTGAAACAGATATTGGTCGCACCACTGACCCTGTACGTATGTATATGCGTGAAATGGGTACTGTGGAGCTATTGACACGTGAAGGCGAAATTGAAATTGCCAAACGTATCGAAGAAGGTATCCGCGAAGTTATGGGCGCCATTGCTCACTTCCCAGGTACTGTTGCCAGTATTCTCGATAGCTTTGATCGCGCCATTACGGAAGGCACACGCCTGACTGACGTTTTCAACGGCTATATTGATGCCGATGATGAAATTACTGTGCAACCGACTCAAGCTGCTAAAGCTGCTGCCGCGGAAGCCAAAAAAGCAAAAGAAGAAAACGAAGACGAAGACGCTGAAGACGCCGAAGAGGAAGAGGAAGAAGAAGCAGGTGACGGCGGTCCTGACCCTGAAGTTGCTAAACAGCGTTTTGGTGCAGTTGCTGAGCAACTGGCTAAAGCTGAAAAAATTCTTCTGAAACACAAACGTAATAGCAAACAAGCCGTTGCTGCTCTGCAAGAACTTGCAGAGTTGTTTATGCCAATCAAATTGGTTCCTAAACAATACGATGCTCTGGTTATACATGTACGTGATTCGCTACAGCGTTTACGTGCACAAGAACGTGCCATTATGCAATTGTGTGTACGTGATGCTCGCATGCCGCGCGCAGACTTCCTCAAGCTCTTCCCAGGCAATGAAATTGACTTGGAATGGGCTGTAAAACTAAGCGAAGGCAAAACACGTTACGCTGCAAACCTAGTTCCATTGCTTGAAGAAATTCAGCGCAATCAGCAAGTTTTGATCGATTTGGAAAAAGAAACTTCTTTAACTATTCTCGACATCAAAGATATCAACCGCCGCATGTCGATTGGTGAAGCAAAAGCTGGCCGTGCCAAAAAAGAAATGGTCGAAGCCAACCTGCGCTTAGTGATCTCGATTGCAAAAAAATATACTAACCGTGGTTTACAGTTCCTCGACTTGATCCAGGAAGGTAATATCGGTTTGATGAAAGCGGTAGATAAGTTTGAATACCGTCGCGGTTATAAGTTCTCGACCTACGCCACTTGGTGGATTCGTCAGGCGATTACCCGCTCGATTGCTGACCAAGCACGTACCATTCGTATTCCTGTGCATATGATTGAGACCATCAATAAACTCAACCGTATCTCACGCCAAATGCTCCAAGAAATGGGTCGCGAACCCACGCCTGAAGAGCTTGGCGAGCGTATGGAAATGTCGGAAGACCGCGTACGTAAAGTTTTGAAAATTGCCAAAGAGCCCATCTCCATGGAGACGCCCATTGGTGACGATGAAGATTCTCACCTAGGTGATTTCATTGAAGACTCCACCATGCAGTCGCCGATTGATATCGCAACTGTAGAGAGCCTCAAAGAGTCAACTCGTGAAGTACTCAGCGGTCTGACAGAACGTGAAGCTAAAGTTCTACGTATGCGTTTTGGTATTGATATGAATACTGACCATACGCTCGAAGAAGTCGGTAAACAGTTTGACGTAACGCGTGAGCGTATCCGTCAGATTGAAGCTAAGGCGCTGCGTAAACTGCGTCACCCATCACGAAGTGAGCACTTACGCTCCTTCCTTGATGAGTAAAACCAACAACCCCCGATAATTCGGGGGTTTTTGTTTGCGTCTTTGCTGCACACAGGTATAATCACACGCTGCAACTGGGGCCCATAGCTCAGTTGGTTAGAGCAGGGGACTCATAATCCCTTGGTCCACGGTTCAAGTCCGTGTGGGCCCACCAATAGAATCAAGCACTTAAGCCGCTTTTACATAAGGCGGCTTTTTTGTTTCTGAAATCTGTAGGCAATCTGTAGGCATATTTCAAAAATCCGCCGCCCTGCAAGACAGTATTTATGCCTTATAGCTGGTGCTGGCACTGTGACCTTTTTGTATCGTGGCCTTGCCGTGTTCTTGCCGTACCACTACTACAATCTTGCGGTGATCTTGGGGTGGCCTAGTGGCTGCTCATGACATACAAGCGCCAGCAGCTAGGCTACAAATGTTAGCTTTTGTTAGCATGCAAGCTACCTTGCAAAGGTTGGCTAATGTCAGGTTTTGTCAGGTTTTGTCAGGTTAAATTAGCATGGCAAATGTAAACGAATGTACACAGCTACTAGCACATAGCCTTGTAGCGGCCTTACCGTATTCTTACCGTGGCTTTGCGCCTGCCCTCGCCCCCAACCTCACCCTCGCCTTGTTGTGATCTTGTTGCGGCCTTACGGTGGCTTAGCGCTTGTTGGTGGTATGCCAGCGCCAGCAGTTAAGCTACAAATGTTATCTTTTGTTATCATGCAAACCACACTACAGAGGTTAGCTAATGCCAGGTTTTGACAGGTTAAATTAGCATTCAGAATGTCAACAAATTTACACAGCGACTAACCCATAGCCTTGTTGTGATCTTGTGGCGACTTAGTGCTTGCCTATGCCTGACGGCTGATCACGAGCGCTCAGCAAAGCCTACTAAACCATCCAGCATCTCATTCGACGGTAATCCCCCCGAAAAATAGCAGTGCTCTCAAGTAGAGTTTTCCATAAGCTATATGCAAGGAGATTCTGCATGAAAAAATCACGATTTACCGACAGCCAAATCCTCTCGGTCTTAAAGCAAGCCGAAAACGGCATACCTGTTCCAGAACTGTGCCGTGAGCATGGCATGAGCAGCGCAACCTTCTACAAGTGGCGAACCAAGTTTGGCGGCATGGACGCATCAATGATGACGCGTTTAAAGGAGCTTGAAGAAGAAAACCGTCGACTTAAGAAAATGTACGCTGAGGAGCGTTTAAAAGCCGAGATTCTTAAAGAGGCCATCGAAAAAAAGTGGTAAAGCCGTCTCAGCGTCGTGAGATGGCACAGCGAGCCGTGAGTGAAAAAGCAGTCAGCATACGTTTGGCATGCTTGGTTTTTAGCATCAGTGAAACCTGTTATCGCTATCAAGCCAAGCTCAGCCATCAAAACGCTGAAATTGCTGACTGGCTGATTCGTCTGACCCATAGCCATAGAAACTGGGGCTTTGGTTTGTGTTATCTATATTTGCGTAACGTGAAGGGCTTTCGCTGGAACCACAAGCGCGTTTACCGCATCTATCGAGAGCTTGAGCTGAACCTGCGTATCAAGCCTAGAAAGCGTTTAGTGCGCGATAAACCGCAGCCTCTGGCGGTTCCGGATGCTATGAATGTCTGCTGGTCAATGGACTTTATGCATGATCAGCTGAGTGACGGTCGTAATTATCGGCTTTTGAATATCATCGATGACTTTAATCGTGAAGGACTGGGCATTGAGGTTGATCTCTCATTGCCGGCAGAGCGAGTGATACGAACACTGGATCAAATTATTGAATGGCGCGGCAAACCGCGCTCAATTCGTTGTGACAACGGACCTGAATATATCAGCGGAAAGCTTGGTGCTTGGGCAGCTAAACATAATATTAAACTGGACTTTATTCAGCCTGGTAATCCGCAACAAAATGCTTATATCGAACGTTACAATCGTACTGTTCGTTATGACTGGCTCGCTCAGTATTTATTTGAGAGCATTGGTGCAGTTCAAGATTATGCGACTCAATGGCTCTGGCACTACAATAACGAACGACCTAATATGGGGCTTGGTGGCATTACCCCTAAACAAAAGTTGGCCATAGTGGCCTGATATCTACTTTTGAGCCCTGTTATAAATGGGGGGATTACCCGACATTCTCATAGCCTTGCCTATAATTAACGAACCTACAGCATTACATGGAGTTTGCTAATGATGGTCTTTGAACAAGATAATCTAGGCCAGATGCGCTTAGTCAGATCAATGGTTGCTGTGGCTTGCTTAGATTGGCTAGCGTGCGACGCCAGCCACCTACTATCTCACGATTTTACTTTCAATTTAGAGCAGATGACGCTGCTGCTAGAGCTTGAAGTCGAGTTAGCAATGGCTCAGATAGCTGATGGCACAACAACTGAAAGCAAGGCAATAGCGTTCTACTTAACCATGCTTGACCCTAGCCTCAGCGGCGAGCTTAGCGACACTGGGAAGATTTTGCTTGAAGACTACCTAGACACGTCTACGGTATTGAATAAGCATTGACTCGCTATAGGGTATGCCTTCGCGCCTGACTGTATTAGAGCGCGTTATCAAAGAACTAGTAGCTGGCGCAATAGATAGCTCGCCATAAAGACATGGTGTGTGGAGGGGAAGCAGATGCTAGGTCTGCTTCCCCTATTACTGCTTAAGACAGTACGCTTTCACTTTTAGGCGCTATGAGCTACACGAGGCTCAAGTTATTCATGGTTTGCTTTCTATAAGCAATTCTTCTCTGCCCAAGAACTCAAAAAATCTATCAAGTATCTCTTGGTTGCGCTCAACTATGTCAGACTCGTTGAATGACTTTTTAGCTGCTAAGCATTCAATCTCAGCTATTTGACTCGGTGCTTTATAGCTTCCACGCCTTTGTATGCCTTGGTAAATTTTCAGTTTATCTTCAAATCTGTAATCAGAAGCACGTATATTGATAGCCTGTTCTAACAAGATTTTATTGCCCAGCAACTCTAAATTCTGATCGCTCTTAAGTCCTTGATCCATTTCTTGACGCTTTTTGGAATAAATATGCTCTATCTGAAAGTAGTCATCTAGGTTCAGCAATTTTTGATTGTTGAAAGAAAAGGCATACCAAGTCACCAACGAGCGAGTTACTGTCCGCTGGTTGGTGAATTTGTAATTTTCAAAGAAAGAGCGAGCTTTAATTTCATCGAACTTGTACTTCTGGAAGGTTATTTCTTTGCCATTTACAATGTTAACCATTTCATCGTAGGCTGGAGCACGCAAAGCATTAACTCCAGGGTTAGTTATTGCGTAGGCAAAAATAAAAGCGGTGATCTTGTCTAAAAAACCACTGAATGCTGTCTCTTCTAACTTATCTTCGCAATCCTTATTTGTTAAGAAATAAGCTGTTGTCATGTGCTGCCACATACCATTAGGCGCATAGGTGAGAACAAACAGCTTTTTCAAAATCGCTTCGGAAAACACATCTTTATTTTGCTGATAGATGCTTACCCAAAAGAAGGCTACCTTCTTTAAATCCTCAATGGCTCTATCACTTTGAAAATATTGATATTTATTGCGCTCGTAAAATCTTCTTAAAGCTTCAGTTGTTGACGTTTTAATACCTTCTTTAGCGCGCAGGTAATACATATAGCGTGTAAAGAGTTCGTCCATTGGTGTGCCGGAAATAGGCTGGAAGATACGGCTGGTTACTTCCTCCAGCTCTTTCCAATTGTCAATGAACCAGTCTTTTTTACCTAAGCTCCCGTAATGCTTATAGAACTGCGCTTTAAAAATATCCGCATCAGATAACGGTAAGCCACGGTCATTTAAAGTAGAAAAAATGCGTAATGCTGTGTCTTGTGATTCAGCCTCAATGGGGAGCAGGATACAGTTATTGAGGATTCGAGCAGCTAAACTAGCCGTGTAGCTTGGGTATTCATTGATAAAAGACTCGATCTTCTTTTTAAAAAAAGTAAAGTTGTCAGCGTACCTGCTTTTGTTTTTCTCTGTGACGGCACCTGTCCGTAGTATTTCGATAAACTCTTCTTTATCGTTATCCGTAGCAACTTCTGAGCTTATTTTTAAGCTTTCCATATCTAAATTGCCAAACTCATCCATTGTCCAGATACATTTTTCAATACGGCCACGTAAGGACAAGGCATTTTGATCCTTCATCATCTCGAACTTATCGTAAAAAGCTCTTAATAGAAGCATCAAGGTCGTTAAGCGCTGCTGTCCATCAATAACTTCAGAAACCCTATCGTTTTTAAAAGTAACAATCGCGCCTAAGAAATACTCGTTATCATTATCAAAATTATCTGTGTTGTTGTCAGGAAAGGCGAACTCAACAATATCATCCCAAAGCGTCAAGCACTGCTCTTCATCCCAAGCATAAGGACGCTGGTAGTCTGGAATAAGAAACTCTACTCTTTTATCCGATAAAAGCTCTTCAATACTCTTCTGGTCTACACTCAGTTTCGACATACTTAATTTCCTTGTATTACAAGCTTTGGCAAGCTGTTTACGATTGTTTGGGTTTCTAGGCTAACGGTAATAACACGCAAGAACAGCTCTAGTGGGTATTTAGCATTGCCCATAGTTTCGATTGCCCAGTCGTTCGCATCGTTGGTAATGCCTGAGTCCTTGTGAGTGGTAACCGCTTGACGTTCCATCACCCATTCAAGCGCTGGCTTACCATTTACAACGTAGTCGTAGGCTTCTTCAGGGATACCTTCAATCGTGATGCCAGCGTTGTAAGCAACTCTGGTCTTGTCATCGATATTTTTACCGGTTTCAGGGTCTTTCTTTTTCAAGAATTTCATTTTGGTGACGCGGAAGTCCTCATCTTTTCCGCCCAAAACGCCTTTGTTGGTATCAACAGTTAACCCGTTAACCTTTCCTGTGAGCATGGTGTTTCGATACAGCGGTACGGTTTCAAAGTTTAGATGCAATTTTGCTAAGCGGCGGCCAGCGCCGACAAAGCTAGAAAAGTCACTTTCACCCGATACTCTTGGTATGCGCGGTAATTGCTTGCTGAGATTATCGGCATAGCGTTCACGATAGTCTTCACTGTGGAGCAGGCCGTATATGTAATAGAAAACATCCTCTTTACTGACGCTAAGCTTTGGGTAAGCTTCTTGGAAGTGATCCCGTGCTACGTTGGTAATTGCATCGCGACGCTGATGACAAGCCACACTACCTTGTTGAGCAAACAAGCCTGTATCAGCTTCAACTTCATCGTAAAGATAGAGTGGGAAGCACTGTCCTTTTGAAACCATTTCATAGTCTGGAATCGCGTTAGTGATTAACGTTGAAAATTCTTTCGTAGAGCCTCTACCTGTAACTGAGAACACTAGGTTTTCGCTGTCTTTTGTAGGAAAAATTCGTGGTATCTGGAGAGTCATTTCATTAAATATTTTATCAAAATATAAATTCGATGATGAAAATGGGCGGTATTGTGTTTTCCGCACTTTTTCTATATCAAACAGTTCATGCTTATCTTTAGCAAGGTTGTTTCTTAAAGCGCGTGACCAGCTGATTTTAGAGGCATCATTATTTATAAAGCTTTCAATAGAACCTTCATAATTTTTCTTTCCTAAAGCTTGGTGATACCTAACTCGCTCATGATTATAGAAGTCAATAGTGCTTCCAATATTGGCCATAAGTTTTTCTTTACTATAATTTATACACCAAGCATCGCGGCTCGTAAGTATTCCTTGAGAGTAGTTTTCAAATACCACTGGTGTTTGTTTATTTCGTTTATCACCTAAGCTGATATAGCTATCGAAATTAGGATCACGCTGGTTAAGCCAATCACCAAACTCGTCAGGAATAATAGTTTGCCAACCTTGTCTTTTACTAATGCCTTTTATGCTATGCAAGTCAGCAATTGCTTCAAGCTTTTCGTTACGATTTAAATAATCACCAATGTCATGGAAAAAGATTTGCCCACTGATTGTGTTTTTTGGGTTTTTGACTAATATTGAAATCGCAATAGGGGCACGGCTACCAGAATCAAAGATTTTTCCACCTTCTTTTCGCGACCGCTCGCCTGACGTACGCTGATTGCCACGTAAGTGGAAAATATAGATATTGCTAAATTCTTTTACTAAGCACTTGCGTAAACCATCCATTGAATTGCCGTCAACAAAACTTGCATTGGTAACAAAACCAATAACCCCACGGTCTTTTATACGATCAGATGACCAGCGTATTGCGCGGACATAAGAGTCATATAGATTACGCTGAAGTGTTGCACTCGATGCTTTGGCGTAAGTAGTTTCGATCTGCTTGTCAAGCTTAGAGTAAACAACATTTGTATTATTATCATTCGCACTTTCTTGTCCGACTGAATACGGCGGATTACCAATAATTACACGAATATCTAATTGCTGCTGGCGTTTACGTCGGGCGCTATTCTCCTCCAATATTTCATCTATCAAATCGGCTTTTTCATTCATTTGGAAGGTGTCAGTTAGGCATATACCCTCAAACGGCTTGTAAGGTACTTCAAAGATTTGGTCGCTGTCTTCTTCTTGCCCAGTGACGTTATTATTTAGTATGCCGTGATATGTCGCTTCAATATTGATAGCTGCAATGTAGTAGGCCAGCAACACCAGTTCGTTAGCGTGAATCTCTTTGAGGTATTTATGCGGCAGCTTGTCTTTAGGAATGATGCCGCTTTGTAGCAGGCGGGTGATAAAAGTTCCTGTACCGGTAAAGGGGTCTAGGATATGAACATTGTCCTCGGCCATGCTGCTATTGAACTCTGTTTGTAATACATGCTCAACGGAGTGAAGAATAAAATCGACCACCTCAATAGGCGTATACACGATACCTAAGCGCTGAGTCATACGCGGGAAGGCATTGGCGAAGAACTTGTCGTACAGCTCAACGATAATGCGCTGCTTACCTTCGGCGCTCTCAATGCCCTCCGCACGCATCTTAACCGACTGATAGAACGATTCTAGTGTGTCACGCTCTTTCTCTAAGTGGTGCTCTTGGAGCTGGTCTAAGACTAATTGCATAGCCTGTGACATAGGATTGTTCTGCGCAAAACTGTACTGACCAAACAGCGCATCGAACACAGGCTTGGTAATGAGGTGTTGCGCCAGCATTTCAATGATTTCAGCATCGCTAATACTGTTATTAAGGTCGTCACGCAACTCAGCAGCAAAGGCATTAAAAGCTGCAATTTCAGTAGTGTGCTCAGGGTCTTCAATAATGGCCTGAATACGATCAATGTGCGTATTGGCGATTTTAGCAATATCGTTCGCCCAGTCTTCCCAGTGGTGGCGATTACCGCACTTTTTAACAACACGGGCATAAAGGGCACGCTCAATCTCACCCACTTCAAAGCTGATTTCAGCCTGCTGTCCTGCTTGGCTATCAGCAGCACCGATAGCGGAGCCGCCACGCGCTTTTTTTGCAGCCTTGGAGCCTGTTGATTTACTGCGTTGCTGAACTTTGTCAGCCACGGATACAACTTCCATTTTCTTAACATCACGCCCGTTAAATTCGAGCTTGTTAATCATGGCGTCAAAGCGGTCATCGTGTGAGCGTAGAGCGTTAAGGACTTGCCAGACAACACGGTAGGTTTGGTTATCATCGAGTGCCTGCTCAGGCTCAACGCCAGCCGGAATTACCACAGGCAAAATTACATAACCTTGCTTCTTACCCGGCGCTAAGCGCATAACGCGGCCAACTGACTGGACTACATCAACTTGTGAGTTACGCGGCGTCAGGAACAGCACAGCGTCCAGTGAGGGTACGTCTACGCCTTCAGATAAACAGCGCACGTTAGATAAGATACGACACGTATTATCCGGTGTTTCTTCTTTGAGCCAATTAAGGCGCGCTTCTTTCTGGCTGGCATTCATGCTGCCGTCAACATGCTCGGCTTCGCACTTGAGTAGCAAGCTTTTTTCAATGATAGCGTCAGGGTCATCAGCTTGCAGTTGTGCAACTTCAGCCTTTTGGTATTCATCAACCACAGCACCAAACATTTCAGAAATCAGCTTGGAGCTGACCTTGTGCTTTTTGCCTTTGTACTCTTTTTCAATCACCTGGCAGAAGGCAACGGCACGGCGCATTGTGTCTTCTTGCTCGTCTTGGGTAATGCCTTGCTTGGATAGAGCTTTCCAGCAACCAACGATTTTAGCCGCATCATCAACCTTCAGTTCGTTGTTGTCATCTTTGAGCATGCTTTGTAAGCGGCGGTTAATGTGGCCTTCTTCAACGGCCAGTACGATTACTTTGTAATCGACCAGTAGCCCACGCGATACCGCTTCAGAGAAGTTAATAACATAGAGCTCATCACCATAGAGCTGCCTGTCATCCATGGAGTAGAGTTCAACGCCCTCGGTAGAACGTGCTTGCTCGCCATAAATACGTGGCGTAGCGGTCATGTAAAGACGTTTATGTGCTTGAATATAATCATTGTCGTGAACACGTACAAACGCAGACTCTTCGTCACCTTCAAAGGTGGCACCTGTAGTGCGGTGTGCTTCGTCACAAACAATCAAATCAAAGGCCGGTAGACCAAATTGCTCTTGGGCATCATGTAAAACTGCAATCGAGTGATAGGTGGCATACACCACGCTCATGTGCTCGCTGTCATGGCGTACAGCGAATGCTTGGCCTAAGCTCTTAGCGTTCGTGGTCGCAGGGTATTGCAGGTCGCTAGCAGTGGCTTGAATCTGGTCATCTTCGATATTACGTTTCTTACCGACTTCACTATCCGAACAGACGGCAAAGTTGTGTAGCGGTGTTTGGCTTTCTTGCGTCCATTCGGTCAAGGTTTGGCTCAGTAGCGAAAGGCTTGGCACTAAGAACAAAACAACCTTACCTTTGCCAGCCATGCTTTCAGCAATCTTAAGTGAGGTGAATGTTTTACCTGTACCGCAAGCCATAATGAGCTTGCCGCGTTCAGCTGACGCCAAGCCTTTTACTACTGCGCTTAAAGCTGTCTGCTGATGCTCTCGGAGGCTTTTTTGAGCCTTTAATACTGGCTTAGCAGTTACTTGAAACTGTGACCAATCAATCAAGCTGTTTTCTAAGTCGGATAGGTCTATTTTATTAACCGGTGGGCTTTGATTCTCTAGCGAATCACTAGCATTTTGCGTCCAGTTATTTGTGGTCACCATAATAATACGGCGCGCAAAGTCAGTTTTACCCGACGCAGTAAAGAAGCTATCAATATCTTTTTTAGCAATGCTGTATTCAGGTGCGTAGTTCTTACATTGGATAGCGTGCGTTTCGCCTGTATGAGTAATGGCGACTAAATCAATACCGGTATCTTTTTTGCTAATACCTTGCTGTTCTGCCCATTCACCATAGGTCAGCACACTCTGGTACAGGTCGCGGTAGTAGGGCTCATTGCGTAAATAAATCTGCGACAAGTGCTCAAAATCTGTTCCTTTATCCCTTTCGGTAATTGCTTGTTCCCTGAAGCTAGCAAGAATTTGAGTAAGTGCTGACATGGTGACTTCCTATACTGATCAAAATAGCTGGCGCTTAAAGCGCATGACTATACCAAATACTTAGCTTGTGATGATTGCTTATGGGATTGCTGGCGCTTTGCTGAGAGTGTTTCTGCAATGTAGGATGGTGTGTTTCTAGTGTGTACGCAGTATCTGAAGCATCAGTTTTGCGAGCTAGCTGTTTGATGAGGTGCGCATTTTTACGCAGGCATGGTTTGATTCGATTGTGGTAACCAATAGATTCTAAAAGGCGTATTGCGTGGATACCAATTTGGATACCAACCGTCAAAAGAAAGCAATATTAGCTACAGTTGTCTGGCCATGAGCGGATTTGCCGTGACCTTACCGTAATCTTACCGCTGCCTTGCGGCTGTACTCGCTCTGGTTTCGTCCTTGCCTTGTTATGATCTTGTTATGGTCTTGCGGTGATCTTGCGGTGGTTTAGGGCTTGCTGGTGGTATGCCAGCGCCAGCGGTTGGCCTGCAACTCAAATTAATCAAACGCGCTGCTTTGACAAGTTTTGACAGGTTCTTCATTAGATTTGCGTGTGTTGAATATGAGGTTTTATGAAGTTTTCAATTGGCTTCGCGTGTGTGCCCATGGCTAATCTTTGGCCTGTGATAGAGGCTCAGTAACCACCTAGCACCTTCAACATTCTTCAACATGGCCACTATGCCGGAACTGCTGTTTAAAGTCGGCTAGGCGCATGGTGGCTTAAACAGTGTGCCTGCTGCCTAAGTCCACTGTTGAATAATCAGCCGTGCTGTATAGCCAAAGTCACTGCTGAATAGATGGCTCAGATTTAGGTCATCTGTTGGCCGGTAAACTTCTCAGCTTTGGAGGGCAGCTTCCATTGCTTTATGTGTGGACGCAGTGACGATTGCAGCAGATATAAAAACCCCCACTGCTAAGGTGGGGCTGTTGGTTAGTGGTTTGCTATGAGCCAGCTTCATTGCGTAATTTGCGTACAGCTGGCGGGTAATTAATCAGCTCATGCTTAGCTGTTTAATTGGCATGGCACCGGTGCGCTAGTGCGTCTCTTGCTTTACGGTAGAAGTACGTTGCTCATTGATTATAAGGATTGAAGGTATGCTTCGATTTCGTCCATCGTCTTTGCATCCTCTAGCGTCTTTGGCGGTGGTGGTAATACTTTCCGCTCCGATTCTGGCTTCTGTGGCAGGCTCATTATTAGATCGTGGATTTCTTGATCCTTTTTGCTTCTCTGTTTGCTGCTCATTTCCCTAGCCTCCAAATCATTCTTTGAATACAGGTGTGTGTACCTGCCTGCCTTAGCACTGCCTAGCTTATGCCTTATAGCATTAAGTGCGCTAACACATTACTAGGCTGTTGCGGGGTGGTGCTTTGTTAAGCTATAGCGGTTATCTGAATGTTAGTAATTGTTAACATTTAGCTCATCTTAATACCGCTTTGTCTCGCATTCTTTTTTAGCATTCCATGGCTGAACAATAGATTATCAGTCGGTGTGCTGGTGCGTCTCACTGTGCCGCTTTGGTGTGATACGACACAACAAAAACCCCGCATATTAGCAGGGCTGTGTTTACTGACCACGGCATCAGCGGCTGGCGCTGGGTGATTGCTTTTTATAAGCGGGAAGTACTCAGGGCGGGTATCTGTTGCGGTCGATTGTTTAGGGGTATTAAACGGGTAGGTTGGCTGGTCGTAACCTTGCTATAACCTTGCGGTAATCTCTACAAAACCTTACCCCCTTAAGGTGCCCAGTATTTCCACCATCACGCGGCCACCTTTTTACGGCTTCCAATATTTCCACCATCAAGGGGCGCGTAGTGTTTAGCGGGCAATGTTAGCTTGCGCCAGCTTGTGCCTTACCACCTTGGCGGCTCTGGCGGCCTTTTCCTGACGCGTCCAATACTCTGGCCTTGGCTTTGCCTCACCCAATAGCAAACGTTCAAGGGTGCGGCCGCCACACTCGCTAGGCTTCCGTTCTTTAGCTATCAACTCCACAAGCTCAGGCGCTGCGTAAAAGCTCAAACGCTTAAACCCATTGGCCGCCATCTTTTCGCGGTATCGTTTTAATCGGTCTTTATTGCTAGCCATGCTTTAGTGCCTCTTTTTTATCGAGTAAGAAAATTATTATGCTGGCGCGTCACTTGTTAAATACTGCGTCTCCATACTCACGTGCGCGCCTGATAAATAATTACGACAAGCGAACTAACAAGGCTCCAGCACGTTCGGCAAAAACTAAAACCAAAAGGAGTCAACTTTGCCCCCTTGCCCTATCACCTGTTCTTTTCCTGTTGTTATCAGGCTGGTTAGTATTTGCCCCGCTTGTTTAGTCGCTGTGCCTCGCGTAGTGACTGGGAATAAACCTTGGGCGCGCGTAGTGAGTCCGATAAAACCTTGCCGGTCGTAGGCTGCTCAGGCGATTAGTAGTCGCACCATGTAATGATCCAAACATGGATGATCTCGGCAAAGGCTCACGATTGAAAACGCAAGCCATGGATTGTGCGCAGGTTGGTGCTGAATTGTTTAGCCAAGCTGTGAGGGGTAGTGTCGTCCACATGTTCCGACCTGTTCCGGCATGTTCTGACCTGTTCTAAATTAGCTAATCAGTGAACGGGGGTAATGGTGTATTTAGCACCATACCCACCTGTTCTGGTGTTCTTTCCTTAAGGGAACATGCGAAACTGGAACATGTGAAAAAGTAACCAACTATGCGAAAAATACGCTCCACCTGTTCTGACGTGTTCCAGAATGGCTAAATTAAGCTGCCTCCTCTTTTACTGGCTTTTTCCATGTATCTGGGACTTCTAATTTATGCGCCGGTGGTGTGCCTGTTTCTATATATTCGTCACGCTCCCCCCAGCTCAAGCTAACAAGGTATTGAGACTTAGATGGGGTGCGCCTTATCTCCGGCGGGATAACCACCTCATACAGCCACTTTTCATCAAGCAACTCGTTTATCAGGTTGGTATTGCGCTGCTTGTTGCCACCTACTAGCTTATCGAGCGCCGTTCTGTTTATCGGGTCGCCCTGCAACTCAGCGCGGTGAACGTAGTCATTAAAGGCTTTTTTCTGCTGCTCGTTGGCTTGTTCGCGCATCTTTTCCTGCTGCTCCTTTGCCAGCTCAGTGCGCGACTTTTCTTGCGGCCGAGCAATACCCCATCGCTGGGTTAGTTCCTCATAATCACCGAACTGGTTTTTAACTGAATAGGTTTTAGAGTCCGTCTCAATTAGCAACTCATGCCAGCTTGATTCAAAGCGTGACTTGCCGCGCACTAGCCACCGGCTGCTGTCATTTTCCTTGGTTAGATAAAGCACTTGGTTAGCATCAGCTTCAAACGCACTAGCGCCCCGTAGCGAGGGGTTAGAGCCGTTCAAGCCGTCCTTGCTCAAGTCGCCCTTGCTGACGTGCCCCACGATCCACAGCGGTAACCTAAACTGCTGTTTGAGCGCTGCAATCAAGGTGCTAGCCTCTGCGTTGTCGTTTTCGTTTTCTAATTGGAATGTGGCGGCCATTGTGTCGATAACCACAAGCGGTAGTAATTTAACTTCACCGGCGGCGGTGCTGACTGTGCGGGTATAGTTTTCTCTGTAATGGTCACCAATCGCCACCACAAAGCTGGGCGGCATTCTCAGCGCCTCAACAATGTGAGCGCGCTCCACAAGCTCGGCATAATCACCACCAATAGCACGCATGTAGCCGTTTATGATTAGCTTGGCTTGGTTTACGTCCTCAGTAATATAAACCACATGCCGCCAGTGCTTAGGCGCCAGCGGGTAGTCTGCCTCATGGATACCGGCGGCGGCCATTGCGAGCGGTAGCAGTGCAGTAGTTTTACCGACACCGTGACCACCGGCAATTAGAACAATACCCTCAGCGATAAAGTTTGGAATGATCCACTTGGGCGGTATAACCTTTGCTGTTAGGTCGATTGCTTTTGCTAGCGGGTGAATACTTATTTGCAGGCTTTCGTATTCTTTAACCTTGCGCTCCAAATCTCGCTGCTGGTCGAACAAATCAGCCACTATTACAAAATCAGCATCTGGCGAGCTGGGGTCACTCGCCAAATTTATGCGTCTAATAATCTCGGCTATTCTTTGCCGCGCTATCTCGGCATCGGCTTGACTGGTTATAATCATGGCTTCACCTTTGCTTTTACGCGCCAAAGGTTTAGCAGCTTGATAGCCATTGCTTTATTGCGCTTCATGATCCAATAGCGCTTAACATCGGTTAATGTGCCTACGCGATTCGGTACGCTCTCGAACACATCTACCACAGTAAGATCATAATCATTGCGCAATGTGCTAATCGTACTATGCAAGCAATGGTCACCAATACGCTCAGCTTCGAACCGGTTTAATGATCCGATGAAAGTCAGGTGATGCAATACTTTTGCTTGTTTGGTGGTATAGTTTGCAGCGTGAATGCTTTCAGTAGCACATGAACCGCTCTGCCCCTCAAGCACAGCGGTTTTTTTATGGAAGGTCATTTATAGACCCTCCTTTGCTTGAAAATAAACAAGCGCAATTAAACCCATCGCTGTTGCTGTTATGCGTTGCGTAGTAATCACTTCTGGCACACTGCCCAGATCAAAACTGACTTGCCGCTGACCACTTTCTAGGGTTAGCAGTCCGCGCCTTGTGTACGCTGTTAAAGGAGCCTTGGCGCGATAGATAAAATCTTCTAGCTCGGTCATTGGTCGCAGATATTCGCCGCTTAATACCATGCCGGTTGCTTTGGCTTTTTTTTCAATCAATCCGAAAAACTTACTTTCTTCTTGTTCGTCTAGATACTCAAAAACAGAAAGGTTATCGCAAGCCTCGTCCAATTGAATGCCGCTTAAGAGCTGGTTGAGCGCGAATGTAGCGAGCTGGTCTAAAGTGAATGTGCTTTTCATCTCAAGCCACCTCGCCAGCTAGTACGCGCTTAATATCAGACACAAGCCAAGCTAACCGGCCATTGATACGGATCGGGCGAATAGGTCCGTTCTCTTTGCAGGCCCAAATGTGCAAGGTCTGCATTTTACGGTTCATGTGGTAGGCCGTTTCGCGGGTTGGTAGTGCGGTGCGGTGCTCTTGGTCGAGTGGGACGATGCCCGCTGGTGTGGTGTTTAGCTGTGCCATGATTTAACCCCATTGATGTTGGTTGATGGGGTTATGCTGCTCGATGGCCTAATAAGTAGCATTGCAACTGCAAAGCGGACTTTTGCAGTTGCAATTATAAAGTCATGATTTACGGGCGTTTACGAGTTCTTTTTTAGCTTGCGCCAAAAGTCCGTTTATCGTGCGCTCAGATAACATGCGCGAGTTTTCACCTTCCAGCAGATCACTAACATACCGCGCTTGATTGTTATTGCTCCGGCTATCTAGATACAGTTCCAGGGCTCGGGCAATAAGCAGCAAGGCACTTTTTCGCGGGTTTTCAGTCTCCTCTTGGTCTTTACAGCTGCTTAGTTTTTCTTTTAGCTGCATATTTTCAGCAATCAGATTAACCACCGCTTCTTTACCCATATTGGCAGCTTTTAATCGTGCTTCTTCAAGATCAATCGGACTGCGTACTCGATTATAAAAATCAGTAACCACTTCAGCGAGTCGTTGATCAAGACTATCTATGGACTTATAAAATACCTCTCCGGCACCACGGCCAAACAAAGACAAAAATGACTCTACCTCACCCCTACCTAAAAATGTACGATCCAAGTCCAACTTGCAATCAGGAAAGTTACGCCTAATTTGTTTTGGCTTGATGTGGCCTTGATCAATACTGATTTTCAGGGCTTTTAGGTACTTGTCAGCCTCCTCTTTCCACCATGCGCAAGGCAGTTCAATGGTGTCATATAAATAGGGGCTAACAACTGGCTTTTCCTCAGAAAAATCCATCATATGCTGCCAGTCTTTATCCTGCTTACAGCTCAAACTATCAGACTCATAAACAGCTTGCTCCTCGATGGAGTCCCAAGCGAGCCAAATAGCAGCAAGCCGCACGCTGATCACGCTTTCCAGCGTATCGCAATCACTAATAAACAAGCCTTTCACTTGCACACCTCCCAAGGTGTCACCCAAAAAAAGGGCAATGATCAGGCAGCTGGGTTACCGCTTTTCGCCCCGTCGGGCTAGACCACTGCTTAACCGGTTATGTGTTATCTGCAACCACGCGCAAAGCGCCAGCCTGCTGTGTTGTGTCGTGCTGTATGCCTGCCTGCTCTAAAATCCATGCCTCGAATCGCTCATGGTGCAAACGTAGCAAATCAAGCGGGCGAATAATGTAATGCTTCTCGCGGGTCGCGCTTGGCTTGTGCCCCTGTATCTGTGCAATCACACCGGCGGGTAACTCTAGCCACTCTGATAAGCTGGCGTATGATCGCCTTAGGCCGTGAAAGGTAATTTCATCAATGCCAGCAATACGCGCAACGTCTGCGAGCCGATTATGTGGCGGTGATATAGGTTGGTTTAACGTGTCGCTTGAGAATACCCACTCAGTGCGCCGTGGTAGACCGGCTAGCAAGTGGTGAACATAAGGCGTTAGCGGTATGGTGCGCGTACCGTCCTGCCCGCCTTTTGATTCGTCCTTATCGCGTATGGTTAGACTTCGCGCCTTGCCGTTCATGTCATCCCACTTAAGCGCCAGCAATTCGCTAGGTCTTGCTCCTGTGATTAACAACGCTTGAATGTATGCCGCTATGGCGGGGTTGGTTAGGTTTTGCGCAGCCTCAAAGAATGCGGGCAGTTGCTCCCTTAGCAAAACATCTTTCTTAGCTTTGGGCGCGCCTAGCATTTCGCGTGCCTCGCTGTTGGTTGCTGGGTTATCGGCCAATAAGGTTTTATAAGCTGGCTGCCTTGCGCACCATGATAAAAAGGCCCGTAGCAGGCGATAGCTTAGCCGTGCTGCTGTTGGTCTGGTCTGCCTCTCGCTCTCCGCCCAAACTTCTATTAGTTCAGGGGTCAGTTCGGCTAGGCGCTTACTCATGAAGAAATACAACGGTCCCTCATTGGTCGACTTGCCAGCTTTACTTACTCCTGGTGCTCGCGCCAACCGCTCATGGTCATGCTTGTGGTGCTTACCCCATTTAGATGATCTAGCCTCAATGTACACCCGCCACGCTTGCTCAACGGTGACAGCCTCAGCCTCTTGCTTTACTTTGACGGCCTCTCGCTCTGCCTGCTGCTGGCGCTTTTGTTCACGCGGGTCGTGTCCAGTATCGACCATAGCTTTAAGACGGTTCGCCTCAGCTCTAGCCTGCCCAATAGCCCAGGATTTAATGTCACCTATGGTTATGCGTATGGTCTTGCCATCTAGTCGTGACTCAAAGACAAAGGTCTTGCGCCCACCTTTAGCCACTCGCACCGAAAGGGCTGGTGCTTGCGTGTCCCATACGAATATCTGCCCTTTATCAAGCGGGCATTCTAGCGCTTCAATACGGCCCGCCGTTAGGCTGATTCGCGTTGCTTGCTTAGCCATGCTGTACCTCTAGCAATTTTCTGTAGGCAATCTGTAGGCAATCTGTAGGCAATCTGTAGGCAAATTGAGCAAAACCTAATCAATTACAACCAACGTAACAATCTACCTAAAACCTCTACAACCATTGATTTTGCTAGATTCTATCAATTCTAATCAAGCATAGCAAAGGAGTGTTACGTGGGACTCATAATCCCTTGGTCCACGGTTCAAGTCCGTGTGGGCCCACCATTTTTAACGCCAGCACTGGCGTGGCTTACAAGAAAACCATCAGTATTTTCTTAGCCTTTCAAAATACAGAAAACCACTCTCAGATCATGCTCAGAAGTCATTTCTTTAAGCGTTAAAGTCAAATTAAGCTACACAATAGCGGCAGCAAAGCCTAGCATCACTTTCTTTTCACAGTGGTCAAGAACTTTCAAGATAGAAAGTACCTACGCTAACGGCTTTGCGTTTGCGGTACTTCTTATGCTAATTAACAGTAAACAATACTATGTAATAAAACGAGTTACAGTCAGATAGCTGACCTTCACTTATTGTAAAACAGACTTTTACAGAGATAGATCAT
>DATERS010000044.1:0-23852 GCA_035271365.1 Thiopseudomonas sp.
CTTTCATAGGCTTGGCTGACGGCGGCAATCACGTTTTTCATATCGTGCACGGTGGAAGCCATCAGGGTGGAAAAATCGATTTGCTTTACCATGGACTCAGCTCCAAAGACGATTGCATCTGTAAAAAATCAACAGAATCAGGTTCAAGTTTCGACATACAGTTAATACGCTGCAGGCAGGCATCCAGGCGCTGATCGGCGTTGGCTTGCTGTGTATTGAGTTGGTCTTGGAATAAGCGTGCGGCAGCCATATTCAATTCAATCAAGTCCGGTGACTGTACTAAGGCTTGCTCAAACAGGGCTTGTGCTTGCTCGCCTTGCTCTTGGTAGTGCAGTGCTGTGGCTTGTTTGCTGATGGCTAAGGCTTGGCGCAAGGGTTGTAAGTCGAGCGTGGGTAAGCGCGTGCTGATCTGTTCAAGTACGCCCAGTGTGCCAGCATGACGAGCGGCGCAAAACTGCCAAAGCTTCGTTGCTGCGCTCTGCTCGCCCAGTTGCGCAAGCCAATCACCCAGTTGCACTAAGGTGATCGCGGCATAGAGGTGCTTGTGCTCTTCTAAGCTCTCGATCAAGGCGGGTAGGTTGCTGAGAACTGCGTCAGGGTCTTTGCGGCGTTGTTCTTCAAGGCGTAACACTGCCACGGCAGGCAGTAGATGCACGGCGTGTTTGTAATTCTTCTCAATCAGGCTCAGCCATTGCAGGGCTTCGTCGGGTAGCTTTTTGGCTGAGTTGGCAAGGCTCAGTATCGAGGCCAGTTGCCATAGCAGTTCAGGATCAAAAATATTTGAGTAACGGCCGATTTCCCAAAGCTGCTGCAAGGCGTGCTGGGCTGTGTGTGGATCATTGTTCAGCCAAGCGTGGCAGGTGAGTTTGATTTGTCGACGCAGGGTGTTCGGCGACATCGCTACGGCCTCTTTTAAAGCATCAACAGTAGCGGGTAAGTCGTTATTTAATGAGGCCAGTTCTGCTTGCATATCCAGTAGCTCGGGCATCATAGGAAATTGACGCACTGCTGCAGTGAGTAAGCGTGTGGCGTTATCTAAACGGCCTTGGCGCAACCAGAGTTTGGCTAAGGCTTGCAGATTCCAACCGGTAGGGCGGCTGCGTGCTTGTTGTTCTAGAAATTCTGCCAGTTCTTGATAGCGGCCGAGGTCTTTTAAGGCTGTTGCCATATGACTGTGGCATAAGACGGCGAAGCGCGGGTCTTTGTCAGTGACGGCTTGGCAGGCTTGCAACACTACAGTTGGGTTGCCCGCTTCTTTGGCAGTCAAGACTGGAGCTAATACTTGTTTGCGGCGCACGGCGCGTTCTAGGCGCGTTTGCAGTGTGATTTTATTAAAGGGCTTGGTCAGGTAATCATCGGGCTGACACTCAAGTGCAGCCAGTACCATGGCCTGGGTGTTCTCAGCGGTGACCATAATAAAGATGCAATGCGCTGACAGGAGCTTTTCGGCATGCAACTGTTCTAGGACTTGCTGGCCGTTCATGCCATCGCCTAAGTTGTAGTCATGTAAAATAACGTCATAGCGCTTGCGGCGGCACAGTTCTAACACTTCATTGCCGTTGGCGGCGGTGTCGATGTCGTGCGCGGCGAGTAAACGAAGAATCCCGCGGATGGAGCTGCGGAACTCAGAAAAATCGTCTACGACTAGAAATTTTTTTTTACTGAAGTCGATCATTGTTCAGCGCATCCCATTGCAGACATTGCTGTTGAGTGGTTTTGCGCAGTCTAATGGTTATTTGCATAAGCTGCACAGGTGCAGGGCGATTTTTCTGGTTATAAGTGTTGAAATGACCCAAGCAGAGAGTGTGCCTTTATTGTGCTGTGAACATGGAATATTGCATTTAAAGCGGTTTTTTATGCTTATTTAGCTGTTTTTTAACATTTCTTTGATAATAGGCTTGACATGATTGCCGTTTAGGCGAATAATGCGCGCCAAGTTGGCTACATAGCTCAGTTGGTTAGAGCGCAGCATTCATAATGCTGATGTCCCAGGTTCAAATCCCGGTGTAGCCACCAAATTTCTTTAAGGGTTAGCGAAAGCTAGCCCTTTTTTTTGCCTGCGTGTTGGCAAACCCCGCTTTTGTACTCCTACCAGTTCAAAGCTGTTGTCACAAACGTTGTCATCAGTACATGCCAGTTCATCTGATGACAACAATTTGAGTAGCCACTGCGGTGAAAGAGGTGTATAGTTGTTTCACTGTTGCTGCTTGTGTAAACGCGAATCAATAATATATGTTTAGATTTAGATCCAATCATTGCTACGACTCCTGTAACTCCTTGCGCTCAGTATCATTTTGGGCTCAGCCCAAGTATAAATTTACTTCGTTCAAGGAGACATACAATGTCTAATCGCCAAACTGGTGTAGTTAAATGGTTCAATGATGATAAAGGCTTCGGCTTCATTACTCCTGAATCAGGTGACGATTTATTCGTTCACTTCGGCGCTATTCAAAGCGACGGTTTCAAAAGCCTGAAAGAAGGCCAGACTGTATCTTTCGTCGCAACACGCGGCCAGAAAGGTATGCAGGCTGAAGAAGTACAAGTTATTTCTTAATTTGTGCCTCTAAAAAACCCGCTTCGGCGGGTTTTTTTATGTCTATAGAAAAGTCTCCGCCACTTCACAATATAGTTTTACAACTTTATTCTGGGCTCCTCGCTCAAAAAATTCCGGTACTTCAGTCTCGCCTAAAAACCTCTAACTCTCCCTGTTATCAGCCTTGATAGTGTGTGCACAAGAGAAGTAAGGAGTTGACGACGTATGACAATGCGGGGCTATATCGTGTTGAAGTGAATGCTGGGCTAGGTAGCAGAGTAAAAATTCTGAACAACACAGTCTCGGTTTTTAAGTGTTCGGGATCATTAGATCACTACAATTTGACGTTATTGCAATAAGGGCAGTTTATGGCATTCGCCTCCTCACGTTCCGCAACCATTGGTTTAACCATAGGTTGTATTATTTTCGGCCTAGGAAGTTTGATTGTCGCCCATGTCGATATTGGCGGCTGGGCCATGTCTTTTTGGCGTCTGGCTATTTCAGGCGTAGTTTTCGCGCTGCTGGCTAAGCTCACACGGCAAAGAATGCCGCGTGCGCGTCGCGCCATTACTTTTGGATTACTATCTGGTGTTTTTTTAGGTGTAGATCTAGCGTTATGGCATGAAAGTATCTATGCGGTGGGGCCAGGTATTTCAACCTTGCTCAACAGCTTGCAGATTTTCTTTTTAGCGGCGATTGGATTTTTATACTTTCACGAGCGCCAGACCATAGTGCAGTTGCTCAGCTTGTGTTTGGCCATGCTTGGGGTGGCGCTGATTGGTAGCCCTGAGTTTGCGCACAATACTCAAGCCACTTGGGGCTTTGTTGCCGGCATCCTATCCGGCGCCATGCTGGCTGCTTCTATGACTTTTATTCGTAAGACTCACGAGGTCGAACCCACACCTATTTTTGCACTGATGCTGCTGATCAGTATCGGCGGTGTGCTGGCTATGCTTGTGCCGATGTTTATTTTTGATCGCGGCCATATACTGCCCAACACATGGTCTGAGCTGGGTTGGGTGCTGGTGTATGGTGCTGTGATGCAGTGTTTGGCCTGGGGGCTGATTGCTTACTCCATTCCTAGACTGTCATTGGCGCTGACCGGGCTGTTGTTATTAACCGAGCCTATTGCAGCGTTGATTATTGATTACAGCTGGTTGGATAAACCGATTAATAGCCTGCAGTGGGGCGGTGCACTATTGACCATGTTTGCTATTTATTTAGGCTCACTGAAGCCCAAGCCCAAACCGCAGCGGGTCAACTGAGATGCGCATGCACAGTTGTGGTGTAATCATGTGTGTAAACAGGATTTGTGAGAAAACCTGGTAGCGTGCCATTCAGCACATATAGGCTTGGTGTTATTATCACCTTTGGTTTTTACGCGACTTTAACTTTTGTGTGTAATTAAAAATATTACACACTTTAAATAGGTGATATCTGATGGCTGCTAAAAAAATTCTAATGTTGGTCGGCGATTACGTTGAAGATTACGAGGCCATGGTGCCGTTTCAAGCGTTGCAAATGGTCGGTCATACGGTGCATGCCGTGTGTCCAGGTAAAAAAGTGGGCGAGTTTGTACGCACTGCGATTCATGATTTTGAAGGCGATCAAACCTACAGCGAAAAGCCAGGCCATAATTTTGTGCTGAACTTTGATTTTGATGAAGTTAAAGCACAGGATTATGATGCTTTGATTGTGCCTGGTGGTCGTTCGCCTGAGTACTTGCGTTTAAATGCAACGGTCCTTGAGTTGATCCAAGCTTTTGATCGTGCCAATAAGCCTATTGCCACAGTATGCCATGGTGCACAGTTGTTAGCGGCTGCGGGTATCTTGGAAGATCGTGAATGTTCTGCCTATCCAGCGTGCGGTCCTGATGTTGAAATGGCTGGTGGACATTATGTTGAACTGGACGTCACCAGTGCGCACCTTGAAGGTAACTTGGTCAGTGCACCGGCTTGGCCTGCACACCCCACCTGGTTGGCTGGATTTTTAATGCTGCTGGGTACAAAAATAACTTTATAAGTGGAGTTGGTGAGCGCTTAATGTTTTTAAGCGCTTATTGCAGTTGCTGCACTAATTTTTATCAGTAGATAATCAATATTTTGATAGGGAAATTAAACTCTAATGAATAATTTTTTTATAAAAAGTGCGATGTTTTTTTGCATTACTCTATCTGGCTTGGTTAGTGCGGAGCCGGCTGATCTATGGATTGACTCTTATACGCCTGCGCCTGTTATGGAAATAAAATCAGCGGTTACAGATAAAAATATCACCCTTCACTACAGCAAAGAAACTCCGGTCATTGCTTTGCAACCGCTGAGTCAATCGAAAGAGACCCTAGAGGCCCGCTCCCATCGTGCACAAAGTGCAAATATGCTTGGTAGTCCCTTAAAAGTTGGCGTCAAACGCTCAATTTTAGCGACCGAAACGGTTGCGCAGCTTGATTCTTACTTGGACTGGGAAACCTTTGAAGACGGTAGTCACCTTGCTGCATTAAGTGTTGTTTCACCCGAAGCTGTAGGTCATCGGTTTATTTTAAATGTTGAGCAACTGCATCCGCGAGCCCAACTGCGCTTTAGCAGTCATGTCAGCGATGAGGTGTTTGTTGTCTTGGGTGAGGATGTTATCAATTCTGTTTTTGCTAACAAGCAAGAGGATGCGAGTTCAGATAATAATTTATATGTGGGCCCTTATCTTGAGGGAGATCAGGCGACATTAGAAATATTCTTGCCTACAGAGGTTGCTATAGAAAGTACGAAAATATCGATTCCTTACTTATCACACATATTTATCAGTCCGACTGAATATCAGCAGATGAATAAACGCTACAGTGATCAAAGTTGCATGTCGAATGCTGTATGTGATCCTGCAGCAGACATTTTTAGTGACAGTGTTGCTAAAATAGTATTTACAGATCGATATAGCGATACTTATATGTGTACAGCGACATTGCTGAATGATAAGTACAGTTCAAAAACGCCTTACTTATTAACAGCAAATCACTGTGTTGAGTCAAAGCAAGAAGCATCAACATTACAAACTTTTTGGTTTTATAAGTCAGATACTTGTTATTTTGATAGCGGCTCTGCTAATTATAAGAAATTGACTAGAGGTGCGGATTTTTTATTCAGTCAGAGGACAACGGATACTGTCTTATTGCGCTTGCGTGAGCCTGCGCCTCTAGGTACAACTTATGCTGGTTGGACCACGGCACCTGCAGTGAGCTCAGTCGCCAAGGTTATTCATCACCCCGATGGCCGACCACAAAAAATAGCGAGTGGCTTTGTTGATTCATCATACGCATATTGTATGGATGTAGGCTTAGATAATTTTACCTGTATCGACTCAAGTAGCTATAACGCAGGCTACTTGCAGGTCAGCTACCCCAATAGCGCTACCGCAGCTGGAAGCAGTGGTGCTGGGCTTTTTATAGCAAGGAATGACTATACTGGCCCAACGGGTCAATGGTATATCGCAGGTCAATTGTTCGGCGGTGATACATCCTGTCGCTTTAAAAATGGTACTGATTACTATGGTCGATTTGACTTAGCATTTAAGGCCGGTTTAGCGCAATGGCTTGCAAGTGATAAACCGGATGCTTATCTGAATGACAAAAGTGGAGTGTTTCGTTTTTATAATACCAACACCGCGACGCACTTTTTTACCAGCAGTGAGGCCGAGCGCGACAGTGTCATCAATAAATATGCTTCTTTTATTTATGAAGGTGAAGCCTTTTATGCGTATCAAAAATCTGCTGCAAGGTTAAGCCCTGTCTATCGCTTCTACCATCAAGTTCTGGGTTCGCACTTTTATACCATCAGTCAAGCTGAGAAAGAGAATGTCGAAAGAACATACCCGGATTATATCTACGAAGGTGTTGCTTGGTATGCCGCTCCGGTTGCTGTAGCCGATTCAAAGCCTTTGTACCGTTTTTATAATACGAAAACAGGCACCCATTTTTATACCGTCAGCGCCCAGGAAAAAGACAATATTATAAATAAATATGCATCTTATATTTACGAAGGTGTTGCTTATCATGTCTGGGTTAATAAACAATAAAATGCGCAGCTATCGCAACCTACAACGGCGACGCGTAGAATAATGTACTGTGTAATCCAGACTGATTGCTGTTTTATTCAATAAAGGAAATAAAAATGACGACCGTTACTTTTAAAGGCACACCTGTGCGCATTGATGGCCATTTCCCACAAAAAGACGAGCAAGCACCGGCGTTTAGCTTGGTAAACAAAACATTGGATGATGTGAGTTTGTCGAGCTTGAGCGGTTTCCGTAAGATTTTAAATATTTTCCCAAGCATTGATACGCCAACCTGTGCGACTTCAGTGCGCAAGTTCAATGAAAAAGCCACTGCTTTGAAAAATACCCGTGTGCTGTGCATTTCAGCTGACTTGCCCTTTGCTCAGGCACGCTTTTGTGGTGCTGAAGGTTTAGAGCGCGTGCTGATGTTATCGACTATGCGTGATCCTGATTTCTTCCAGGTTTACGGTGTGGATATCGCTGAAGGACCACTGGCTGGTCTAGGCGCACGTGCAGTGATCGTTTTAGATGAAAACGATAAAGTACTGTACAGCGAGCGGGTTGCAGAGATTGGTAATGAACCGGATTACGAGAGCGCATTAGCTGTATTAAGCTAAGGTGCAGTCAACGCAGCAATGATCTGATTGATCTTTGCTGCGTTGTGGTGTCATATTGATGCCATGCTAGCTGCATGGTTATTATTGTTCTAATCATAAAAATGAGCGAAACAGTATAAAACAGCCATAGCTGACTAGCGTTTTCTCGCTATTAGACTTTGGAAATACGACGTATGGATGCGCTTTATCGTGTTGTTTGTTTTTTATTAGTGCTTGCAATAAGCACAATAAGTTCCGCTTCTGTCCGGGTATTGCCGTCCAGCGATCATCTCATCACTTTAAATGCCCCCGTCGAACTCAGTGCTGACGATTTAGCCTTTGTACGCTCGATCCCGACGCTGCAAGTCAGTGCTTATCGACATATCCCACCCTTGTCATTTCTTGATGAAGCCACAGGTCAATATCAAGGTATCAGTATTGATGTTTTTCGTTTTATTGCAGATCAAATTGGCTTGTCCTATGATTTTTACGAGGAAGGTGGTTTGTATGTTGATAAAAAAATCGAAGAATTTGAATTGGGTCAATATGATGTTTTAATCCCCGCAAGCTATGTTGCAAGCCGTAATGGATTGTTGACTGAAACCTATTACGAAGGGTTTTATTCTGTTATCTCGCGTAAAGCAGATCAGTTGCAAATACAAGATATTCAACAGCTAAAACAGTACCGTGTCGGCATGATAAAAAATGCTGCAGTGGTGCCTTATGCTCAGAGTTTAGTGGGTGAAGTGCAAGTTTTTGAGTTTGTCGATGGCATTCTTTATGAAGCCTTACGCAAGAATAAGATTGATATTGCGATCTTTAATCAAAGCGTATTCGAGCAAGACCGCTATCGTTTTGAGTTGTTTGATCTTGATGCCATTTACACGCTGGATGAGTATCCGCGCAATTATGGCTTTTTATTTAAAAACAATGAAGAAAACCAGCGACTGATCCATATTTTTAATCGCTACATTAAAGCGATGAATAATTTGCAATCTATACGCAAACATGAAAATGCTGAGCAGTATTTAATTGAAAAGTACATTAAGCAAAAAGGTCATCAGCAGTTGCTGTGGGTGGCAGTTGCCATCAGTTCGCTGATGTTTATTGTGTTGTTTGTTATTTTTCGCTCACGTCAGCAGATGCTCAAACAGCTGGCTGAAAGTCATAGGCGTATTAGCCAGCAGCGTGAGGCGTTACAAGAAGCCAATGTCCAGTTGGAATGTTTAAGTCGTACGGATGTGTTGACGGGTATGCCCAATCGTCGCCATCTTGATGAGCGTTTGGCTCTGGCGTACGAATGGTATAAGCGCAGTGGTAATCCGCTGTCTGTATTGATGATTGATATCGATTATTTTAAGCTGATCAATGATGATTATGGGCATGCGATGGGTGATCTGTATTTGAAAAAAGTAGCCGATGTTTTGACCCTTATTGTTGGGCGCTCTACAGATTTTAGTGCGCGCTATGGTGGTGAAGAGTTTGTGTGTGTGCTGCCTAATACCGATACGCTAGGTGCTTTAGCTGTTGCGGAGCGGATTCGCGAGGCTGTTTTTGCATTGCATGATGGCCATGCAGATGTCCTTCCGAGAATTTTGACCATCAGTATTGGTGTTGCAACGTTACAAGGTGGGCTCTGTGATCATAATCAGCTTCTGGCTCAAGCTGATGCTCAGTTGTATCGTGCAAAAAAGAGCGGGCGCAACCGTGTTTGCTCTATTGTGTTGAATAAGTCTGCTCAGAGTTGTGATGCGAAAGTTCAAGTACAACAGTTGTGTGACTTTGCTTAATATAGGCTAGCTTTCATGGGCTGGCAGATGCTTCTGCGAGATGAGTGTCGGACTCTATGCCTGATCTAGAGTTTAAGCGTGGGTTCTAGTGTCAGCTAAGGTAAATTGATCGTAAAGACCCTGCTAAAGCGCGCGAAGGCTGTTATCTTTCATGCTCCCAAAGACTGTGAATAATTGATATGCCTGACTCATCTGTATCCCCTGCGAAAAAATCCTCTAAAAAACTATTGATTGTCGTGCTATTACTCTGCGCCGCAGCTGGTGTAGGTTGGTGGTGGACGCAAAGCAAGAGCGAGTCAACTGAGCAAGGCCCACGTCGTGGCGGCAATTTTATGGGTGCAGTGCCGGTCAATGCCCAGCAAGTGCGTTTGGATCGTTTTGCTGTGCAGCTGAAGGCCTTGGGTACAGTCACACCGTGGAATGCAGTGAATGTCACCAGTCAGGTCAGTGGTGAGCTGGACAAGGTTCTGTTTACTGAGGGGCAGTTTGTCGAGAAGGGCACCCTGCTGGCGCAGATTGATCCGCGCAATTATCAGGCGTCGTTATTGCAGGCTGAGGGTGCCTTGCAAGAAACTCGTGCGCAGTTGGCCAGTGCTGAATTGGACCTCAAGCGTTATCAGGGATTATATAAAGAAGATTCCATCGCTCGACAAACCCTTGAGCAGCAACGTGCCATGGTGGCTCAGTACAAGGGCAGCTTAAAGGTGCGTGAAGCCCAGCGTGATAGTGCCCGTTTGGATGTGGAGCACACACGTATTGTGGCGCCGATTTCCGGTCGTTTAGGTTTGCGGGCCTTGGATGCGGGTAACTATGTGTCAGCGGCATCGACTGAGTTAGTCAGCATCACCCAAGACAATCCCATTGCAGTTAACTTTACTATTCCAGAGCATGAACTGCAGGCGGTACTGCAAGCCTATCAACTGGGTGAGCCGCTGGGTGTGCAAGCGTGGAACCGTGATGAAACACAGTTGTTGGCTGAAGGTGTACTCGACAGTATTGATAACCAGGTTGATGTCACCACCGGTAGTGTGCGTTTAAAGGCGCGTTTTGAAAATCCCAGTCAGGCGCTGTTTCCCAATCAGTTTGTCAATGTGCGTTTGCAGGTGACGGTGCATGAGCAGGCGTTATTATTGCCTGCTGACGCCATTCAGTTTGGTAGCAATGGCCGTTTTGTTTGGAAGATTAAAGATGACGATACGGTAGTCATTCAGCCGATTGAAATTATCACCAGTGATGGCACCTCCAGTATGTTGCGCTCAGGCTTAGCTGCGGATGATTGGGTGGTGGTGGAAGGTGTGGATCGTTTACGTACCGGCAGTAAGGTTCAGCGTGTTGTGCCAGCAGGTGAAGAGCTTGCCACTCCTGCAGACGATGCTGCGCCTACGACTGATGTGCAGAAGCCTGCGCGCAGTGAAGGCGCTGCCGATAAAAAACCTGAGCAGAAGCCTGCCGCATGAATGTCTCACGTATCTTTATCCAGCGTCCGGTTGCCACTACGCTGTTGATGCTGGCGATCTTCTTAATGGGTGCGCTGGCTTATCGATTATTGCCAGTGGCTGCTTTACCGCAAGTTGATTACCCGACCATTCGCGTGCTGACGTTATATCCCGGTGCCAGTCCGCAGGTGATGAACAGTGCAGTGACTGCGCCGCTTGAGCGTCAGTTTGGGCAGATGCCGGGCTTGGCGCAAATGTCATCCACCAGTTCTGGTGGTGCATCGGTGATCAGCTTACGTTTTAGTTTGGATATTGAACTCGATGTAGCTGAACAAGAAGTGCAGGCAGCGATTAATGCCGCGACCAATCTATTGCCCCGAGATTTGCCTGCACCGCCGGTCTACAACAAGGTCAATCCAGCGGACAGTCCAGTGATTACCTTAGCCATTACCTCGGCGAGTATGCCGTTGCCGCAGGTGAATGATTTAGTCGATACGCGGATGGCGCAAAAGATTGCGCAAATTAACGGCGTCGGCTTGGTTAGCGTCGGTGGTGGCCAGCGTCCTGCCGTGCGTATTCGTGCCAATCCGCAAGCTTTAGCGGCGGCGGGTTTAACCTTGGCTGAAGTGCGCAGTGTGATTACTCGCGCGAACGTCAATCAGCCCAAGGGTAGTATTGATGGACCCTCGCGCATTACCCAATTGGATGCCAATGACCAACTGCGTTCGGCAGAAGATTATGCAGATCTGATTGTTGCGTACAAGGATGGCCGAGTTTTAAAGCTGGGCGATGTAGCGGAGATTATTGAAGGTGCAGAGAACAATCGTTTAGCGGCTTGGGCCGATCTCAATCAAGCGGTGTTATTGAATATCCAGCGCCAGCCCGGTGCTAACGTGATTGAAGTGGTGGAGAGTGTTGAAGCTTTGCTGCCGAGTATTATTGCTACCTTACCGGCCAGTCTTGAGGTCAGAGTGCTGACCGACCGTACGCAAACCATTCGCGCCGCTGTCAGTGATGTGCAGTTTGAGTTGATGTTGGCGGTAGCCTTAGTGGTCTTGGTGACGTTTTTATTCTTAAAACGCCTGACCGCCACATTAATTCCGTCGATTGTGGTGCCTTTATCGTTAATCGGCACCTTTGCCGTGATGTATCTGTTTGGTTTTTCGCTGAATAACCTCACTTTAATGGCCTTGACCATTGCTACTGGCTTTGTCGTCGATGACGCCATTGTTATGCTAGAAAATATTGCGCGGCATATTGAGTTGGGTGAAACCCCAATGAATGCGGCGCTCAAAGGTGCGAAGCAGATCAGCTTTACTTTAGTTTCTCTAACGCTTTCGCTGATTGCGGTATTGATTCCACTACTGTTTATGGCGGATGTGGTCGGGCGATTATTCCGTGAGTTTGCTATTACCCTTGCGGTAGCGATTTTAATCTCGCTGGTGATTTCACTGACGCTGACGCCAATGATGTGCGCACGTTTACTGCGGCCTGGGACTGAGGACGAGAAGAAAGAAGATTGGCTCAGTCGTACTATTGATCATTATGGCAATGGCTTGCGCTGGGTATTGAGTCATCAGGTGCTGACGCTGTGGTTTGCCGTGGGTACTTTTGTGCTAACTGCATTGCTATGGATGTGGGTGCCGAAAGGTTTCTTCCCTGAGCAAGATACTGGGGTGATTCAGGGCATCTCGGAAGCGCCGCAAAGTATTTCTTTTGCCGCGATGAGTGAGCGCCAGCAGCGTTTAAGTGCGGTGTTGTTGCAGGACGAAGCGGTGCAAAGTGTTTCCTCGCAGATTGGTGTCGATGGTGATAACCCCACGCTGAATACTGGACGTATGCTGATTAACCTAAAACCCTTTAATCAGCGCAGTGTCTCGGCAGCTGAGGTGATTGATCGCCTACGCCCTGAGCTGGCGCAAGTGCTGGGCATTCAACTGTTTATGCAGCCGGTGCAGGATCTCAGTATTGAAGATCGCGTCAGTCGCACGCAGTTTCAGTTTAGTTTGGAATCTGCTGATGAGCAGGAGCTGCATAGCTGGGTGCCGGCTTTGGTCAGCCATTTGCAAAGTCTACCGCAGTTGCAAGATGTGGCCAGTGATTTACAGGCCAGCGGTTTGCAGTATTATCTGAATATTGACCGCGATTTAGCCGGGCGTTTAGGTGTCAGTATTGCCAGTCTCACTGATGCTTTATATGACGCTTTTGGTCAGCGGCAGATCTCCACTATCTTTACTCAAACCAGCCAGTACCGTGTGGTGCTGGAAAGTATCAGCAATCCCAATGATGCTTTAGCTGCTTTGCAGGATGTGCATGTGCGTGGCAGTGATGGCCAAGCCATACGTTTGGCCAGCTTGGTGAAGGTGGAAGAGAAATCTGCAGCGTTGTTGTTGAATCATATTGGTCAGTTTCCAGCGGTGACTGTGTCGTTTAACTTAAGCCCAGGTGTGTCGCTGGGTGAAGCGGTGGAGGCGATTGAGCAGGCTGAGCTGGATTTAGCTATGCCGGCCTCGATTCAAAGTAACTTCCAAGGTGCGGCGGCGGCATTTAGAGCATCGCTGTCCAGTACCTTACTGCTGATTCTCGCCGCGGTGGTGACCATGTATTTGGTGCTCGGTGTGCTGTATGAAAGCTATATCCATCCGCTGACCATTCTTTCGACCTTACCCTCGGCGGCGATTGGTGCTTTGCTGGCGCTGTTTATTACTGGCAATGATCTCAGCCTGATTGCGATTATCGGGATTATCTTGCTGATTGGTATTGTGAAGAAAAACGCCATTATGATGATCGACTTTGCTTTGGATGCCGAACGCCATCAGGGACTCAGTCCGGAAGAGGCGATTTTCCAAGCGGCACTATTGCGTTTCCGTCCGATCTTAATGACCACCTTAGCGGCACTGTTTGCTGCCTTGCCCTTGATGTTTGCCAGTGGCTCCGGTGCTGAGTTACGTCAGCCGTTGGGCTTGGTGATGGTCGGTGGTTTATTGCTCAGTCAGGTGCTGACGCTGTTTACTACGCCGGTGATCTATTTGTTCTTTGATCGCTTAAGCACGCGCACCAAAGCACGCTTTAACTTGGGCACTAAATCGTGAATCTGTCGGCACCTTTTATTCAGCGACCGGTCGCTACCATGCTACTCAGTGTGGCGATTATCTTATTGGGAATTCTGGGCTTTAGGTTGTTGCCGGTCGCGCCGCTGCCGGATATGGATTTCCCGATGATTACTGTGCAGGCCAGCTTGCCCGGTGCCAGCCCACAAGTGATGGCGGCCACTGTCGCAACGCCCTTAGAGCGTTCACTGGGCAGTATTTCTGGCATCAGTCAGATGAGCAGTAGCAGCAGTCAGGGTCGTACGCGGATTATGATCCAGTTTGATTTGGGTCATGATATTAATACCGCTGCCCGTGAGGTGCAGGCGGCGATTAATGCTGCGCATGAGTTGCTGCCCAGTGGTATGCGCACTATGCCTTCGTATCGCAAAGTGAATCCCACTCAAGCGCCGATTATGGTGCTGGCGCTGACCAGTGAAGTGTTGGAAAAAGGCCAGATGTATGACTTGGCCTCGAGTATCGTCGCGCAAAAACTCTCGCAAGTGCAGGGCGTGGGCGATGTGCAAATTGGTGGCAGCTCCTTACCTGCAGTGCGGGTGGAATTGGAGCCGCGGCGTTTAGAGCAATACGGGATTGCTCTGGATGATGTGCGTGAAACCATCGCTAATGCCAATCAGCAAAAGCCTAAAGGCCAGCTGGAGCAAGGCAATCGGCATTGGCAAATTCAAGGCAATGATCAGCTTAATAAAGCCGAAGAGTATGCCCCACTGATTATCCGTTATCAGGACGGCGCGGCATTGCGTTTACGGGATGTGGCAACGGTCAGCGATAGCGTGGAAAATCGCTATAACAGTGGTTTTTTTAATGATAAAGATGCGGTGTTGCTGATTATTAACCGTCAAGCCAGTGCTAATATTATTGCCACCATTGAAGCGATTCAGGCTGAGTTGCCCGGACTCAAAGCCGTATTGCCTGCCAGTGCCAAGCTGGAAGTGGCCATGGATCGATCCTCAGTGATTCGTGCCACCTTGCGTGAAGCTGAGCGCTCGTTATTGATTGCCACTGTGTTAGTGATTGGCGTGGTGATGCTGTTTTTAGGGCATTGGCGCGCGGCGGTGATTCCTGCATTGGCCGTGCCGGTATCCTTGATCGGCAGTTTCGCAGCGATGCATATGTTGGGTTTCTCTTTGAATAATCTATCGCTGATGGCGCTGATTATTGCTACCGGCTTGGTGGTGGATGATGCCATTGTTGTGCTGGAGAATATTGCTCGCCATATCAATCAGGGTAAAAAACCACTGCAAGCGGCGCTGGATGGTTCTCGCGAAGTGGGTTTTACTCTGCTGTCGATGAACGTATCGCTGGTGGTGGTGTTTGTCTCTATTTTGTTTATGGGTGGCATGGTTGAGCGTTTGTTCCGTGAGTTCTCCATCACCTTAACAGTGGCGATTTTGATTTCGTTAGTGGTGTCGCTGACCTTAACGCCAATGCTGTCGGCACGTTGGTTGCGCCCTGTGGTAGTGACTGAAGAGCGCAAGCCCAATTTGATTCAACGCTTTGGTTTGTGGGTGGCCGCCGGTTATCAGCGTTCACTGGTGTGGACTTTGAATTATCAGCGCTGGATGCTCTTGGGGGTGATTTTAACGATTGGCCTGAATGTCTGGCTGTTTATTGCTGTGCCTAAAACCTTTATGCCGCAACAAGATACTGGGCAGTTGATGGGTTTTATTCGCAGTGATGACGGTTTGTCCTACCACACCATGCAGCCGAAAATGGAAATCTATCGTCAAGCCTTATTGAAAGATAAAGACGTGCAGACGGTGGCGGGTTTTATTGGTGGCGGTAGCAGTGCGTTTTTAATTGTGCGTTTAAAGCCCATCACTGAACGTGACAGTTCAGCACAGCAAATCGTTAACCGTTTACGCGGCAAAATTCCGCAAGTTCCAGGCTCGCGGCTGTTTTTAATGCCGGAGCAGGATTTAAGTATGGGGCGTCGTGAGGGTGGCGCGACTGATAATGAATATGTGCTGTTGGCCAGTGAGTTGGACGATTTACGCACCTGGCAGCCGCGGGTGCGTGATGCCTTAAAAGCCTTGCCGGAACTGACCGATATCGACAGTAAAGAAGGTCAAGGGGCGCAACAAGTCACCTTGCAAGTGGATCGTGCGACAGCGGCGCGTCTCGGTGTGGATATGGCCATGGTCACTTCGCTACTCAATAACGCCTTTAGTCAGCGCCAAGTCTCAACGATTTATGAAAGTCTCAATCAGTACAGTGTGGTGCTGGAAATTGATCCGCAGTTTGTTGGCTCGCCGCAAGTGTTGGAGCAAGTGCAGGTGATTGGTGCGAACGGCGAGCGCGTTCCCTTATCAGCCTTTACCCGTTGGGAATCCACTTTGCAGCAAGAGCGCGTGCAGCATGATGGCCAGTTTGCCATTGAAAGTATTGGTTTTTCTTTAGCACCGGGTGTCAGTTTAGAGCAGGCTAATCTGGCCATTGAACAGGCCATGGCGAAGATTAATTTGCCCAATGAAGTGCAAGGGCGCTTGGGCGGTACGGCCGGTGTTTTTCAGCAAAGCCAAGGTGGTCAGGGCTTAATGTTGTTGATGGCGATTGTGGTTGTCTATTTGGTGCTGGGTATTTTATATGAAAGCTATATCCATCCACTGACGATTCTTTCAACGCTGCCGTCTGCGGGTGTCGGCGCTTTGCTGGCTATTCAGTTGACCGGTGGAGAGTTCAGTTTAGTGTCGTTGCTGGGGCTGTTTTTGCTGATTGGTGTGGTGAAGAAAAACGCTATTTTAATGATTGATTTGGCTTTGCAGTTGCAGCGTGAAATGAAAATGACTGCTGAGCAAGCCATTCAGCAAGCCTGTGTACAGCGTTTTCGTCCGATTATGATGACCACTATGGCGGCGATTCTCGGTGCTGTGCCGTTACTGATCAGTAGCGCAGAAGGTTCAGAAACACGCCAACCGCTAGGTTTAGCCATTGTCGGCGGACTGCTATTGAGTCAGTTATTGACCTTGTATAGCACGCCTGCTGTGTATTTATTCTTTGATCGTTTAAGCGCCCGTGTACGGCGTAAGAAAACGCCAACCACGATGGAAGTAGCCCATGAAACAGATCGTTAAACTCAGTACCTTTGCTCTGGTGGGCGTGGTGTTAAGCGGCTGTGCGCTGGGCCCAAACTATCAGCGTCCTGCTGCACCGCTACCGGTAGAGTTTCGTCATACGCCAGGTTGGAAAGTGGCACAACCTGCTGATCTTGGCACTTCGGTGGCCTGGTGGTCGTTATATCAGGATGCGCAGTTGGCGGATTTACTGAAACAGTTGGAATCCTCTAACCAAAACTTGCGTGCTGCAGAAGCGGCATGGCGTGAAGCGCGTGCGTTAGTGGGCGGTAGTCGTTCAGCGTTGTATCCAAAAGCCACAGGACAGGTGGGTACTACGCGCAGTGGTAATGATGTCAGTGTGGGTAAAAGCAATGATGTAGCGCTGGGCCTCAGTTGGCAGTTGGATATTTGGGGGCAGGTGCGCCGTCAAGTGGAATCCAGTGAAGCCAGTGCGCAGGCCAGTGCTGCAGAATGGGCGGGTGTCCGTTTAAGTCAGCAGTCTGAGCTGGTGCAGAACTATTTGCAGTTGCGCGTGATGGATGAGCAGATGCGTTTACTGGATGCCACTATTGTTGCCTATGAACGCTCCTTGAAAATGACCGAAAATCGTTATCAGGCGGGGATGGTCACGCGGGCCGATGTCAGCCAAGCATTGACGCAACTGAGAAATACTCAAGCGCAGCGTCTAGATTTAGATTGGCAGCGAGCGCGCTATGAGCATGCGCTGGCCCTGTTAGTCGGTAGTACGCCCAATGCGCTGCAAGTAGCCAGTGTCGAGACATTGCCGGCCTTGCCTAACTTACCGATGGATGTGCCATCGGCGTTGCTGGAGCGCCGCCCCGATATTGCTGCGGCAGAACGTCGAGTGATGGCGGCTAATGCCGAGATTGGTATCGCTAAAACGGCATATTTCCCTGATCTAACACTCAGTGCCAGCGGTGGCTATCGTGGCAGTAATTTAGCCGATTGGATTACTTTGCCCAATCGCTTTTGGTCGATTGGCCCGCAGTTTGCCATGACTTTGTTTGATGCGGGATTGCGCCGCTCAAAAACTGAACAAGCCGAAGCACGCTATGACCAGCAAGTGGCACGTTACCGTCAAACCACTTTGCAGGCGATTGGTGAAGTGGAAGATGCCTTAGTGCAGTTGAATGTATTAGAGCAGGAAATTATCGTACAACGTGAGGCACTTGCGGCTTCACAAGACACTTTGCGCTTAACGGAAAATCAATATAAAGCTGGGTTTGTAGATTTTCTGGCCGTGACCAGCGCGCAAACCACCGCACTGAATAGCGAGCGCACCTTGCTGAATTTACTCGGTACACAACTCACAGCCAGTGTGCAGTTGATTAGCGCCTTGGGTGGCGGTTGGCAATTAGATGCAAATACTCAGGCACCCAGCACACCGTAGAGCAATTCAGCAGAGTCTTGAGTGGCTGCTGACGATAAGATACCGACACCTATAAAACTGTAGGGCGGGCAATTTTGCCCGCGTTGTGCTGTATTTAACTATCTATGTGAAATGATTGATTCCCGTGCATATCTGCTGTGGCGGGCATGAATGCGCGCCCTACTAGTATAGGTGCAGGGTGGTAGAGAGATATGAACCCCAAGATGCGCTACAAACCATCACAACGGCCTGGGATTGATGGCTTTGTCGGCCTGAAGAACGATTCCTTTAACTCATCAAAATAACTTCAGTGAAGAGCACAAAAACTTGCACTTAAGCAGAGTATCTACGGTAAAGCCTTAATTAATTTTGCAGCTACTGGAGTTTTTGCGGCGCCATTTTGCCCATAGATTATAAACCAAGTTACCCATATGGCTGATGCCAGGCAGGCCGAGTAGGGTGGCGGTCTTGTGCATACCTGCAACGCGCCAATAAGCCAAAGTAGCGTTAAAGCCAACCTGCATGCTGTGGCCATCAAAATAATGAATGCGCGTTAATAAATCTTCCAGCGTATAGCCCAGCGGCGGTTCAAAATCGTTAGCGCTAATATCCACTAACTCAACCTGCGGCTCTAAGCGAGGGCGCAAATGCTCGATTTCGCGTTGGCATAAACCGCAGGAAGCGTCGTAATAGAGTTGGGCGTGAGCAGTCATCAGGCGAGCACCTTATGTAGGGGTGTAGATGTATCGCATAGTATCCGTCTAAGTTGCGTACTAGTAAAGGCCTGCTTAACCTTCTACCTAAGCCTATTTTAGGCAATATGTGCTGGTGGTATAGGGTGTTTTGTTTGTATGCTGACGTTAACGTAAAGCAGAGGTCCTCTGCAGCTTCGCTAAAATAATAAGGATAATAAAATGGAAGAAGGGTTTTGGCAGACGCGCTGGCAGCGCGATCAAATTGGTTTTCATCTGAATGTGGTGAACCCAGGTTTAGAGACCTATTGGTCACGTTTAGAGGTCCCTAAAGGCAGCAAGGTGTTTGTGCCCTTATGCGGTAAAAGTGTCGATCTATGTTGGTTAGCTGATCAGGGTTATACCGTACTAGGTATTGAGTTGATTGAAAAAGCCGTGGCTGACTTTTTTGTTGAGCAAAATCTAACCCCAGTGATTACGCAAAAAGGCCCCTTTACTTGCTATACCGCTGGCGCGATTACCATTTTATGGGGTGATTTCTTTAATCTGACTGCAGCTGATTTAGTGGATTACCATGCGTTTTATGATCGCGCGGCATTAATTGCTTTGCCGGAAGATTTACGCAAACAGTACGCGACGCACCTCAGTGCTATTGTGCCTAAGCCCTGTAAAGGCTTACTGCTGACCATGGACTACCCACAACACCAGATGAAGGGTCCACCCTTTGCTGTGCCGCCAGAGCAGGTGGAGCAATTATTAGGCGAAGCATTTTCGGTTGAATGCACTGAAGAGCGCGATATTCTAGAAGAAGAATGGCGTTTTAAAGCGGTAGGAATTACACGCATGTTTGATTATGTGTATTGCGTACGTTGCCGTAGCTTAACTTGTTAGTGTTGAGCTTAACATTCTGATTCTAAGACTGACCTACGCTCGCCTGTTCTAGGGCGAGCCACAATAAATACCGTATTTATATTAAGAATATGTGACGCAGTTCACATATCAGCAGAGTGGTCAGCGCTTTTAGTTTAGAGCGCAGTATTTGCTGCTAATCTCTCGCCTGTCTTTAACTTGACCCAGCTCATTGTGTTGCAATATCACGGGCACATGATGCCGTTTTTTACTATTGAGTAGATGGATTTGAATGATGATAAAAAAAGGATTATTTACAGTGCTCGGGCTTTCTATTGCATTGCTTGCCGGCTGTGCAACTGAAACATCACGCACCATTGAGGCACCCACAGTTAAAAGCGCTGCCAGTTATTATCAAGGGCCGCGTGCGCCGATTTCTGTGGGTAAGTTTGATAACCGTTCCAGCTATCAGCGCGGTATTTTTTCTGATGGTGTCGACCGTTTAGGCAACCAAGCTAAAACCACATTGGTCACCCATCTGCAGCAGAGTCATCGCTTTACAGTATTAGATCGCACTAATATGGGCGAAATCAAAGCCGAAGCAGAGATACAAGGCCAGCAGCAAAATCTTAAAGGCGCTCACTATGTCGTGACCGGCGATGTGACTGAGTTTGGCCGCAAGCAAGTGGGTGATCAGCAGTTGTTTGGTATTTTAGGACGTGCTAAATCACAAGTTGCCTATGCAAAAGTCAGCTTGAATATTGTCAATGTGAACACCTCTGAAGTGGTGTATTCGGTGCAAGGTGCCGGTGAGTATGCTTTATCCAACCGTGAAATCATTGGTTTTGGTGGTACTGCAAGTTATGACTCTACCTTGAATGGCAAAGTGTTAGATTTGGCGATTCGTGAAGCGGTCAATCATTTAGTGGATGGTATTGATAATCGTGCATGGAGCCCTGTAGCGCAATGAAAAAGTCGTTTTTTATAGTGCTCGCTGCAAGTCTATTGATGGTCGGTTGTGTACAGCAGCCCACCACTCAGTACGAGTGGGAAGGTTACCAAGCATCGATTTACAGTTACTTTGTACCCAGTAAACATGATGCTCAGGAGCAGATTGCAACCCTGGAAACCACCATTGAAAAGGCACAAGCTAAAGGCTCACTGGCTGCACCGGGTCTGCATGCACATTTGGCATTGTTGTATTTTAATGTGGGTCGCGATGAGGAGGGTGTCGGTCACTTGGTGACAGAGAAGCAACTCTTTCCTGAGTCAGCTGCGTTTGTAAACTTTATGTTGGAGAAACAGGGACAGTTCGAATGAGAAATTTAATGCGCGCATGTGCTGTGCTGACTGTTTTGCTCTTGGCAGGCTGTGCATCAGGTCCCACCACAGTGTATGACTACACTAAGCTCAAAGATGAAAATCCATTGTCGATCTTGGTGCTACCGCCACTCAATGAAAGTTTGGATGTGAATGCCAGTTACAGCTTTTTATCGCAGGTGACTTATCCCTTAGCTGAGTCCGGTTACTATGTGTTTCCCGTAGCAATGGTCAATGATCTATTTAAGCACAATGGCATCACTGAACCCGGTGAGATTCACGCGGTTCCAGCTGAGAAATTGCGTGAGATCTTTGCTGCTGATGCAGTGGTCTATCTGAAAATCACTGAGTACGGCACCAGCTATAAAGTGTTAACCAGTGATACGCGAGTCACCGCTGAGGCACGTTTAGTGTCACTCAAAACTGGCGAAGAGTTATGGGCGGGTGCTGCATCGGCGTCAACAGCAGAACAGCAAAGCAACAGTAATAGTTTATTGGCTATGCTGGTTGTGGCTGTGATTGATCAGGTGGCCAATACGCTGAATAACAAGGGCCATGAGATTGCCGGTATTACCAGTGCGCGTTTGTTGCATGCCGGTGGTGCTAACCGTTTACTGCCTGGCCCTCGTGCACAAAAGCAAGAACCTTAACGCTGCCAAGTTTGGGATAGCCCTCGATTTCTCTTCTTTTCACTTGAGCCCGTTCTGGGCTCAAGTGAAACTGCACGTTAAATAGAATGTCTCTATAAATGCGCTTGGTGTATCAATCCATTGTGCTTGATACCTTATTCTACAAATAAGTATTGTGAAGACGTTAGCCGTTGATGCTTTTGTGTTAGCGTATGGGCAATGTCAGTGAATGGAGGCAAAAATGTCTAAGCAAATCAATGTTGATGTAGCCATTATCGGTGCAGGTACGGCTGGTTTATATGCGTTGCGTGAAGTGCGTCGAGCGAATAAAAGCTTTGTGTTGATTGATAGCGGCCCATTAGGGACTACCTGTGCGCGTGTCGGCTGTATGCCCTCTAAAGTGGCGCTGCATATCGCTGAATATTGGCATGGGCAGAAAGATTTTAAGCGTTTTGGTATCAGTGGTGCTGAACATTTACAGCTCGACACTCAGCAAGCTTGGGCTGAGTTACGCCGTCAGCGCGATATCTTTGCTGGACGTGCTGCCGCCGGTGCCGAACGCGCCGCCGGTGAACACTTGATCATGGGTCGTGCGCGTTTTTTAACGCCAACATTATTAGAAGTTGAACAAGCCAGCGGCACACAAAAAATTCAGGCTAAGTCAGTGATTATCGCTGCAGGTTCACGTCCCGTGATGCCAGGCTTTTTACAGCCTTTTGCTGAGCATTGCATCACCACTGAAGATTTCTTTGAGATGCAAGAGCTGCCTCAATCCATAGGTATCTTAGGCTTAGGTGCGATTGGTTTGGAAATGGGTTTAGCGCTGGCGCGTTTAGGCGTGCAAGTGCATGGTGCAGATATGGCGACCAGCGTTGGCGGTATCAGTGACCCAGAAGTGGGTGAGCATGCTTTAGCTGAGTTTGCTAAAGAGATGAAGCTGTACTTGGGTGCGCCCGCTGAGTTGGTGCAGTCAGAGCAAGGTGTTGTGCTGAAATCAGGTGATACACAGGTTCAAGTGGACAAGGTACTGGTAGCGCTGGGTCGTCGTCCGAATACTGATCAGTTAAATCTAGCTGAAGCAGGTTTTGAGTTGGACGAGCGTGGTCAGCCGTTGTTTAATGAAAACACCATGCAACTGGGCAAGCATCCGGTCTTTATTATTGGCGATATCAATGGACAGCGTGCGCTGATGCATGATGCAGCGGATGAAGGTGCGATGGCTGGTTATAATGCTGTGCAAACCACACCGGTGGCCTTTAAGCGCAAAGTGTCGATTGGTATCGCCTTTACTAATCCTGATGTGGTCAGTGTCGGTGCGCGGTTTGATCAGCTCGATCCAGAGCAGATTCTGGTGGGTACGGCGTATACGCAGAGCAATGGCCGCAGCCAAGTCTTGTCTGAACATAAAGGCGTCTTACGTCTCTATGCCGATAAAACTACGGGTCAACTGCTGGGCGCAAGTATGTTCGGTATGCGCGCTGAGCATGTGGCGCAGTTTTTAGCGTTAGCCATTCAGCGTGAAGAAACCGCGCACAGCCTATTACAAATTCCGTTTTACCACCCTGTGGTTGAGGAAGTGATACAGGCTGCTGCGCAAGATATTGCTAAGCATATTGCTGATCCAACTGGATTACCCTTTGGCTTGGTTTTAGCCGACGCATAATCGTCTACACTATGCCCGCTGTTGGTTCAGTCTGTTATTACGGATTTAGCCAGCAGCGGGCTTTTTTATGTCTTATTTATAGCAAAAGGACGCAACCGTGATGCGCATTTTACACACCTCAGATTGGCATTTAGGCCAGCATTTTATGGGCAGAACTCGTCAAGCTGAACACCGAGCATGGTGTGATTGGCTGGTGCAAACGGTGGTTGAGCAGCAAGCGGATGCGTTGATTATTGCCGGTGATATTTTTGATACCGGCACGCCGCCCAGTTATGCGCGCGAGCAATACAATAACTTTATTGTGCAAATGCAGGATAGCGGTTGTCAGCTGGTGATTCTGGCGGGCAACCATGATTCGGTTTCCATGCTCAATGAAAGCAAAGACTTGCTGGCGCGGATGCATACCCATGTGGTGTCCAGTGTGGCTGAGACGCTGGACCAGCAGTTGCTGGTGCTCAAGCAGCGTAATGGCCAAGTCGGTGCGATTGTCTGTGCCATTCCCTATCTGCGCCCGCGTGATATACAGCGCAGTCAGGCCGGACAAAGTGCCGATGATAAACAGCGCGATTTACAGCAAGCGATTGCCGATCATTACGCACAGCTGTTTGCCCAAGCTGAGGCCTTGCGTGATGAGTTGGGTGTTCAGGTGCCCATTATAGGCACAGGGCACTTAACCACAGTAGGTGTGAGCTTAACCGAATCAGTGCGTGAGATTTATGTGGGTACGCTGACGGCATTTCCAACCGATGC
>DATERS010000045.1:0-9498 GCA_035271365.1 Thiopseudomonas sp.
ACATCAAGCACTTTTTGTTTGCCGGTATAGAACGGGTGACACTCGGAGCACACATCAATACTGATGTCTTTACCGATAGTAGAACGAGTCGTGATCACGTTACCGCAGCTGCAAGTAGCGTTGATTTCAACATAATTTGGATGAATATCGGCTTTCATGGTGTTTCCTCAACATAACCGTGCCGCCACCCAACACCATTGTCGAGTACCGCACGAAAACAGGGTGTGAATAATACCAGAGCATACACCTGTTGCAACAGTGTTTTTAGCAAAACGTGCTCAACGGTATATTTTCAGCAATCTCTAAGCCCATCATATTTAAATAACGCAGCTTTCGCACTTCTGCTCTTTTTTCGTCATACTATTAGCCTACACCCTGTTACACAACCCCGTTTTACGGGATGAGGAGCTACTGTGAGCATCAATACTGCCAACCGTGTTTTCCCTGCCACGCGACTACGCCGCAACCGCCGTGATGACTTTTCACGTCGTTTAGTGCGCGAAAATCAATTGAGCGTCGATGACCTAATTTATCCGGTCTTTGTGCTCGACGGCACCAACCGCAGAGAAGCTGTTCCCTCCATGCCTGGTGTTGAACGCCTCTCTATTGATCTGCTGCTTAAAGAAGCAGAAGCTTGGGTTGAACTGGGTATTCCAGCACTCGCGATATTCCCAGTCACGCCAGTAGACAAGAAATCATTGGATGCTGCCGAAGCGTGGAACCCTGACGCTATCGCACAACGTGCCATTCGCGCGCTACGCGAGCGTTTTCCGGACTTAGGTATCATCAGTGATGTGGCGCTTGACCCGTTTACCACTCACGGTCAAGACGGCATTTTAGACGATGACAACTATGTTATGAACGAAGAGACAGTTGATGCACTGGTGCGTCAGGCGCTCTCACATGCTGATGCCGGCGCGCAAATTGTTGCCCCTTCCGACATGATGGATGGCCGCATTCTAGCGATGCGTGAAGCGTTAGAGATGGCGGGACACATCAATGTACGCATCATGGCTTACTCGGCTAAATATGCCAGTGCCTACTACGGACCCTTCCGTGATGCCGTCGGTTCAGCAGCGAACTTGGGTACAGCCAATAAATCCACCTACCAAATGGACCCCGCCAACAGCAATGAAGCCCTGCACGAAGTCGCGACCGACCTTGCTGAAGGTGCCGATATGGTGATGGTTAAGCCAGGTATGCCGTACTTAGATATTGTGCAGCGCGTTAAAGACGAATTTAAAGCGCCAACTTTTGCTTACCAAGTCAGTGGCGAATATGCGATGCATATGGCTGCGATTCAAAATGGCTGGCTCAGTGACGCAGTGATTATGGAATCCTTAGTGGCATTTAAACGTGCCGGTGCAGACGGTATTCTGACTTACTTCGCCGTACACGCTGCAAAACAACTGAAACAAGGCGCTTAATTTATAACGGAGAGTCTATGAGCAACGCAGGACCGATTCAGCCAGCAGCTATTGCTGAGCATATAACCGAGGTCGCTGAGGCGGCCACGGTTGCATCTAATACGCTAACCACAGATGAGTCCTGCGCTGCCATAGCGCCGATTACCAATCTTGATGACAGCAGCCTGTATATTCATCGTGAATTATCACAGCTGCAATTTAATATTCGTGTTTTAGAGCAAGCGCTGGATGAGTCCGCGCCGCTGCTAGAGCGCCTTAAATTTCTGTTAATTTTCTCCAGCAATCTCGATGAGTTCTTTGAAATTCGCGTCGCTGGACTGAAAAAACAAATCACCTTTGCTCGCGAACAGGCTGATGCTGATGGCTTACAGCCGCACCAAGCCTTAGCGCGTATTGCAGACTTAGTTCACGAACAAGTTGACCGCCAATACCAAATTCTCAATGATATTTTGCTGCCCGAACTGGCCCAGCAAGATATACGCTTTATTCGCCGGCGCAAATGGACCAGCGCGATCAAAGCCTGGGTCAAAGAATACTTTGATGCAGAAATTGCGCCGATTATTACCCCAATCGGCCTGGATCCAACCCATCCCTTCCCTCTGCTGGTCAATAAAAGTCTAAATTTTATTGTTGAGCTCGAAGGCGTGGATGCTTTTGGTCGCGACTCAGGTTTAGCGATTTTACCCGCGCCACGTTTACTGCCACGGGTGATACAAGTGCCCGAAGATGTCGGTGGACCTGGGGTTAATTATGTCTTTTTATCCTCAATGATTCATGCGCATGCCGATGATCTCTTTCATGGTATGAGCGTCAAAGGCTGCTATCAGTTTAGACTGACGCGTAACGCTGATTTATCAGTGGATGCAGAAGATGTTGAAGACTTAGCCCGTGCGCTGCGCGGTGAGCTCTATTCACGCCGCTTTGGTGATGCAGTGCGTCTTGAAGTGGCGGACACCTGCCCTGCGCACTTGATGGATTTCTTACTCAAACAATTCGGCTTATCCCCAGCCGAACTCTATCAAGTCAATGGCCCAGTCAATCTGACACGCTTATTTAGTGTGACCGGCCTTGAGAGCCACCCGCATTTGCAGTTTCCGCCTTTCACCCCATCGATCCCCAAGGCCCTGCAAAATAGCGAGAATATTTTCCAAGCCATCAGTAAACACGATATTTTGCTTTACCACCCGTTTGAGTCCTTTACGCCGGTGATCGACTTATTGCGCCGTGCCGCCAAAGACCCCAACGTATTGGCGATTAAACAAACGCTCTACCGCGCCGGAGCTAACTCTGAAATCGTTGATGCGCTGGTGGATGCTGCGCGTAACGGTAAAGAAGTCACAGTCGTTATTGAACTGCGCGCACGCTTTGATGAAGAGTCAAACCTAGCCTTAGCCAGCCGTTTACAAGCAGCAGGAGCGGTGGTGATTTATGGTGTGGTGGGCTTTAAAACTCATGCCAAAATCGTCTCGATTTTACGCCGAGAAAACGGAAATTTTGTGCGTTATGCGCATTTGGGCACCGGCAATTACCATGCGGGCAATGCGCGCTTATATACGGATTACAGTTTACTGACGGCTGACCCCGAGCTCTGCGAAGACGTATCAAAGCTGTTTAACCAACTGATTGGTATGGGTAAAACCTTACCGATGAAAAAGCTATTCCATGCGCCCTTTACTCTACGTAAAACCTTACTGGAGCTGATCGCCCGCGAAGCCAGCCAGGCCAGTGAAGGAAAAGACGCGCGAATTATTATTAAAGTGAATGCGCTGACCGATGCACGCATGATTAAAGCGCTCTACAAAGCCAGTCAGGCTGGGGTGAAAATTGATCTCATTGTGCGTGGCATGTGCTGCTTACGCCCAGGTATCCCTGGCGTTTCACACAATATTCAAGTGCGTTCAATTATTGGCCAACTGCTGGAACACAGTCGCGTATTCTACTTTCTGAACAGTGCCGGTGAGGAGCAACTTTTACTCTCCAGCGCCGACTGGATGGAGCGTAATCTCGATCGACGTATCGAAACCTGCTTTCCACTGGAAAACAAAAAAATGATTACGCGAGTGAAAAAAGAACTGCTGACGTATCTGCGCGATAACACCCACGCATGGTTGCTGCAAAGCGATGGTAGCTATCAGCATTTACAACCCGATGACGCAGAAAGCGCCACTAATGCACAAGCATTACTGTTAGAAAAACTCAGCATACCGCTGATTGATGCGCCTTAACGCTTTGATCTAACACATCAGCAACGCATAAAAAAAGGCAGACGCTTGAAAGCATCTGCCTTTTTTATTGCACATCGATAAACTTAGGCAACGGCGTATCCGCGTGGAGATACGCCGAATACCTCAGCTTATTTCAGTAACATGGTACCGTTCTTAGCAAGATTGGTGTGCCATGAGAACGCTTTTTCCAAGATATGCGGAGTTTGGCCGCCACGTGTTTTAGCTTCTGCTAAGTAATCACGTGCTTGTTGTTTGTAATCAGGGTGCATACAGTTTTCGATAATCAGTTCTGCCGCTTGCGTTGGCGCTAAGCCACGAATATCCGCATAACCTTGCTCAGTGATCAGTACATCAACGTCATGGTTGGTGTGGTCAACGTGAGCAACAAATGGCACGATTGCTGAGATGTTGCCACCTTTAGCAGTCGACTGAGTTACGAAAATAGTGATACGTGCGTTACGTGCGAAGTCGCCTGAACCACCAATACCGTTCATCATATGCGTGCCGCCAACGTGTGTTGAGTTCACGTTACCGTAGATATCAGCTTCTAACGCAGTGTTAAAAGAGATAATACCTAAACGGCGAATCACTTCAGGGTGGTTAGAGATTTCTTGTGGGCGGAAGACGATTTTGTCTTTGTACTTAGCCAGGTCGGTACCTAATGTTGCTACACGCTTGGCAGACAGAGACAACGCCGTACCGGCTGCGAACTTCACAACACCCGCATCGATCAAGTCAAATACGCCGTCTTGCAGTACTTCAGAGGCAACGATAATGTCTTTAAAGCCTGAAGTTTTCATACCATTGAGTACGGCGTTCGCTACTGAACCCACACCCGATTGAATCGGTGCAAGGCTTTCAGTTAAACGACCCAATTTAACTTCTTCACCTAAGAAGGCGAGCAAGTTATTAGCAATTTGCTGAGTTTCTTCGTTTGGCTCAAACAGTGGTGATGGAATATCAGCTTCGTTAGAAATAATGATACCGCGAATTTTCGCAGGATCAACTTTCATACCCGGCGTACCAATACGCTTGCTGACTTCAAATACCGGAATCGCTTCGCGCGTATTTTCACCCGCTGGCTCTGGGATGTAAATATCGTGCATACCTTCGTATTCAGACGGTGCGCTGGTATTGAGCTCAATGATCACATGCTTAGCAGTTTGCAAGAAGATCGGTGAGTTACCCACAGAACCTGTTGGGATAATATCTCCATCTTCAGTGATCGCTGCAGCTTCAATAATCGCGTAATCAATCGCTGGGTAAGTACCCTGACGAATCGACTCAGCCATATGAGATAAGTGCTGATCAATATAGAATATTTCGCCAGCGTTAATTTTTTTACGCTGAACAGCATTACCTTGATAAGGAGCGCGCAAGTTGATGATGTCTGCTTCGGCCATTGATTGGTCAGCAGCTGGGCCCATGGATGCGCCAGTAAACAAGTTAACTTTAAATTTTTCTTTTTTACCGCGCTCAGCCAATGCTTTAGGGAAGAGTTTTGGCTCACCAAACAAGGTGAAACCACTCATACCCAAAGTCATGCCATCTTCAATCCAGGTGGCCGCTTCTTCTGCTGTAACAACTTTATCTAAAAACGCTTTATTACGAATAAACTTACTTAAATCAGTGCTCATGCAACCACCTTTAAAGAGTTGTTGTTTTGAATAATATGTCTGCTACAAGACTTAATTATATAGGCTTTGCTGCGCATTCACTAAGGCAATGACTGCATTTGATAGCGCAGCAGAGGCTTTGACTACTTTATAGCATTCTATGCCTATAAGATTTTTTAACAGCTATACCAAGGTCGATTCTCATAGGTCTTCAAATGATTCAACCATGATGCCCTCTACGTAAGCAAATACCTTACAACAACCTCAAAAAACATGCACAAAAAACCGCTCGAAGGTGGCTTTAGAATTCATCAAGCCACCCATAGAGCGACCTAACCGGGGTGACCGTCGGCACGTGCGCGCAGCAACATCGGCGCATAACCCCAAAGATAAACAGCAAAACTCAAGCCCCAACACACTGCAGCAACCCATAAACCGGGGAGATAAGCCCAGTCCACCAAAAACACTCGAGCCAGGGCACCACAATTAAATAAAGCAAAGGCCCATACAATCGACTTGGGTGGCTGCAGTGGCCGTCCGGTATGTCCCAATGTCACTCGCGCAATCATCGCCAGAATTAAACCGCCCATCGCACCGACAGTGAGCGCGTGCACCGCCAGACTCATATTATTCAATAGTGCAAAGTGCCACAAGGCCATGGCAAAACACGCAGCTGCCAGCCAGGCATAAGCAATATGCAAGGACCAGAGCAAGGGAACACCCCAGATACCCTTGTCATACCAACGCAGCAAGCGAATCAAGTGGCCGACACCAAGCGCAGAAAATGCAACGCCAACCAGAATCTGCGGCTGCATCGCCCAACCTTGCATTAAAGTTATAGAAACCAGTGCTGTGCCGATCAATAACGCCCAATCTAACTTGGGCCACGCCACCACACCTTCTTTACGCAACAATCCGCGTTGAGTAAAAAACGGGATCACGCGCCCACCGATCATGCTCATAATCGCTGCAACAAACCATACGCCGCCGACAGTGGCCTGACGTTGCAAGGCATCATTCCCCGTCGCCACACCATATAAAGTCACCGCATTCGCCGTAGCCAACAACAGTAACATCACCACCAAAGGATAGTTACGCACCTGGCGTACGGGCCAAACGCTGCGCGCCATTTGCGCAGCCACTAAGGGTAAAAACAAAGCATCCAACAACACTACACACCAAATCGGTGCGCCGACCAACCATGCCACCCGTGCTGCAACCCATAAAGCAGTCAACGCGATCAGCGGTCGACCTGACAAACCTGGCACCCCAGTCCAGGCTTGTACTGCAGTCAATAAAAACCCAGCAATAATTGCGCTAACAAAACCAAACAACAGTTCATGGCGATGCCAAGCTAACCAACCCCCTGCAGGCTGCCACTCAGTAAACCAGCCGTTTAATGCCATAATCCACACAGGAATCGCCAGCATCGCCAAGACACTACCGAGCAAGAAAAAAGGCCGAAAACCCAAACGAAATAAAGGCACAATTGCTAACGCCTGACGCCGATCAATTACATTCACAGTGATTCTCCTAAGCCCAAGCCACAGCTTTACAGGCTGCCATTGCATATCGTTTATATATGACTATCAGCATAGACCGGTTCAGCACCAGAGCAGCTAGACCAAAATCAAGAATAGACAATATCTCGGCCGCCGCAGTCTTTAAAAACAACAGGCACAAAAAAACCGCCGAGTAGAATCACTACAGGGCGGTTTTTTTGAATCGATTCAGCTATTAATTCAGACCTTGAATATAGCTTGATAGTGCCTTGATATCTTTGTTGCTCAGCTTTCCAGCGATTGTGCGCATAATCATCGCGTCACCATCATTGTTACGGATACCTTCGCGGAACTCAGTCAATTGCTTAGCGGTGTAATCAGCATGCTGACCACTTAATTTTGGGAAGATCGCTAAATCAAGACCGGCACCATTAGGTGAGTGACAACCGATACAGGCCGGTAAGCCTTCAGCCATTTTCCCGCCTTGGAATAGTTGCTCACCACGTTCAACCAATTCAGGATCAGCCGCACCGGTCGAACCTTTTTGGCTTGAATACCACGCCGCAATATCTTCTAAATCTTGCTCAGTCATCGCATCTAACATACCCGTCATTTCAATAATTGGACGTTCATTAGATTTAATATCGTTCATTTGCTTAAGCAAATAACGCTCACCTTGACCTGCAAGTTTTGGAAAGTTAGGTAACATGCTATTACCATCAGCATTGTGACAGGCAGAACATGTCGCAATTTTACCTTGACCTGCAGCAGCATCGCCTGCGGCATGGGCTAAACCACTGATGCCCAAGGTCAACAACAGACTTACAACTAGTTTGTTCATCAGCTCTTCCAACTACGGCTAAAAGTATTTTTGCCGGATCGACCTCGTCTTTTAAATGATGAGATCAATCGCAGCGCTTATAAATTATGAGAAGATTACCACAATTTGTTACGCAGACAACCTTTTACAGATAGATCGACAGCAATGCGTACATACAATCTGAAGCATTATATACTGCTCAGACTAAAACAAACACGAACCTCTTGCAGCACTTTTTACTTGGATAACTTATGCAGCCTAAAAACCCCATTATCGGCCTGTGCCAACAAGCCAGCTTTCTGACCAGCGCGGCCCGTGTTGAGCAGTGTCCTATAGATGAAGGCTACGAAGTCGCCTTTGCAGGTCGCTCCAACGCAGGCAAATCCAGCGCACTGAATACCCTCACCCGTGCCGGCTTAGCGCGCACCTCAAAAACTCCAGGACGTACGCAGCTGCTGAACTTCTTTAGTCTAGATGAAGAACGCCGCCTCGTTGACCTACCCGGTTACGGCTATGCAAAAGTGCCGATTCCACTGAAACTGCACTGGCAGCGTCACCTGGAAGCTTACTTTGCTAGCCGCAACAGCTTAATGGGCTTAGTGCTGATGATGGATATCCGTCATCCACTGACACCCTTTGACTGTTTAATGCTGGACTGGGCGGCAGCAAACCAAATGCCCATGCATATTTTGCTAACTAAAGCCGACAAACTGACCTTTGGTGCCGGTAAAGCCTCTTTACTGAAAACCCAAAAAGATATTCAGCAAAAATGGGGCAGTACCGCAACCATCCAACTGTTCTCATCCACCAAACGTATTGGTATTGATGAAGCACACTATGTTTTAGCCAACTGGTTACAGCTGATAGAGCCGACAGACAGCGATAATTTTGATGATGAAGAAGATGACACGCTAGAAGAATAACCTGTCCTCTCAGCGCCGGTCTGCCGCATCATAAGCAGTACGGCGCTGATATCAACTGCACTTGAATACGCTTCTAAAAACTACGCCCCAAGTTTAAATACAACGCACTCTCAGAGTTATCATTGATGCCATAGCTGAAATTCAGCGGCCCCAGCGGCGTATCCACGGCAACAAACACACTCATAGCGCTGATATAACCACTGTCTAAATCATTCGACTGATTCCACACCCGCCCACGTTCTACGGACATCCCGGCATACACCGGCAAACCCAATGAAAAACTCTTGATTGGCGTTAACTGCCGATAATAAATCAGTCGACCAATACTGACGTTTTGCCCCGCTAAAGCATTTTCACGGTAACCCGACAGCTTTTGTGCGCCGCCGATTTGATAGCTGGACGTCACAACTTCCTTAGCATCCAAAGTACGCGCATAACGCCCGCCTAGAACCCAAGTATTGGCGCCCCAATTAAAGGGTTTATTCAGCTCAACCAACCACTGGCGGTAACGTTCATCCGAACCCAGTTCAGTCGCATGCTGCAAAGCCGACACGCGCAACTCTTCACCCCTGCTTGGAAAATTTACGTTATCTAAACTATCAAATGCATATTCCAGCTTGTAATAGCCTTCTTTAAAACTAAAGTCAGGTAAACCACGATCACCAATGCGCACATCGGCATTGCCCCAACCCGACCCTAGACCAAAGCGTATTTCCGCATTATTGGCAATTTGCCGTCCGAGATTAAAACCATAGCGCACACGCTGCAGGCGATACTCGGCAACCGGATCATTGTCTTCAACAAATTTAATATTACGCACCTCACCCTGCAGCCAAGGCGAGACAAAGTAGCGCGAGCCAATATCCAGCGGCTGATAAAACTCCGTATACAACTCCTGATTATCGCCAAACTGCACACGACTCAGCCACTCCGCACCTAAGCGGTTAATGCCATTCATGCGAAAACTTGCGCCGATATTAAAGAC
>DATERS010000046.1:0-25345 GCA_035271365.1 Thiopseudomonas sp.
GCTACTCAGTAAGCCGCTGCGCAGTTCCATATGGGCATAGGGGTTGATCCACGCTTGGGCTGGGCGCAAGTCGAGATCGGTGCTGTTCAGCGTCATGTCTACGTTCAGCGGCTGCAACTGTACTTGAGCCTGGCTGCTTAAGCGGCCTTGCTCGCCGATATGGGTATCGAGTTCAGCGTTAAAGGGGCTCTTGGCTAAGCTGTCGAAGTCTTTAATCTGCAGATTCAATTGCGCCAATTCCAGCGCAACGGGTTCACTTTGGCTGTGATCAACAAGATGAAACCTATGCTCAGACAGTTCGGCCTGTTGCACGATTATCTGCCAAGGTGTGCTGGTGCTGTTATCAACAGGAGTGCTAGAGGCTGTTGTATTGCTTGCTTGGGTGGCATTGGGTAGCAGCTTTTGCCAGTTGATCACACCGTTTTTATCAATCTGCGCCCAGGCTTCAAGTTTGCTGCTGCTGGCTTTGCCAATTCGTAGTTTTTGTGCAGCCAGATCAAAATGTGTGTCGCTGATATTTAAGCTGGGCAGGCGCAGTAAGGGTTGCTTGTCTTGATTGAGTACCACGGAGCGTAACTGCGCGCTGAGTTGTTTGGCTTTGAACTCTAGAGTCTTATCTAAGCTGAATTCGTATTGAGTGTCGAGACTCAGGCGCCCATCCTGCAGTTGCGCGCTAAAATGCTCACGCACATAGGGCCACCAGCTTTTGAGTTTAGCGTTTTTAAGTTGAATATGGCCCTGTGATGTCAGCGGGCTGAGACTGAGGTCCCCGGTGTAATTGAGCTGCGCACCATCGTTGGCTTGCGCGCTGAATTGCAAGGCGCTGTTGCTGGCGGGGCGGGTGTCGAAATTATTGAGGGTGATATTTAAATCAGCAAGGGTGACATCCACGGCATCGCGCTGGCGTTGGTCATTAAAACGCAGGGTGCTGTTGTGTAATTGCAGTTGGTCAATCAGTACAGTCAGTGGTGTGCTTGCGGTTGGCTCAGGCTCAACGGATTTTTTCGGTAAGTTAAACAATTGAGTGAGATTGAGCTCGCCTTTTTTATTAAGAATCACTTGAGTGTTGGCTTGCAGCAGTTGTACATCTTGTAAGTGCAGGCGTTGTGTCCACAGGCTGTCGATGGCCAGCTTGCCATACAGATGCTCCAAGCTGATCTGTGGGTTATCAGCGTCGCCCAGTTGAAAATCCCAGGCCGAGAGTTCAAAGGTAAAGGGGTTAAATTCTAAGCGGTGCAATTGTGCAGGAGCTGTTGCATAGATGCCCAGTTGCTGATTGATGACTTTTAATGCAACGCTGGGGATCAACAAAAAACCTAACCAGCTATACACAGCAAGAGCGCTGATTAAGGTGATAACTAGGCGTTTTAATCCTTTGGACATAAATGCAGTTCCTCAAATCGGAGTGGCTACAGTGTATGCAAAATACGCGCTGAGCAGTAGGTGCTTGTTTAGATTAGAGCTTTTAAAGCAGGGTGTTGGAGTGCTGGGGTGGTGCGGAGTGTAAAACTGCTGCCCACAGTTTAATGCGGGCAGCAGGTATAACTTATAACTTCGGTTTAGCGCTCAATGGCTAAAGCAACGCCTTGACCACCACCAATACAGAGTGTGGCGAGGCCTTTTTTAGCATCACGACGAATCATTTCATGTATCAAGGTCACTAGAATACGGCAACCTGATGCACCAATCGGGTGACCAATGGCAATCGCGCCGCCATTGACGTTGATTTTGCTGGCGTCCCAACCCAGTTCTTTGTTGACGCTAAGAGCTTGTGCAGCAAAGGCTTCGTTGGCTTCAATGAGATCTAGATCTGCGATTGTCCAGCCGGCCTTGCTTAAGCATTTTTGCGTGGCTGCAACAGGGCCAATACCCATAATAGTCGGGTCAACTGCTGCGTTAGCGTAGGCGACAATGCGTGCTAATACAGGCAGACCTAGGGCTTTAGCTTTCTCTGCGCTCATCAGCATTACAGCGGCAGCACCGTCGTTGATGCTGGATGCGTTACCGGCAGTGACTGAGCCATCTTTTTTAAAGGCAGGGCGCAGTTTGGCCAATGCTTCAGCGGTGGTGCCAGCGCGTGGTTGTTCATCAGTGTCGAAAATCACTGGATCGCCTTTGCGCTGAGGAATGCTCACTGGAGTGATTTCATCGACAAAACGTCCAGCAGCAATTGCAGCTACAGCTTTTTCTTGTGAAGCAGCGGCAAAGGCATCTTGCTCCTCGCGACTTAGATTGTGTTTCTCGACCAGATTTTCTGCAGTGATACCCATATGAATATCGTTAAAGGCATCCCAAAGGCCATCTTCAACCATAGTATCAATGATTTTAGCATGGCCCATACGTAAGCCGGTGCGTGCGCCAGGCATCACATAGGGTGACAGGCTCATGTTCTCTTGACCACCAGCGATAATCACTTCCGCATCACCGCAACGAATCGCTTGTGCTGCAAGGTGCAGGGCTTTAAGGCCTGATCCGCAGACTTTGTTCAGAGTAAAGGCTGGAGTGCTGACGGGGAGGCCGGCGTGAATGGCGGTTTGGCGTGCGGGGTTTTGTCCGCTGCCTGCGGTCAGTACTTGGCCGAGGATGACTTCATCAATTTCCTCAACAGCAACACCGGTTTTTTCCAAAAGACTGCGAACGACAATCGCACCCAGTTGCGGTGCTGGAATGGAGGCTAGACTTCCTTGGAAGCTACCCACAGCGGTACGTGTAGCTGCAACAATAACGACTTCATGCATGGGTGTATCCTTTTTTTACGATTAAAGATTCACTGATAAATTCCATTTTTTTTGTTTTATCAATGATGTGGGGAAACTTGTATATCAATTTTACTAACCGCGGTGGCGGTTTCTAAAAAAATGAATCAAACCTTGGGTTGAGGCATCGGTGGCTGACTTAGGCGTTTGTTGAGTTAAACGCTGATAGACATCTTCACCTAATACTTTACCTAATTCTACTCCCCATTGGTCAAAGGCATTGGTACCCCAGACTACACTCTGTACAAACACTTTATGCTCATACAGGGCAATTAATGCACCCAGACGACGCGGACAAACGCGTTCTAACACCAAGGTGTTACTGGGGCGGTTACCGGGGATTTCTTTATGCGGTGCCAAGCGCTCGACTTCACTCTCGTCGAGGCCTTTGTCACGTAACTCTTGCGCTGCTTGCTCGAGGCTTTTACCCTGCATTAAGGCTTGGCTCTGCGATAAGCAGTTGGCATACAACCACTGGTGGTGATCAGCAATTTGATTATGACTGACCACCGGCACAATAAAGTCGGCTGGCACTAATAATGTACCTTGATGCAGCAGCTGATGATAGGCATGTTGGCCATTACAACCAACACCACCCCAAATAATTGAGCCACTGTTGTAGCTCAGTGGCGTACCGTCTTGGCGCACACTTTTGCCATTGGACTCCATATCCAGCTGTTGTAGATGCTGGGTGAAATTCCGTAGGTAATGGTCGTAAGGCAAAATAGCATAGCTTTGTGCTTGCCAGAAGTCGCTGTACCAAATACCCAACATGGCCATAACCACGGGCATATTTTCGGCAAAGGGTGCTTCTTGGAAATGCTGATCCATGCTCCAAGCACCGGCCAGCAATTCTTTAAAGTTGGACATGCCAATCGACAGAGCAATGGGTAAACCAATCGCTGACCACAATGAATAGCGGCCGCCGACCCAATCCCAAATCGGTAGAATATTTTCTGGAGCAATACCAAAGGCTACAGCGGCTTCAACATTACTGGAAACGGCAATAAAGTGACGATCAATACACGCTCTGCTACCGCCTTGGGCCAGATACCAGCTGCGTGCTGCTTGGGCGTTTTTTAAGGTTTCCAGCGTGTTAAAGGATTTGCTCGAGACAATAAAAAGTGTGGTTTCAGCATTTAGACTGTTGCTCAGTTCGTGAAATTCACTGCCGTCGATATTAGCTAAGAAGTGACAATGCACACCTTGCTGAGCAAAGGGCAGTAGTGCTTCTGAGACTAATTGTGGGCCTAAAAACGATCCGCCAATACCGATATTGACGATATCAGTGATAGGTCGTTCTGTGTAACCGCGCCATAAACCATTATGAATACGGTTGACCATTTCGGTCATGGTATTGAGCACATCATGAATCAGTGGAATTAAATCTTCACCGTCCACCACTAAATGGTCACCAATCGGGCGACGCAGAGCTGTGTGTAGGGCAGGGCGTTGTTCGGAGGCATTCACCGGTTCGCCGTTAAATAGCGCTTTGATGGCGTCTTGCAGTTGGCTTTGCTCAGCCAGTTGCATCAGCAGATCAAGGGTGGTGTCATCCAATAAATTCTTAGAGAAATCCAGCAATAAACCATCGTGGTTTAAGGAGAAACGCTGAAAACGCTGTGGATCAGCGGCGAAGGCATCCTGCATGCGAAAATCATGCATGGCCTCACGTTGCTGAAGAAGTTGTTGCCACGCGGGGTGTTGAGCGGCATCTTGTGGGTGTTGATAATAAGTCATGCGGCTGCTCAACGTCCTTGGTAAGAATGGGTGGAGAAACTCCACCCAGAATTCAGTCGCAGAGCCTTAGGCTAGTTGGACTGGAATAGCATTGCTGCTGTGGCTCAGTGCACCGTCTTTACCCATATAGAGTAAGCGTGGCTCATGGGTGGCCAATTCGCTTTCGTCATAGATGCAGTAAGCGCAAATAATCAATAAGTCACCCACAGCGGCTTTATGGGCAGCAGCACCGTTGACAGAGATCATTTTTGAACCGGCTTCACCACGAATGGCATAGGTGGTAAAACGCTCGCCATTGTTGACGTTATAAATATCAATTTGCTCGTATTCACGAATCCCTGACATATCCAACCAGTCGCCATCAATGGCGCATGAGCCTTCGTAATCAACGACGGCGTGGGTGGTAATTGCTCGGTGCAACTTGGCTTTGAGCATAGTGCTTTGCATGGTGTTTTCCTCTTCGACTCGGCGCAGCACAGGTGTGCTCAGCGAGTGTCGTTATTGCAGATCAATGATTAGATTGTCGATCAGGCGTGTAGTTCCGAGATACGCTGCGGCTAATAACACCATCTGGTGGCTATCAACAGTAGCAGATTCTAGGCTGAGCGCGTCACGCAATTCCACATAGTCGAGGCGAAAGCCTGCTGCTTGTAATTCCGTATCGAACTGCGCAAATAGCGCTGCGTAATCGCGGTGGCCTTTTATTATTTGTGCTTTAACAGTCTGCATGCAGTGTTGCAAGGCAGGGGCGTTGGCACGTTGTTGCGCGTTAAGATACCCATTTCTTGAGGATAATGCGAGGCCATCGCTATCGCGCACAATTGGTACACCAAAAATCTGCACAGGTATGCACAGATCTGCAACCATTTTACGGATCACTGCCAACTGCTGGTAATCCTTCTCGCCAAACAGGGCGATATCCGGTTGCACCATATTCAGTAGCTTACAGACCACCGTGGAAACACCATCAAAGTGCCCCGGACGGCTGCCGCCACATAAACCACTAGAAACGCCCGGTACGCTGACAACTGTGTGCTGCGCCATACCTTGCGGGTAAATCTCATCGGCAGTGGGCGTAAACAACAGCTTACAACCTGCGCCTAAGAGCTTGCTTTGGTCCGCGGCTAAGGTGCGAGGATAGTTATCCAAATCTTCGTTAGGGCCAAACTGCAGCGGATTAACAAAGATACTGGCCACGACAAAATCAGCACGCTCAACCGCCTGAGTGATCAGGGCGATATGACCGGCGTGTAAATTACCCATGGTTGGCACAAAGGCGATACGTTGACCTTCACTGCGTGCTTGGGCAATAGCTGCGCGCAACTGCGGCAGCGTTTGTACTGTATTCATGCGCTAAACTCGTGCTCTGCGGCTGGGAATGATTGGTCTTTGACTGAGCCGACGTAGGAGCTGATGGCGTCAGCAATGCTGCTTTGACCTTGCATAAAGTTACGCACAAACTTAGGTGTGCGACCGCTTAATGATAAGCCCAACATATCGTGTAATACCAGCACTTGACCGTCAGTGTCGGGGCCTGCACCAATACCAATCACTGGGATCTGTACGGCACGGCTGATACGCGCAGCGAGTTCGCTAGGCACGCACTCTAAAAGCAGTAAAGCTGCTCCTGCTTGCTCAAGCGCAATGGCTTCATCAAGCATTTTTTGTGCTGGCGCGTCACCACGGCCTTGGACTTTATAACCGCCAAAGACGTTCACGGATTGAGGGGTCAGGCCTAAGTGGATGCAGGCTGGAATGCCACGTTCAGCCAATAAACTGACCGTATCTGCCAGCCATGCGCCGCCTTCGAGTTTAACCATGTGCGCGCCGGCTTGCATCAACTGGGCGCAGCTTTGGTAGGTTTGCTCAAGGGTTGCTGTGCTCATAAAGGACAAGTCACTGAGAATCAGCGCGCCCTTATTACCGCGTTTCACTGAAGCGGTGTGGTAAGCCATATCGTCGATGGTTACTGGTAAGGTGCTGTCATGGCCTTGTAGGACCATACCTAAAGAGTCGCCAATCAGTAGCACTTCGACGCCTGCGCTGCAGGCCGTCGCGGCAAAGGTAGCGTCATAACATGTCAACATGGTGATTTTTTCACCGCGCTGCTTTAATTTTAATAATGTTGTTAAGGTTACATCTGACATTCAGGGAGTCCTCTTTAGTACCTTTGGGGTACTGGCATCAAGGTCGTTATAGTCCTGATGGCTTACGTTTAAGTCAACCACTTAATATACAGATTGACCGGTTAAATGCTACTCAGCTGCGGTGTATGCAGGCGTTGTAGGCTTGGGTCTTCAGGGCAATGCTTGAGTAAATCAGCCAGTAAACGTCCGTCGGCCAGTTTGCAGTCCACCGGACAGAGCTCGGCGAGCGGCAATAAGACAAAGGGTCGAGCGTGCATATGGTAATGCGGCACGCACAGGCGCTCATCATCTAAAATACGCTCACCAAAAAGTAATATATCTAAATCCAGAGTGCGTGGACCCCAGCGTTCTGCTTTGCGCTGCCGACCTTGATTGAGTTCAATGGCTTGCAACTGATCGAGCAAAGCATGCGGCGCTAAATCGGTTTCCAAGTGGGCCGCTGCATTGGTATAGCGCGGCTGATCACTTGGGCCTAGCGGTGCACTGGAATAGTACGCTGACGTCGCTATTAAACGCGTGTGTGGCAGTTGCGCTAAGGCTTTAAGTGCAGCGTCGAGCTGCTGCACAGGTTCGGCTAAATTGCTGCCTAAACCAATAAAGACCTGCTCCATTAATCCTGGCCAGATTGCATATGCGTAGGTTTATTGGTGCGTGGTTTGCGCTTACGTTTACGTGGCGCGCCACTTCTGCTGGAAAGCTCGCTGATCATTTCGCGGCGCTGACTGTCACTGGCATCTTGGTAGCGTGTCCACCAGTCGCCCAGTTCCTCGGTCGGTTCACCGGCGCTTTCACGCAGTAATAAGAAGTCATAGGCAGCACGAAAGCGTGGGTGAGCTAATAAAGTGTCAGCTCGTTTGCCGGAGCGGCGCGGTAAGCGTTCTTGCATATCCCAGATTTCACGGGTGGGCATACTAAAGCGCTTCGGTAGCGCAATACGTTGCAATTGCTCAAGTAACACTTGGTTTGCAGCTTCTTGCATCGCTGGTAGCGCATGCATGCCGTCATTTTGTAAGCCGATCGCGCGCACTGTCAGTGATGGCCAGAGTAAGGCTGCAAATAAGAATGCCGGCGTGACCGGGCGATCCATCTGTACGCGTTTATCGGTGCTTTTAAAGGCGTTACGCAATAGACGATCGACATTAACCGGGTGTCTGATTAACGCTTTGGCTGTACCTGGGAACAGTTCGGCAAATAAATTGTATTCGCAGAGCAACTCATAGGTGCGTACCGCGTGACCACTGAGGAAGAGTTTTAAAACTTCTTCATACAAACGTGCTGATGGAATATCGCCTAATAAATAGGCTAGCCGACTGATCGGCTCGGCGGTGCTGTCTTCAATTTCAAAACCCAGCTTGGCAGCAAAACGGATGGCGCGCAGCATGCGTACCGGGTCTTCCAAGTAGCGCTGCTCTGGATCGCCAATCAAACGGATTAAGCGGCGTTGAATATCAGCAAAACCAGTACTGTAGTCATGCACTTGATCGTTGCTGACGTCAAAATACAGCGCATTCATGGTGAAGTCGCGGCGTTGCGCGTCATCTTCCATATTGCCGTAGACGTTATCACGCAAAATACGGCCGCTGGCATCATGAGCTGACTGATCGTTATTGGCGACGTCATCATCGTGTGTGTGATTGCTGCGGAATGTCGCCACTTCAATCAGTTCACGGCCAAAATGCACATGAACGAGCCTAAAGCGTCGACCAATAATACGTGAGTTGCGGAACTCATGGCGGACTTGTTCAGGGGTCGCGTTAGTGGCGACATCAAAGTCTTTGGGTGTTACACCGATCAATGAATCGCGTACGCAACCACCGACTAAATACGCTTCAAAACCTGCTTGTTGTAAGCGTACGGCAACATTCGCTGCGTTGCGACTGAAGTCTGCACAGCTTAGGCGGTGCTCGTGAGCGTCCAATACGGTAGGTTGCTCGGGCTCTTTGCGCTGACGTGTCAGGCGAAAGGGATTGAAAAGCTTTTTCAGCATAGCGGGGCCTGTTTGCGACTCGCGACAAAAAGAAAATTCATACACGCTGCGCGCAACAATTTCAGCGGCAAAGAATGCAGTGCGGCCTGCGCGGTTGAGCGAGAAGAATTATTATATTGAGAATGGCATATCATGGTTGCCGATTCTACCACTGCTAGCGTGGGAGGTGAACGAGGAATGTGCTTATGGTGTGTGTTGGCTGATTTTTAGAGCGGGATTTGTACAATATTTTGAGGGGGAAAGTCCTGCCTTTCCCCCTCAAAAAGTATTCTGTGCGTTTTTTTTATTATTCTCGGCGTTTTTGTTATTGTTGTCCGCCTGCTTCTTTTTTTACAGCTCAAATTAAGCTGTGAAAAGTTAACGGATTGCTTTGAATGCTGACCGAAGGTGGCGATGTTCAGTTGATTGGGCTGCTGCATTAAGTGCAGTTTTATTATTCTCCTATCATCTGTGTCGCTACTTTCGTTATCCTCTGCAAAGTAATCAGTTAGCTGCGTCTCTTATGCTGTTGTTTTTATTGTGCTAGAGCCGTTACGTCTTATTCTTGTTATATGTTTTGTTTTTATTGTTGTTGTACGGATATATATTGCATGTGCTGTGCCAACTTTTATTAATTCCTTATAAATCAATGACTTATGGTTTTTGGCTGCTTTTAGCGAGAGGTTTTGAAGGTTTTTTGCAGTGTGCGTTTGTGTGAAGTGTTACTGCGGGTCACGGTAAGTGTTACGTGCAGTGGGTAATAGGTAACAGTTTTTATTTTTGCGCGAGGGTGACATTGGGTAACACTTACTGCTTTATTGTTTAAAAGGGTGGTCTTTCACGGCTGGGCATTGGGTGCTATTGCAGGCCTTTACCGATGAAGAGAGCGTTGAATATGTTGCCGTTTAATAAAAACACTGAGACACGCGCTTATCGTCTGCCAGATTGGCTGCAGTTGCGGGCTGATTTGCTTCCGGGGTTATTACTCTGTGCGACCTTAGCTGCGTTGGCGATTGTGCTAGGACGCATGACGTGGCTGCAAGGGCAGGGTCTTTCTGCGTTGACCTTAGCTATTGTCTTAGGGTTTGTTGTGGGTAATAGCGTACTGCCTCAAGTCGCGGGTTACTGCATGCCAGGAATTATCTATGCCAAGCAGTATCTGTTGCGCTTAGGCATTATCCTCTATGGGTTTCGCCTGACTTTTCAGGATATAAGTTATGTCGGTCTGGCGGGTGTGGTGATTGATGCCTTGGTGCTGGTCACGACATTTAGCTTGGCTGTGATTTTAGGTATGCGCCTGTTTAAGCTGGAGCGTAGTACCGCGATGTTGATCGGTATAGGCAGCTCTATTTGTGGCGCTGCTGCGATTATGGCTGCCGAGCCGGTTCTGAAGGCGCGTGCTGAGCAAGTGACTGTGGCTGTTTCTACTGTGGTGGTGTTTGGCACCTTAGCCATCTTTATTTATCCATTGCTCTACAGTTTAAATCTGCATTGGCAGCTATTAGCTACCACTGATTTTGCTTATGGCTTATTTGTAGGCTCTACCGTTCATGAAGTGGCGCAAGTTGTGGCTGCTGCTGATGCTATTAGCCCTGCGGCAGCTGATACCGCGGTGATTGCTAAAATGGTTCGAGTGATGATGCTGGCGCCATTTTTGATTGGCTTGGCTGTGTATTTGGCGCGCGATACAGCAACGCATGCAGATCCGCAGGATGGGAAGGTTGGGGTTTTAGCGAGTGTCAGTGTGCCGTGGTTTGCTTTTATCTTTGTTGCAGTCGCGGGCTTGAACTCTTTGCAGTTAGTGCCTGAAGTGGTTATCGAGCAGATTACTGCGCTGGATACGGCGTTGTTAGCCATGGCTATGGCCGGCTTGGGATTGACCACGGATATTCAAGCTATTGCACGCGCAGGTTTTAAGCCGCTGTTATTAGCTAGCGTATTGTTTGCTTGGTTAATTGTCGGTGGCGTGGCGCTGAACTATGGCGTCAGCGCTGTGTTGGGTTAATTTGGCTCAATAGCGCTGCGCTGTAATAAAAACGGCTGCTGTCATTTAGATGCAGTGGCCGTTTTCTTGTAGATTGAGTGGCAGTTAATCAAGATTGTCGCAGACATGCTGCTTGTCGAGTGACTCAAGATCAAAGCCTTCTTGCATATCTTTTACCCCGGGGAAGTCGCTACCGAGATCCACGATGCATTTTTTTAGTGCTTGGAAATTAGGATCGTTGTGAATGGCTGTGGCGTAGACAATTGCCGCTTTTTGCGCTTGATCACGTTTGCCAGCAAGGCACATCTGCTTGATCTCTTCAGAACGTGCTTGCGCGTCCTTACCAAGATTATCAAAGTATGTGGTATCCACGTTTTGTTCGATGCAGCTTTGCATTTGCATCATTTTTTGCATCATCTGAGCATGATCATTGGCCTGTGCTGCCATACTCACTGTTGCTGTGATGCAGAGCAAGGCAGCGATACGAGATAATTTAAACATAAGCTTAATCCTCTGCGGATTTGGATTGGAAGTTTTATTGTTGTGATATTTGACAATAGGTGATCTTGATCGGCTTTTCTAGCTGTGCGGTATAGATACAAGCGAAGTGGGTTTGAAGTGGTCGTATTACTGCATAAATTTGAGGTATTTGACTGTTCTGGCTTGCCTTAGGCTAACTGTATATAATGCCAGTTATTATTGTAGGGCAATTGGCCCATAACAAGCGCTATTGATCGAGAAGGAACAACCGTGATTGGATATCTGCGTGGCATTTTATTAGAAAAACAACCACCGCACGTGATACTTGACGTTAATGGTGTCGGCTATGAACTCGAGGTGCCGATGACCACCTTATATCAGCTGCCTGTAGTGGGTGAGCCGTTAGTCTTGCACGTGCATTTAGTGGTGCGTGAAGATGCGCAGTTACTCTATGGTTTTTTTGAGAAACGCGATCGTGCTTTATTTCGCGAGTTGATTCGTTTAAATGGTGTGGGCCCTAAGCTGGCGCTGGCGTTAATGTCGGGTATGAATGTCGATGAGTTGATTCAGTGCGTAAATGCTGAAGACACTGCGCGCTTAATGAAAGTGCCAGGTGTGGGTAAAAAAACCGCTGAACGTTTGTTGGTTGAGCTTAAAGACCGCTTTAAAAACTGGGAAAGTACGCCGCTGGCGGGACAAAATAGTACGGAACCTACTGGGGCTTCTACAGTCACAGACGCGCACAGTGCAGAAAAAGATGCGGTCAGCGCATTGATTAGCTTAGGCTTTAAACCTGCTCAAGCCAGTCACGCGGTCAGCAGCGTCTTTGAAGACGGCTTAAGCAGCGAGGACTTAATTCGTCGCGCACTGAAAGGCATGGCGTAATTGCGCTACTTTATTTGGGATAACTGCAGTTTATGATTGAAGCTGATCGCCTGATTGATGCGACGCCTCGCGAGCGTGAAGAACATATTGACCGAGCGATACGACCGCTGAGTTTGGCTGAGTATATTGGTCAGCCCATTGTGCGTGAGCAAATGGCCTTATTTATCGAGGCGGCGAGAAATCGTGAAGAGCCACTCGATCATACGTTGATATTTGGCCCGCCCGGTTTGGGTAAGACCACCTTGGCTAATATTATTGCGCAAGAAATGAATGTCTCATTAAAAAGTACCTCAGGCCCAGTATTGGAGCGTCCCGGCGATTTAGCAGCGCTATTGACCAATCTTGAAGAAGGCGATGTGCTGTTTATTGATGAAATTCACCGCTTGCCGCCTATTGTTGAAGAAGTGTTGTATCCGGCGATGGAAGATTTTCAGTTGGATATTATGATCGGTGAGGGGCCTGCAGCACGCTCGATTAAATTGGATCTGCCGTCCTTTACTTTGGTCGGTGCAACTACGCGTGCCGGTATGCTAACCAACCCGCTGCGTGATCGTTTTGGTATTGTGCAGCGCTTAGAGTTTTACAATGACACTGATTTAACCACGATTGTGACGCGTTCAGGCGGTATTTTAAAAATGCCGATTGATCATGAAGGTGCGTATGAAATTGCACGTCGTGCACGGGGTACACCACGGATTGCTAACCGCTTATTGCGCCGTGTACGAGATTTCGCTCAGGTGCGCGGTACGGGGCATATTACCCAGACCATTGCTAATCAGGCGCTGAATTTACTGGATATTGATGAACATGGTTTTGATCATCAAGACCGTCGCTTATTATTGGCCATGATTGAGAAGTTTGATGGTGGTCCCGTGGGCATTGATAGTTTGGCCGCTGCAATCAGTGAGGAACGACATACGATTGAAGATGTCCTAGAACCGTACTTGATTCAACAGGGCTTTATGATGCGCACTCCGCGTGGACGTGTTGTGACGCGTCATGCGTATTTGCATTTTGGTTTGAATTTACCTGAACGTTTACTCGACACTCGTGAGCTGGAAAAATACAGTGCTGATGAGTGAAAATATACCTGCGTTATCCATTGGCAATTGCACGAGGTAGCATTAAAGTATGCGCGCATTAACAACAGCACCGCGGTTTACCTTTCCTTGTCGTGTTTACTACGAGGATACGGATGCAGGCGGCATCGTTTATTACGTGAATTATCTAAAATTCATGGAGCGTGCGCGCACTGAGCGATTGCGTCACTTGGGCTTTTCTCAAGCACAAATGGCCAGCGAAAATCTAATGTTTGTTGTGCATACCTCGCAAGCACGTTATCACGCTCCAGCTCGTTTAGATGATGAGCTGGCGGTGAGTGCGCAGGTGGAAGTATTAAAGCGAGCCAGTTTGAAATTTTATCAGCAAGTACGCCGCATCAGTGATGATGTGTTGCTCTGTGAAGGACACTTTACTGTGGCCTGTGTACGTGCCGATACCCTAAAACCTCGGGGTATTCCCGAACCGTTATATGCGGCGTTTAGTGCCGATGTGCAGGACTTTGCAGGAGAGTAAGCGTGGAAGCTAATGCCGTTGATCAGATGTCAATGTGGAGCTTAATCAGCAACGCCAGTCTGGTCGTTCAGTTTGTAATGTTGATTCTTGTGGCTGCTTCAGTGATGTCGTGGGTGATCATTTTTCAACGCAGCCAGTTATTGCGTAGTGCACGCAACAGCCTGAATTCCTTTGAAGATCGTTTTTGGTCGGGTGTGGATTTATCCAAGCTGTATCGTGAGGTCAATTCTGACCCAGACCCAGAGTCTGGGGTTGAGCAGGTCTTCCGTGCCGGCTTTAAAGAATTTTCTCGTTTAAGCCAGCAGCAGGGTGCTAATCCTGAGTCGGTGATGGATGGTGTGGCGCGCTCCATGCGTGTGGCTATTTCCCATGAAGAAGAAAAACTGGATCAGAGCCTACCTTTCTTAGCCACCGTGGGTTCAACCAGTCCTTATATTGGTTTGTTTGGTACGGTGTGGGGGATTATGAACTCCTTCCGCGGTTTGGCGCAGGTGCAACAAGCCACACTTGCAACGGTCGCGCCAGGTATTGCTGAAGCCTTGATTGCTACGGCGATTGGTTTATTCGCGGCGATTCCTGCGGTGATTGCCTACAACCGTTTTGCTGCCCGCGGTGAAAATTTGATTGCACGCTACTACACCTTTGCTGATGAGTTTCAGGCCATTTTGCATCGTAAAGTCCACTCTAAAGAGGATTAAGGTGCCCCATGCATAGAGCTCGAATTCGTAACCGTCGCAAACCCGTTGCAGAAATGAACGTGGTGCCCTATATCGACGTGATGCTGGTGTTGTTGGTGATCTTTATGGTCACTGCACCCATGCTCAATCAGGGCGTAAAAGTGGATTTGCCACAAGTCAGCAGTGAAGTATTGCCACAAGACAATAACTCTATGGTATTGACCATCTCGATCAAAGCCGATAAAAGCTATTTCTGGAATACGGGTACCGAAGTGGATGTGGAAACGGCGCAAGATCAAGCCGTTGATTTAGAGCAAATGGTGCATGCTGCCCGCGCTATTTTGGCTGCCAATGCGGCGCAAGGTAAAAAGGTGCAAGTTTATGTGCGCGCCGATAAAACTGTGGATTACGGTAGCGTGATGGCCGCCATGGGTGGCTTGCAGCAAGCCGGCGTCAGCGATGTTGGCTTAATTACTGAGGCCCCTTAATGCGACCTTATGATCGTAGTCCTTCAGAAAAGCTATTTTGGCCAGTGGTGTGGGCAGTCGGGCTGCATGCCATGCTGTTTGCGTTATTGTTTGTCAGTGTTTCCAATACGCCGGATTTACCGCCATCACGGCCCATTATTAAGGCCACGCTGTATCAATTGCAGTCGCAAAGCCAAGCCACTACACAAACCAATCAAAAAATTGCTGGTGAAGCTGCAAAAACTTCAGCGCAACGTTATGAGGCTGAGCAGTTAGCACAGAAGAAAATTGAGCAAGAACGTTTAGCAGCTTTGGCTGCAAAAGCGGCGCAAGCTCAATCTTCTGCTGAAACACGCGAAGCGCAAGCACGTAAGCAAGCTGAGGAAAAAGCAGCGGCAGCACAAAAACAAGCAGCCGAAGCACAGCAGCAGGCGCAAGCAAAAAAAGCAGAGCAAGCTAAGCAGGCTGCTGAGAAATTAAAGTTGGCTGAAGCAGCGAAAATCAAAGCAGCGGATGATGCTAAGAAAAAAGCTGCTGATGATGAGGCTAAGCGTAAAGCGGCTGAAGCGGCAAAGAATAAAGCCGCTGAAGATGCGAAGAAGAAGGCTGCCGAGGCCGCTAAAAAAGCAGCGGCTGAAGAAGCTAAAAAGAAAGCTGCTGCTGAAGCGGCAAAGAAAAAAGCCGCTAGCGATGCTGCTGCCAAGCAAAAAACTGAAGCTGATAAGAAAAAACAGGCTGCAGCAGATGAAGCGGCTAAGCAACGCAAAGCGCAGGAAGCAGCACGTAAAGCTATGGAGGATAAAAAAGCTGGCGCGTTGGCTGAGCTGTTATCTGAGGACACCCAGTACCAGCAAACTAAAGCTGACACAGTCGGTTCGCAAGTTGCAGGTGGTTTAGACGATTTGATTCGTATTCGAGCGTCTGAAGGCTGGACTCGTCCACCGGGTACAACCAACGGTATGACGGTTGTTTTACAAATTAATATGCTGTCAGATGGTACTGTGACCAGTGTCAGCATTGCCCGCAGCAGCGGTAATTCACCTTTTGATAACTCTGCGGTTGCTGCAGTTAAAAACATTGGACGTTTGGTTGAAATGCAGCGCTTAACAGCTGCGCAATTCACACCTTATCGTTCGTTTAAGATGACATTCACGCCTGAGGATTTAGCCTTGTGATGAAAACTTTTAAAGCGTTCTTTTTCGTCTTGCTTAGCTTTGCGGCAGCAACAGCTATGGCTGAAGAGAAAAATATCCGAGTCACCAGTGGTACCGACCGTGCTATCCCTATTGCTGTGGTGCCGTTTGGCTGGCAAGGCGGTAGTGCATTACCCGAAGATATCGCGAAAATTGTCGGTGATGATTTGCGTAACTCGGGTTCATTTGAGCCCGTTGCTAAGCAAAACATGATCAGCCAGCCAGCGCAAACCAGTGAAGTGATTTTTCGCGACTGGAGTGCGATCGGTGCGCAATATGTATTGGTCGGTAATATCACCTCCAATGCAGGTCGCTTGCAGATCAATTACGCTCTACTTAACGTTACGACTGAGCAAGAAATGTTGCACGGTACCGTGAGTGGTAGTGTGGATCAGTTGCGTGATTTAGCGCACCATATCTCTGATCAGTCTTATGAAAAATTAACCGGAGTTAAAGGCGCGTTTTCGACCCGTCTACTCTATGTGATTGCTGAGCGTTCTTCGGCGACTAATACGCGCTACACCTTGCAGCGTTCAGATTATGATGGCGCGCGAGCAGTGACTCTGTTGCAGTCGCGTGAGCCGATCCTCTCACCGTCCTTTGCTCCGGATGGCAAGCGTATTGCCTATGTATCCTTTGAGCAAAAGCGTCCGCGTATTTTTATACAAAATATTGAAACAGGTCACCGTGAGCAAATCACTAATTATGAAGGCTTAAACGGTGCGCCGGCGTGGTCACCGGATGGTCGTCGTTTGGCTTTTGTGTTGTCGCGTGACGGTAACCCGGAAATTTATGTGATGGATATGGGGTCACGCCAAGTGCGTCGAGTGACCAATCATGCGGCAATTGATACGGAGCCTTTTTGGGGTAAAGATGGACAAACTCTCTACTTCACATCGGATCGTTCCGGTAAACCACAAATTTACCGTATGAATATCAATGGTGGTGCTGCAGAGCGGGTTACATTTGTTGGTAACTACAACGCCAACCCTAAATTATCGGCAGATGAGAAGACTTTGGTGATGATTCACCGCCAAGATGGCTATGCTGTGTTTAAAGTGGCTGCACAGGATTTGCAGCGTGGGAACTTACGTATCCTCTCAGATTCAAGTTTAGATGAGTCGCCTACTGTTGCACCCAATGGAACAATGGTAATCTATGCTACCCATCACCAGGGCAGGGGTGTCCTGATGCTTGCATCTATCAATGGGCGGGTGCGGCTCCCACTACCTAGCATACAAGGCGAAGTCAGAGAGCCTTCATGGTCCCCTTACCTAAACTGATGATGGGTTATCTGTTAACTTAATTAAATATGTTGTTTTCTTGGAGCTTGTAAAATGGAAATGATTAAATTCGGTAAATTTGCTGCTTTATCATTGGCTTTAGCTGTTGCAGTTGGTTGTTCTTCAAAAGGCGGCGACGCAAGTGGTGAAGGTGCAATTGATCCGAATGCCGGCTACGGTATGGATACAGGCGCTGTTGATGGTAGCTATGGCAGCGGTAGCGGTAGTGAAGAAGCGGCACTGCGCGCAATCACTACGTTTTACTTTGAATACGACAGCTCAGACCTAAAGCATGAAGCAATGCGCGCACTTGATGTACACGCACGTGACTTACAAGCTGCTGGCAACCGTGTTGTATTGGAAGGTCATGCTGACGAACGTGGTACACGTGAATACAACATGGCTTTGGGTGAGCGTCGTGCACAAGCTGTACAGCGCTACTTAGTTTTGCAAGGTGTTTCACCTGCACAACTTGAGCCAGTATCTTACGGTGAAGAGCGTCCAAACGTGATTGGTCATGACGAAAGCTCATGGTCACAAAACCGTCGTGTTGAATTACGTAAGTAATAGGTAAGAAAAATGATCCGTTCAACCCTTATAGCTTTGGCCCTCAGCCTGCCAACATTGGCAGTTGCTGCGATACCTATCACTGATGGCTCAAGCCATCAGGGGATGTATGCTGGTGGAAACCAGGGGTTGAACGGAGCCGCGACTGAAGGTGGTGCTTCTGCACCGCTTTCAGCTCAAGGTCAGTTGTTTATTCAATTGCAACAAATGCAGGAAGAAATCTCTACACTGCGCGGTATGCTCGAAGAGCAACAGCATGAGTTAAAACAAGTACGCCAAGAAAATCTTGAGCGTTACCAAACATTAGACAGCCGCTTACATGAAGGCGTTGGTGCGCAAGCTCCAGGCCCGTCTACAGCGACTGAGGATATTGCAGGTGCGCCTGCAACTCGGCAGAGTGCCGGTGATCCAGAGAAAGAAAAACTATTGTACGAAGCGTCTTTTGATTTAATTAAAGCACGTGATTTTGAAACCGCTAAAAAAGCTTTCGATGCTTTTTTAAATAAATACCCTGATAGCCAGTACGCAGGTAATGCTCAATATTGGTTAGGTGAAGTGTATTTAGTGGATGGTGATTTACAGTCTGCTGGTAAAGCTTTTGCTTTAGTCGCCAACAACTATCCAAAACATAATAAAGTGCCTGATTCGCTGTATAAGTTAGCGGATGTGGAGCGCCGTTTAGGCCATGCTGATAAAGCACGCACAATTATGCAGCAAGTCGTTGCTCAGTACCCCAATACCTCCGCAGCACAGCTTGCACAGCAAGATTTAAGAAAACTCTAATACCCTGTTCTGATCAGCATACTCACGCTTAGCGTGGGTCTGTGCTGAGACGTGTCTGGCAGTCCACTGTTTGCGAGGAAAAGCATATGAGCCATAAACGTGCCGTTATTTTATTATCTGGTGGTTTAGACTCAGCCACTGTGTTGGCATCAGCGCGTGCAGAAGGTTACGACTGCTACACCATTAGTTTTGATTATGGCCAGCGCCACCGCAGTGAACTTGATGCATCACGTTGCATCTCAGAGGCTTTGGGAGCGATTGAGCATAAAGTCATTGGCATCGATTTGGATGGAATGGGCGGCTCTGCGCTAACAGATAGCAGCTTGGATATACCTCAAGCGAGCAGTAGCGATGAGATTCCGATTACTTATGTACCGGCACGTAATACGGTGTTTTTATCGCTAGCCTTAGGCTGGGCTGAGGTCTTACAGGCCTATGATATTTTTATCGGTGTGAATGATGTCGATTACTCTGGCTACCCCGATTGCCGCATGGAGTTTATCCAAGCATTTGAGCAGGTTGCTAACTTAGCAACACGTGCAGGGGTCGAGGGGCGTAAGTTTCGTATTCAAGCGCCCCTGCAAAGTATGAGTAAGGCTGATATCATTCAGTTAGGAACACAGCTCGGGGTAGACTATGCGCTCACAGTTTCTTGTTATCAGGCTGATAATAAGGGGCGAGCATGCGGAGTCTGTGACAGCTGTCAATTGCGTAGACAGGGTTTTATCAACGCATGCATTAATGATCCAACACGATATTTTGACTAAAATAAAATTTATGCTTGCTCTGAGCTGAAAAAGCCGTATTATGCGACTCCCCATCAGGGTCGTTAGCTCAGTGGTAGAGCAGTTGGCTTTTAACCAATTGGTCGTAGGTTCGAATCCCACACGACCCACCAACTCTTTTCTTCGCATCGTTTTATTGTCAGTATTGTGTTGCATCTCATTAAGATCAATAAGTAATACACTTGTTAACATCGCGCCCGTGTGCGCTGTGAGGACTGGCATCAATGACGCAAATTTCCGAACGTATTTTGGTTCAAGCGCACTTGGCGGCGAAGCAGGTTGAAGAACTGACGCCCGAGCAAGAAGCGTATTATTGTGAACGTATTATTGCTGAACTGAAAGCGCAGGATGCTGTTTTAGTTGCGCACTACTATTGTGATCCTGTTATTCAAGAACTGGCTGAGAAAAGTGGCGGCTGTGTGGCTGACTCGCTCGAAATGGCGCGTTTTGGTAGTCAACACAGCGCACAAACCCTTGTGGTTGCCGGTGTCCGTTTTATGGGCGAAACAGCTAAAATCCTCAATCCTGAAAAACGCATTTTAATGCCAACCTTAGAAGCGACTTGTTCGCTTGATTTAGGCTGCCCGATTAAAGAGTTTTCTGAGTTTTGCGATCAACATCCTGAGCGCACTGTGGTGGTGTATGCCAATACATCCGCTGCGGTTAAAGCGCGTGCGGACTGGGTGGTGACCTCCAGTTGTGCATTGGAGATTGTTGAGACCTTAATGGATAACGGTGAGACCATTCTATGGGCACCGGATCAGCATTTAGGCCGTTATATTCAGCGTGAAACCGGCGCGGACATGCTGCTGTGGGACGGTGCATGCATCGTCCACGAAGAGTTTAAATCCAAACAGCTAGCGGATATGAAAGTTTTATATCCTGAAGCGGCTGTATTGGCTCACCCTGAGTCGCCGACTGCAGTGCTTGAGTTAGCAGATGTGATTGGTTCAACCACGCAGCTGATCAAAGCCAGTCAAGAATTACCTAATCAGCAGTTTATTGTGGCGACTGATCGCGGTATTTTCTACAAAATGCAGCAGTTGAGTCCCAATAAGAGCTTTATTGAAGCGCCAACCGCAGGTGAGGGTGCAGCGTGTCGTAGCTGTGCCAACTGTCCGTGGATGGCGATGAATACCCTTGAAGCGCTGTTGTTAGGCTTACAAAATGGCGATAATGAAATCATTGTTGATCCGGCGATTATTCCTAAAGCGGTCCGTCCATTGCAGCGTATGTTGGACTTTACCCGTGATGCACAAATCAAATTAGACGGTAACGCTTAGTCTGGTTTTCAATAGGTGTGTATGTCGCACCTCGTTCGTACTGCATTCCCCTCAATGCGCCGTCCTGGCGCAATAGGGGTGCTAGCTATCCTTGGCTACGCTTTGCAGTATGAACGAGGGACTCATTGATCAGTGATGGTGTCGGCAAATCTATAGCACGATTCACTTTGAGTGCAGTATCCAAGCTTTTAGAAATGATGTTGTTTGTCGGTTTGCAGTACAGTGCAGATCGATGGACCAACACCCATCCAGAAGTACGTTAGGCGCGGGTCTGTTAGTACAAGAAACCTAAATATTTCCCTACTCATCGACTAAATATATGGCGCTTATCTGTGGCTGTAATACACTCAGCACATAGAGTCATCGTGGCATGATGGCGTTGTGGGTTATTCATTAGGAGGAGGTGTGACTTGGCTCGTTTACATAAATATATAACACTGGCAGGCGCGTTATTACTCGTAGGCTGCCAAGCGGTAAACACGACCAACTCAAGTGCTGTGGGTGTCGAACGCAAACAGTATATGTTCAGCTTGTTAACCACTGATCAGGTGAACCAAAGTTATGCACAGTCCTACCAAGAAACTTTAGATAAAGCGCGATCGCAGGGTAAGCTCGATACCCGCAGTAATAATGCCCAACGCCTACAAACCATTGGTCGACGTGTGATTGCCCAAGTGGGTCATTTCCGTGGCGATGCACCGCGCTGGGATTGGCAGGTAAATCTGATCGACAGCCCTGACCTCAATGCGAACTGTGGCCCGGGTGGTAAGATTATTTTTTACAGTGGGATTATCACTAAGTTAAAACTAACTGACGATGAAATCGCTGCAGTGATGGGGCATGAGATTGCCCACGCGCTACGTGAGCACAGCCGTGAAGCCATGTCTAAAGCTTATGCTATTGATATAGCCAAAACAGGCGTGGGTGCAATTTTAGGTGTCAGTCAGGATACCATGGAGCTTGCTGATGCTGCGGTAGAGTACGGTATGACTTTGCCCAATAGCCGTGGTGCAGAAACTGAAGCAGATTTGATTGGTATCGAGCTGGCGGCACGTGCCGGTTATAACCCCAATGGTGCAGTGAGTTTATGGCGCAAAATGGAACAAGCCAGCCAAGGTGCTCCCGCTGAGTTTATGAGCACACACCCCTCATCCTCCACACGTATTTCCAACTTAGAGCAGGCTATTCCCAAGGTCATGCCTTTGTATAATCAGGCAGCTAAGCGCTAAGCAATGCTATAGAGCGCTGACTGAATCGATTGAATGATTCGGACAGCGTTGAGATTGAGTTCAATAAACAGCTGTACACTTGATTGTGTACGGCTGTTTTTATTTGTGGGCTTTTAAAATTACAAATTTGGCGTTAGCAGCGATTTGCTCAACCTCACGGAACATGCGCTTGAGCGTGACGTGATAGCCTAAATGACGGTTACCAACAATCCATAATTGCCCGCCTTTTTTTAATGCGCGGTGGCTTTGTTGGAACATGCGTCGTGCTAAAAAGTCACCGACCACTTGCTGTTGATGAAAGGGTGGGTTGCACAATACTAGGTCGAGAGAGTCAGGCTGTTCAGCGCCCAAACCATCACCGGCATAGATGGTTACTGGACGCGCGCCCAAGGCGTGCTGCCAGTTCTCTTGTGCGGACTGCACTGCCATATAAGACTCATCAATCAGACGCAGCTGCGCGTGTGGATTATTTAATGCGCAGGCAATGCCCAATACACCATTACCACAGCCTAAATCGGCAACCTGTGCATCGCCTAGATGACTTGGCAGGTGCGGCAGAAAAAACCGCGTGCCAATATCCAGCGCTTCACGGCAAAAAACGCCGGCATGATTACGTAAAGTCATCTGTGGTTTATCCAGTTGATAGACGCTTGGATAAGGTGATTGAGCCTGTGTTTTCGCGGTGGGTGTGACAAAGAGTAAGCGTGCTTTTTTCTCGGCCAAACTGGCTTGCACTGAACCAATATAGCGTTCCATTAGGTCGCCGGCTGAGCGCGGTAAGTGCTTAACCATGCCGGCGGCGACGATAATAGTGTCTTGACTGATATGACTTTGCAGACGAATCAATTGTTCTTCAAGCAGGGCGAGTGTCTTGGGTACGCAAATCAGCACGCAATCATAAGGGCCGGCAAAGGGCTGGTCAGCTGGAATAATGTGAACGCTGCTCTGATCCAGCTGATTGCGACTGAGATTATTACGCAAGCCTTGGTGAGCTAAAAATGAATCGCCACTGCTGTGCACTGTCATATGAGTACAGAGGCTGGCAGCTAGAGCGCCGAAGCTGTCGTTGAGTATCAGTGTGCGTGCGTTACCGGCTAGCTGGCAGCTGCTCAGGTGTTTAAGCAGATACTCATCCGCAGCATCAAAAGCCTGTAAAGGGCTGTTGTTTTGCTCGGGATAGCGCAGTAAATCAAGTTGGGCGAAGTGGGTATCAAATATAGGCATAAGGATCGCAGGTGTTTGTTTGGCCAAAAATGGCGTATGAATAGGGGTATCTGTTAGTTAATGAGGTGCAGTATGAACGCGACGCAAGAAAAGTTCACCCGACAAACCATTACGCACCTGCATACTTGGACGCCCAGCCTGTTTAGTTTTCGCTGTACGCGTGATGCGGGCTTTCGTTTTACCGCTGGGCAGTTTGCGCGTCTTGGCGTGCGTAAGGCCAGTGGGTCGATTGTTTGGCGTGGTTATTCGATGGTGTCCAGTCCCTTTGATGAGTTTCTGGAGTTTTTCTCGATTGTGGTGCCCGGTGGTGAGTTTACCAGTGAGTTAAGTCAACTGGCTGTCGGTGATGAAATTTTGATTGAGAAACAGGCGCATGGGTTTTTAACCTTGGATCGTTTTGTCGATGGCGAGCATCTGTGGTTGCTATCAACAGGGACCGGAATTGCGCCATTTTTATCGATGCTGCAGGATTTCTCTGCTTGGGAGCGTTTTCAGAAGATTGTCTTGGTTTATAGCGTGCGTACGCAGGCTGAGCTGGCCTATGCTGAGCTATTGGATGAGATTTTGACCCGTGAATATGTGGCTGAGTACGCACACAAATTCACCTTTGTCCCAGTGGTGACGCGTGATGAAGTGCCGGGCTGTTTGGGCGCGCGGATTACTGATTTGCTCGACTCAGGTGAGCTGGAGCGTGTGGTTGGTCTGCCGCTGGAGGCGGAGCATTCGCGGGTGTTGCTCTGTGGTAATCCTGAAATGGTTGAGGATTGTCGTATGTTGTTGCAGAAGCGCGAGATGCAGTTGTCCTTGACGCGTAAACCTGGCGCTGTAGCGGTAGAAAACTATTGGTAAGGTGCTTGCAGTTCATAAGAGCATGATATGTGTAGGCCGACTTCGCTAGTGTTGCTTGTCCCTCCGCGGGGCTTCCAGCCCGAAGTACCGCACGCGCCATTTTCCAGCGCTGGGTGATTTAGACTGAATACTGAAGCTAAGCTATAAGTGGCTGGGCTTCAGTATTTACCAGTAGGTTATATTCTTTGCTTGTACTGTGGTTATATATTTACAGTAGAACTTAAGCAGCCAAATTACCCGCTGGGCCGAAGAACTCATAGTGAATATCAGCATCGTCTATATTGCGTGCTTTAAGCAGACGCCAGACATGCGCCAGCATTGGAGTTGGGCCGCACAGGTAAATCTCGCTTTGACGATCGCCAATCAGCTCATCCAGTAAGTCTTGATCAACAAAGCCTACGCTGTGGTGAGTTTTGTTGTCTAGATCGTGCGCTGTAGGTTCGCTAAAACGTAGGTGGGTCTTTAAGTTTGCATGTTGGCTTTGCAATGCAGCGAGTTCATCAGCAAAAGCACGAACCGAACCATTAATAGCACACTGCAGGAAAATGATTTCTCGATCAGCATGTTCAGCTAATGCGCTATGCAGCATGGATAAAATCGGTGTGACACCGACGCCGCCAGCAATAAATAGCAATGGGCCTTGTGCGTGCTGAGGTGGTTGCAAGGTGAACTCACCACAAGGTGGTGCAATTTCAACGATATCGCCAACTTGCAGTTGGTCATGCACATAACTTGAGCATACGCCATCCGGTGTATTGTCTGCTAAAGCCACTTCGCGCTTAATACTCAGGCGGTAATGCTCTGCACCTGCTGCGTTAGACAAGCTGTAGTTACGCATAATCGGTGTGCCATTTTCAGGCGTGACACGTAGCGTGATGTATTGGCCAGGTAGGTGCGCCTGCAGTGGCTGACCGTCCTCAGGTGCAAAGTACAGTGAAACAATATTATCGCTGGCTTGCTCACGCTTTTTAATTACAAAAGGTTTAAAGCCTGACCAACCATGCTCGCTTTGCTGATCAGCATAAATCTTATCTTCACGGGCAATAAATAAGTTAGCCAGTTGGTTATAAGCTGCAGCCCAAGCATCAATAATGTCTGGAGTGGCTGCTTCACCTAAAACTTCTTTAATCGACTCGAGTAAGTTTGAGCCAACAATCGGGTAGTGCTGTTCTTTAATACCCAGTGAAGCGTGTTTCTGTGCAATCAGTTCGACCGCAGCAGCCAAAACACTGGGGTTCTCAATATGTTTTGCATAGGCGCAAATAGCTGCTGCCAAAGCACGTTGTTGTCCACCGGTATGCTGGTGGGCAGGATTGAAAAATGACAGCACCTCAGGGTTTTCACGGAACATACGCTCGTAGAAATGACGTGTCAGCGCTTCGCCATTTGCATCGAGCACGGGTACTGTTGCTTTGATAACAGCCAGTTGATCTGCTGTGAGCATGGTGTTTCTCCTTAAAGTGGTATTTTAC
>DATERS010000047.1:0-37084 GCA_035271365.1 Thiopseudomonas sp.
ACATGCTTTGTTCAATACTCACTTGGGTATTCACCGCTTCCCAGGCACAGAGCTGCACCGTATCTTGCAGGACTGCAACGATATTCAGTGCTTGTACGCGCCGCGGTTCTTTACGCAAAAACGCGCGCAAACGTTTAATCACTTGCGCGGCATGATGGGCATGTTCGGTAATACGCTCTAGCCCCTGCCCCACACGCTCTAACGCCGGCGACTGCATGTCGGCAGACTGCAAATAACGCACACTGGCACTGGCATAATTGATCACCGCCGCTAAGGGTTGATTCATTTCATGGGCAATACCTGAGGCCAACTCACCTAAAGTCACCAAGCGTGCAGTATGCGCCAGCTCTTCTTGGTGCTTATGATACTGCGCTTCACGTAATTCACGCTCGGCCATATTACGTGCTACCAATGAATAGTAGCGCTGACCATCGGCGGCTTGATGCGCCAGCAACACTAACGACACAGGGAAAGAAGCGTCATCGGCATAGGGTTGCAAGCGCGCTTCACAACTCCACACGCCCTGCTGATCGGCAGCGTGCCAGCCCTGTAGAGTTAACCTATTTAAAGTGGTCGTATCAACCACATCAGATAGCTGTAAGTGGCTTTGCGTTGTATCTGCCTGCAAAGAACGCTGTGCCGATGGATTCATCCAGCGAATTAAACCTGTCTGGTCCACAAACAGCACCAGATCCGTATTGACCTCCACCACCTCAGCTAAACGACGGCGATTTTCTTCAGCTTGCACACGCGCGGTGATATCACGTGACACGCTAACCACTTCAACAATGGCACCGGTGTAGGTCTCGCGAATGGCGCGGCTGGCCGTTTCAAACCATAAATAGTGCCCTGCTTGATGACGCACTCGCAGAGTCATGGTGTGGTAACCATCTTCAGCTAAAGCGTTTTTTGCTCGCTGCGTGACCAGCACAATATCCTGTCGATGCAACAAGGCCTGCGCACGTTTCCCTTGCAATTCCTCCGGCCAATAACCAAGCAAACTCCATGACGCCGGCGAAGCACTGATAAAACGTCCATCGGGTAAATGTCGAGAAATTAAGTCGGTGGTGTTTTCGGTAATCAGGCGATACAACCGCGAGGCTTGGGCGGCATCTTGTAACTGCTGGGCCTGCTCAGTAATATCACGCCCACGCACTAAAACCCACTGCTGCTCGGAACACGGAATATAACTCCACACAAAGACCTGCTGAGCAAACTGCGCCGCCACATCTTCAATCACCCGCTGCTGGCTTAAACAGCTGCGCACTAAGTACTGATGATTATTGGGCAAAGCCTGCTGCGCCTGCTCAACCATCTGTGCGCCAAACAGATCCGCAGCGGCTTTATTCACTTCAAGCAAATGGGCTTGACCATCCACCCACAACGCTGGATGTGGATCAGTGGTTAATAACTCGGCAGGCGGCGTCTGATGCTGCGCACAATCCAAACAGACCGTGAGTACTAACAACAGACTATCGATAGCAAACAACGGTGCATCAGCCTGCAACTCAATCACCACAACGCCATATTGCTGCGCAGACAAAGGCATGCTGGCAATCACGCCATGGTTGATTCCCGCTCGGCGTATACGTCTAGACAGCCAACCATCAATAGCGCTGGCCTGCTCAATACTCAGCTGCGTCTGCTTGTGCAATGCCGTCAGTAAATCTTGATCCGTGACTGCTAATACATCACTTGGTCCTGGTGGCCAGCCGCATACATCACCTTCAGGGCTAAAAATACCCGCACGCTCCTGCCAGCTGAAATACCAGACTGAACGCACCTGTTGATCTGCGCGCAACACCGCTTGCAGTGCACGTGCGCACTCCGACAAGGGTTGCTCTTCGCTTAACAAACGCTGCAGCAAGCGCAGTTGCAATTTTTGATTGATCTGATGAGGCATAAGTATCCCTGAAGACAATATAGTACAAATACTATATTGCTATAGTTTAACTACCATTATGAAAATACCAAGCCTATAACAGAGAGATAAATCAGCCGTATAACTTTTTACAGGTTAACGGCCGGAACTAACAATAAACCACAGGGATTCAATATGTCGATCTACGAACAAGGCCTTGACCGCAATTCAGTTAACCATATGGCTCTCAGTCCGCTCAGTTTTATTGAGCGCACCGCCGCTATCTATCCAAATTACCCTGCTGTTGTACATGGCGCCATCCGTCGTACCTGGGGACAAACCTATACGCGCTGCCGCAAGCTTGCATCGGCACTGGCCAATCGCGGCATGGGCACAGGTGACACCATCGCGGTGATGCTGCCCAATATTCCAGAGATGCTGGAAGTACACTTTGCCATACCGATGATTGGTGCAGTGATTAACACCTTGAACGTACGTCTGGACGTCGATGCCATCAGTTTTATGCTGCAACACGGTGAAGCTAAAGTCTTAATCGTCGACCGTGAGTTTTGCGATGTTGCACAAACCGCCTGTCGTATGCTGGAAAACCCACCCTTGATTATTGATGTAAACGATCCTGAGTACGGTGAAGGCAGCCCGGTCAGTGATCTGGATTACGAAGCATTTTTAGCTGAAGGCGATCCAGACTACGCATGGCAGTGGCCCGAGGATGAGTGGCAAGCGATTGCGTTAAACTACACCTCAGGCACCACTGGCAACCCTAAAGGTGTGGTCTATCACCATCGTGGTGCATTTTTGAACTCGATGGGCAATCAAATGACCTGGGCGATGGGCAACCATCCGGTGTACCTCTGGACTCTGCCAATGTTTCACTGCAACGGCTGGTGCTACCCCTGGACCATTACTGCATTGGCGGGTGTGAATGTGTTCTTGCGCCGTGTTGATCCGCAGAAAATCCTCACTCTCATTCGTGATGAGAAAGTTACGCATATGTGCAGTGCGCCGATTGTTATGCAAGCACTGGTGAATATGCCTGACGCAGCCAAAGCAGCGATCGAGCATCCGGTCAAAGCCATGGTTGCCGGTGCAGCACCACCGGCAAAAGTGATTGGTGCGGTTGAAGAAATGGGTATTGAAGTCACCCACGTTTACGGCCTTACTGAAGTCTACGGCCCAGTGACTTTATGCGCTTGGCATGACGAGTGGAATGACTTGCCTCTGGCAGAACGCGCGGTGATTAAATCTCGCCAAGGCGTGCGCTACCCAACCCTTGAAGGCGTGATGGTCGGTGATCCAAATACCTTAGCGCCAACACCCAAAGATGGGCAAACCATCGGTGAGATTTTTATGCGCGGTAATACCGTGATGAAGGGCTACCTGAAAAACCCAACAGCCACTGAAGAAGCCTTTGCAGGTGACTGGTTCCATACCGGCGACTTAGCTGTGTGGCATCCGGATGGCTATGTCGAGATTAAAGACCGCTCCAAAGATATTATTATCTCCGGCGGTGAAAACATTTCCACCATTGAAGTGGAAGGCGTTCTCTATCATCATCCTGCGGTATTAGAAGCAGCAGTGGTCGCCCGTCCTGACACTCATTGGGGTGAAACTCCATGCGCCTTTATTGCACTTAAAGCGGGGCAAGAACAGACCACTGCACAAGACATTATGAGCTTTTGCCGTGAACATATGGCGGGCTTCAAGGTGCCCAAAACTGTAATATTCACAGAACTACCCAAAACCTCAACCGGCAAAATACAAAAATTCGTTCTGCGTGAAATGGCTAAAGCATTATAAAAAACTAAAGGCTCACTCTGGCAAACTACACAGCATATGGCATGACTGGAACCATCCCTGTCGTGCTCGCTGTGTAGACTGCAGGTTGAAGTTTAGTTGCAGCGGCAATCTTGTGTATTTTAGTCGACGGCACGCATCAACCTATATTCACCGCCGCAGGCCCAGCCTAAGAGCCTGATTCGACACACGCCAAATTATCAATTTACTGTATTGGGTAGACGACTTTCATCCGCGGCTACCACAATGAAAAAAGGATAGATCATGTCTGATTTTAACGCCCCCTTACGCGACCTGCGCTTTGTTTTACACGAAGTGTTTAATGCACAAAAAGTGTGGGATCAACTCCCAGAGCTACAAGAAAACGTCGATAGCGAAACCGCTGATGCCATTCTCGAAGAAGCCGCTAAAGTCACTGGCCAATTGATTGCTCCACTGAGCCGCAATGGCGACGAGCAAGGTGCACAGTGGGACAATGGCGTCGTCACCACGCCTGACGGTTTTAAAGAAGCCTATAACACCTATATTGAAGGCGGCTGGGTCGGCTTAGCCGGTAACCCTGCGTACGGCGGAATGGGCATGCCCAAAATGCTCTCCGTGCAATTTGAAGAAATGCTCTATGCCGCAGACTCCAGCTTTGCGCTGTACTCGGCCCTCACCTCAGGCGCCTGTTTAGCCATTGATGCGCATGCCAGCGAAGAGCTCAAAAACACCTACTTACCACCCCTCTATGAAGGCCGCTGGGCCGGTGTGATGTGCCTCACTGAAGCCCACGCCGGGACGGATTTAGGCCTCATTCGCACGCGCGCTACCGCGCAAAGCGACGGCAGTTATAAAATCACCGGTAGCAAAATCTTTATTACCGGCGGCGAGCAAGATCTGACGGAAAATATTATTCACTTGGTCTTAGCCAAACTGCCCGATGCACCAGCAGGGGCGCGTGGTATTTCTTTATTCTTAGTGCCTAAAGTCAAGGTCAATGCTGATGGCTCGCTGGGTGCTCTAAACGAAGTCACCTGCGGTTCCATCGAACATAAAATGGGTATCAAAGCCTCTGCCACCTGCGTGATGAACTTTGATGACGCCACGGGTTATTTAGTCGGTGAGCCCAATAAAGGCCTCGCGGCGATGTTTACCATGATGAACTACGAACGTTTATCCATTGGTATTCAAGGCATTGGTTGCGCAGAAACCTCGTACCAACGTGCCGCTGACTATGCCCGCGAACGTATTCAAAGCCGCGCCGCCACCGGTGCACAAAACACTGAACAAGCCGCTGACCCCATTATTGTCCACGCCGATGTGCGCCGTATGCTGCTGACCATGAAAAGTATGACCGAAGGCGGTCGGGCCTTTGCTTGCTATGTTGGCAAACAATTAGATATTGCCAAATTCAGCCCCGATGCTGCATTGGCTGAACAAGCGCAAGATTTAGTGGCCCTGCTCACGCCGGTGACCAAAGCATTCTTCACCGATACTGGCTTAGAAAGCTGCATCCACGGCCAACAAGTCTTTGGCGGCCACGGTTATGTACGCGAATGGGGCCAAGAGCAGTTAGTGCGAGATGTACGTATTGCGCAAATCTATGAAGGCACTAACGGTATTCAAGCGCTGGACTTAGTCGGTCGTAAACTTGTTGCTAATCGCGGTGCGTTCTTAAAGACCTTCACCCGTAGCATTCGTGAACAACTCAGCCAGCCTGACACCTTATATGCGGCTGAAGTGTTGTCTGCCGTCGAACGTCTGGAAAGTGTTAGCCAATGGTTACTTGAGCAAGCTGCTGATAACAAAAATGAAGTGGGTGCGGCGTCTGTTGAGTACCTGCATTTATTTGGTTACGTTGCTTATGCTTGGATGTGGTCACGCATGGCAACCACGGCGCAGAAAAATCACGCGCAAGACCCCGATTTCTATGCTGCTAAGTTAGCCACTGCTGATTTCTATTTCAGCCGCATGCTGCCACGCACACTCAGCCTCGAAGCCAGCATTAAAGCCGGTAGCGAATCGCTCTATGGTTTAGCTGCAGAACACTTTTAATTGATCTATACAGCCCTTGCCCAGCGATAGTAGCGGCAAGGGCTGCTTAGTATTGACTCATGATCCTGAAGTCGCGATAGGCCGTATTGCTGGTGATGATCGAGGTCGTTATAGCGCTGCACAAGCTCAGCCGGCAGCACAGTAACTCACCAACTAATTGTGTATGGCATGTAGCAGCTATCCTCTGGCTGCTCTACTCCATCAGCCTGCATAACAAACTAAATATCTCTCGCCATATATGGGCAAACGTCGCGAAACTGCTAAACTGCGCCGCATGATACGAATCTCAGAACTGACCTTACAACGTGGCCCACTGCGCTTACTGGAAAATGCCGAGTTAACTCTGCACCCAGGGCATAAAGTCGGCTTAATTGGCGCTAACGGCGCTGGCAAATCCAGTCTCTTCGCCTTACTGCGCGGCAAGCTGCACCCCGATGCAGGTGAATGCGCTTTACCGGCGAACTGGCGCATTGCCCATATGCGCCAAGAAATTGATGCGCCGGATCGCAGCGCCATTGATTATGTGCTCGATGGCGATACCTATTTACGTGATATTCAACAGCGTTTGGCCATTGCCGAACAGCAACAAGATGGCGCCCAACTGGGCCAACTCCACTCAGAACTCGACAGTGCCGATGCTTACACCGCCGATGCTCGCGCACGTAAATTATTAGCTGGTTTAGGCTTTCTTGAAGAGCAGATGGACAATCAGGTCAATAGCTTTTCCGGTGGTTGGCGCATGCGCCTCAACCTGGCACAAGCTTTGATGTGTCCATCGGATTTACTACTACTGGATGAGCCGACCAACCACTTGGATCTCGATGCTATTCTTTGGCTGGAAGGCTGGCTGCAAAGCTACCAAGGCACGTTGCTGTTGATCTCGCACGACCGTGATTTTCTTGATGCTGTAGTCAACCATGTGGTGCATGTTGACCAGCAAAAGCTCGTTCTATATCGCGGTGGGTACACAGCCTTTGAGCGCGCCCGTGCTGAGCGCATGATGCAACAGCAGCAAGCCTACGAAAAGCAACAAGTCCAGCGTGCGCATATGGAAGACTTTATCCGCCGCTTTAAAGCTAAAGCCAGTAAAGCCAAACAAGCACAAAGCCGCGTCAAAGCCTTGGAGCGCATGGAAGAGCTGTCAGCGGCGCACTTTGATTCACCCTTTGACTTTGTTTTCCGCGAGTCGGATAAAGTCTCCACGCCACTGCTGGATTTACACCAAGCCGATTTGGGTTATAACCCTGAGCAGCCAATTTTAACCAAGGTTAAATTGCAATTGGTACCTGGCGCGCGTATTGCGTTATTGGGTCCGAACGGTGCAGGTAAATCCACACTGATTAAAAGTATTATGAATGACCTGCCGCTGCTGGGCGGCAAACTGACCACGGGTGAAAATCTAGTGGTCGGCTATTTTGCTCAGCATCAGCTCGACTCGCTGGACTCTAAAGCCAGTCCGCTGTTGCATTTACAGCGCATTGCTAAAGATGAGCGCGAGCAAGTCTTACGTGACTTCCTCGGCGGCTTTGATTTCCGTGGCAAACGTTGTGATGAGCCGGTGCTGAATTTTTCCGGTGGTGAAAAGGCCCGCTTAGCTTTAGCGTTGATTGCTTGGGGCAAACCCAATCTGTTGCTGCTGGATGAGCCAACCAACCACCTCGATTTAGAAATGCGCCACGCCTTAAGCATGGCGCTGCAAGACTTCTCTGGCGCACTGTTATTGGTCTCCCACGACCGTCACTTAATTAAAAGTACCGTCGATGACTTGTATTTAGTGGCTGATGGTTGCGTCAAAGAATTTCCTGGCGAGCTGGAAGATTACAGTAAATGGCTCAGCGATTACCGTTTGCGCCAGCAAGCCAGTGTTAGCACTGAGGTTGTGGATAACTCCGACAAAGTTGACCGCAAAGCCCAGCGTCAAGCCGCAGCCGAAATGCGCAAAAAGCTCGCTCCCCTGCGCAAGCAAGCTGAAACTCAAGAAAAGCAGTTGGATAAAATCCACAACGAACTGCAAGCTTTGGAAACTGTTTTGGCTGATAACAGTCTGTATGAACAGGCCCAAAAAGACCTGCTCAAACAGCATCTAGGTAAACAAAGCGAGTTACTCCAGCAGCAAGCTCAGCTGGAAGAAGCGTGGATGGAAAGCTTAGAAGAATTGGAAACCTTACAAGGTGAGCTGGAGGCAAGCGTATGACAACAGGCTGGTTCGAAGAGTGGGCAGTGGATTGGTTTAGCCTGCTGATTCCTGGCGGGCAGATTTTATTAATTGCCCTTTCTGCTTGGTTGCTACAGCGCTTATTGGCACGCGGCCTAACCAGTCTGGCTGGCCGCTACCATATGCCGCCCAGCATGCTATTACCTCTGCGTGGTGCGATTCGCTGGCTGGTGATGGGTAGCGCGCTGATGCTGATTCTGGAGCGTTTTGGTGTCTCTGCCAGCGTGCTTTGGACTGCTCTCACAGGTTTCTTAGCCGTAGCAGCGCTTGCGTTCTTTGCGATCTGGAGCGTGTTATCCAATATTTTCTGTGCTGCGCTGATCTTTACTGTCGGGCCATTTCGGCTAGGTGATCGCGTTGAGGTACTGGAAAGCGCCGACAAGCAAGGTGTGCGCGGGCGTGTGGTCACTATCAATATTTTCTACACCACGCTGGAAGATATGAGCGAAGGTAATGAAGGTGCACTGTTACAAATCCCTAACAATTTATTCTTTCAAAAAGTGGTACGCCGCTGGCGTGGCCCTGAGCTTCCTCAACCCTCTGAGAAATAACCGATATGGAATGGCTTTCAAATCCAGAAATCTGGATTGCATTTTTCACCCTGACTGCCTTAGAAATTGTGCTGGGTATCGATAATATTATTTTTATTTCAATTCTCGTCAGCCGTTTACCCGAGCACCAACAAGCTAAAGGACGCTTCTTTGGCTTAAGCTTAGCCATGGGTACACGCATCCTCTTGCTGCTGTCAATTACCTGGGTCATGCGTCTGACCAACAACTTGTTTGTGGTGTTCGAGCATGGCGTGTCTGGGCGTGACTTGATCTTGTTCTTTGGCGGATTATTTCTGCTATTTAAGAGCACTGTGGAGATCTGGCACAGTGTTGAAGGCGAAGAAGAATCCCAGCAGGGTGCAGGCGTTAAAGCCGGTTTTATGGGTGTTATTCTACAAATTGCTGTGATTGATATTATTTTCTCGCTGGACTCAGTGATTACCGCAGTCGGCTTGGTGCAGCATGTGCCGGTGATGATTGCCGCCATTATGATCTCTGTGCTGGTGATGATGCTGGCCGCTGGCACCATCAGCGCCTTTATTGACAAGCACCCTTCACTGAAAGTTCTAGCCTTATCCTTTTTGATTGTCGTGGGTACTTTGCTGATCGCTGAAGCCTTTGGCGTGCATGTACCGAAGGGCTACATTTACTTTGCCATGGCGTTTTCACTGGGTGTGGAAGCGCTGAATATTAAAATGCGTACAGCAAAAAAACGTCCACTCAAGGAGCCTGCAGCGCTCAATCAAGATCAAGCCGAAACATAAAAAACCCGTCATACACAGTACTGCAGCGCCTAAAAACGCTGCAGTCTTGCTTTGGAGTACCCCTATGCGCGTCTGGATTGATGCTGATGCCTGCCCACGCTTAGCCCGTGATCAAGTGATTAAATTCGCCTTAAAGCGTGATTTTTCAGTTATTTTAGTCGCTGGACAAGCGCAACCACGGCCGAATTTTGCCCGAGTGCAATTGATCGTAGTACCCAGCGGCCCTGATGCTGCGGATGACTATATTGCTGATAATGTTGCAGCGAATGAACTGGTGATTTGCAGTGATATCCCGCTGGCTGATCGCATCATTAAAAAACAAGCAGTGGCACTTGATCCCCGTGGAGATGAGTTTACCGAACGGAATATGGGTGATCGCTTAGCCATGCGTAACTTATTTACTGATTTACGCGACCAAGGACAAATGAGCGGTGGCCAAGGTGCTTATGGCGAGCGTGAAAAGCAAGCGTTTTCCAATTCTCTGGATCGCATTCTCACCCGCTTAGCGAAACTGCCAAGCAATATGAAAGACGATTAAAACAGTTATATCTCTCTGCTGATCCTCTATCAATTGCAGGCAAAAAATAGAGGATCAGCCGATATCTCAGGCGATTAAGCCATGGCTAAAACTTTCTCAACCAGCTTGTTAATACCCTTGGCTGCTTCACTGATCGATTGCGCCAACATATAAGCAGGTGTAGTGACTAAACGATTGGCTTCATCGACGACAATGCCATCCACTTCAGTCGTTTGATGCGCAGCGCCCATTTGCGTCATGGCTGCGGCAGTTCCTTCATCGCTACCGATGGTGCACTGCACGCCAGCACCGAAGATTTTCGCTGATAACACCGGAGAGATGCACATTAAGCCCACTGGTTTTTTCGCATCTTTAAATTGCATAATGGCAGCAAGAGTGTCCGCCTCTAGCGTGCAATCAGCGCCTTTAAAAGCAAAATCAGATAGATTTTTTGCTACGCCAAAACCACCCGGTAAAATAACGGCATCAAAATCAGCTGCTTTTAGCTCACGCACATCTCGGCTTAGGCCACGACTGATACGCGCAGACTCAACTAACACGTTACGCTGCTCATTCATTTCCTCACCACTCAGGTGATTCAGCACATGATGCTGAATGATATCAGGAGCAAAAAACTCAACCTGCGCACCGAGCTGATCCAAACGCAATGCCGTGAGTACGGTCTCATTAATTTCCGCGCCATCAAAAACACCACAACCTGATAAAATAATCGCTACTTTTTTACTCATGATTTTTCCTTATTATTAATGCACAGTGGTTTGATTCATACCACGCAAGACAGCTTTACGCCAATTAGATGCTCTGTCGAGCACAAGAATCAATCGTACCTAAATTGTTACATAGGGTGTTATTTTATAAATGATCTTAAGGCTGCAGATCCAGATGCGGATCAATGTCAGCTGCACCCATTCAGCTGTATGCACTGCACTGTATATCGCGCACAACCCGAACCTTACTCTGCACGACTTGTAGCCCAGAACTTCCATCAAGCGACTTGCCCGCAAGCAACTTAACTACTGATACGCTAACATAATGCCATTCAGCTTAAAGGTGCCGGTGTGTCTGAACTCTATTTACGTATTGCTTTGCCTTCACCATTGCGTCGGCTGTTTGACTACCGTGCGCCAGCGCAGATACCGGTTGCTGCATGGCAGCCAGGAGTACGTGTACGCGTGCCCTTTGGCCGCCGTGAAATGATCGGTATTTTGGTCGAAACGGCCAGCGCAACCAGCGTGCCGACCAATAAGCTTAAAGATGCACTGGAACTCTTAGATCAGCAGCCCTTATTGCCGGCCAATATGATGCGTTTATGCCTGTGGACCGCGCAGTATTATCAGCACAGTTTAGGCGATACCTTTAGCTGGGCCTTACCGACACTGCTGCGCCAAGGCGAAGCTGCAGAAGGACGTCAGCAAAAAATGTGGTTGGCCAAGCTGCCGATCAATTTGGACTGCCCAAGTATCACCCGCGCGCCAAAACAACGCCAAGCTCTGAAAGTCTTAGCCCAACATGCACAAGGCATCGCGCATGAACGCCTTGAGCACTTTGAAATCAGCAAAGACAGTATTGCTGCGTTATTTAAAAAAGAACTGGTCACTCAGCAGATCCGTCAACTGCAAGACTTACCCCATAAAGTGCCCAGCCTTGCGCAACCTGAATTGCCGTTAAATGATGAGCAACAAGCCGCTTTTAATGCCATCCATGCCAATAACCAAGAATTCAAAGCCTACTTATTAGCCGGCGTCACTGGCAGCGGTAAAACTGAAGTGTATTTACAGCTGATCCGCGAAGCCTTAGCGGCCGGCAAGCAAGTGTTGGTGCTGATTCCTGAGATTAACCTAGGCCCACAAACCCTTGAGCGTTTTACTCAGCGTTTTAATGCGCGTATTGCTTTATTGCATTCCAACGTCAATGACCGCGATCGTTTAGAAGCCTGGCTGGCGGCACGTTCTGGGCATGCCGATATTATTATTGGTACACGCTCAGCATTATTTACCCCGCTGAAAAATCTTGGCCTGATCATTATTGATGAAGAGCATGATGCGTCGTATAAACAGCAAGAAGGCCTGCGCTATCACGCCCGTGATTTAGCGCTGGTACGCGCTCGCTGGGCCAATGTGCCGATTGTTTTAGGCTCGGCCACACCCTGTTTAGAAAGTTTGCATAACGCCCACAGCGGACGCTTTGCTTTACTGCGCCTGACCCGACGCGCCGGCGGTGCCAGCCAACCTCAGTTTATTCGTTTAGATGTACGCAGTTTACCGCTGGATTCGGGCATCAGCGCACCACTGCAAAAAGAAATTCGCAAAACCCTCGAAGCGGGGCAGCAAGTGTTAGTGTTTCTCAACCGTCGTGGCTTTGCTCCAGTCTTAATGTGCAATGATTGCGGCTGGACCAGCCAATGTTCTGAATGTGACGCACGTTTAACTCTGCATCAACGTTATAACGAATTGCGCTGTCACCACTGCGGTCATATTGAGGCGCGTCCACATAACTGCCCCGATTGCGGCAAAGTTGATTTACGCCCGATTGGTGCAGGCACTGAACGCGCCGAAGAACGCTTACAGATTTTGTTTCCTGATACGCCGGTGCTGCGCATTGACCGCGATAGCACTTCACGTAAAGGCTCCATGGATGCGTTGTTAACCACCATTGGCAGTGGCGAGCCGTGCATTATGATTGGCACGCAAATGTTGGCCAAGGGTCATCACTTTCCACGCGTCACTTTGGTGGCTATTTTAAATGCCGATGGCGGCTTGTTTTCTGCCGACTTTCGCGCCAGTGAAAAAATGGCACAATTGATTATACAAGTGGCCGGTCGTGCCGGTCGTGCCGGTGATGCAGGGCGAGTGATTATTCAAAGTCAGCTGGCTGATCATCCTTTATTAGTGCAACTGAGCGAACAAGGCTATTTTGCCTTTGCTGAACAAGCACTGAGTGAGCGCCGCGCCACCGGTTTACCACCCTTCAGTCATTTAGCCTTACTGCGCGCTGATGCTTTAAAAGCGGACTTAGCCGATGCATTTTTAGAAGATGCCTACAGTATTGCTGAGCAACTGCTGGAACAACTCAAGATTGAAGGAGTTGAATTATTAGGCCCTATTACCTCACCGATGGAACGTCGTGCCGGTCGTTATCGCGCGCAATTACTATTGCAAGCCAACAGCCGTGCACCCTTACATCGTTTATTAGCGCCTTTATGCCGTAACCTAGAAAACTTACCCAGCGCCCGACAAAGCCGCTGGTCTATGGATGTCGACCCCATCGATTTATTTTAAAGTACACCCAGCGACGCTTGCTGCTTGAAGCCAACGCGCTAGGCGTCGATAATGGTCAATTTATTCAGCGCTTATGCGCCATTCGCCTTCGTTAAGAGAAATTATGAAAGACAGTATTCGCACTCTAATTCAGCACGCAGTCAATCAACTTACCAGCGAAGGCATCCTTCCCGAAGGGCTGGTTGCCAATATTCAAGTGGAAAACACGCGGGATAAAACCCACGGTGATTTCGCCAGCAATATCGCCATGATGCTGTCAAAACACGCGAAAATGAAACCGCGCGATCTGGCTGAACTGTTAATTAAAGCGCTGCCTGACGATGCACAAGTCAGTGAAGTCGCTATTGCTGGCCCGGGTTTTCTAAACTTCTTTCAAAACCATGCTGCGTTAGCACAACGTTTAGATGCTGCATTAACCGCTGACAAGATTGGCATAGCCATGCAGCAACCGGCACAGCGTGTGGTGGTGGATCTATCCTCACCGAACCTGGCTAAAGAAATGCACGTTGGCCATTTACGTTCGACTATTATTGGTGATGCGGTTGCACGTGTTCTAGAGTTTTTAGGCCACGATGTGATTCGTCAAAATCACGTCGGCGACTGGGGTACACAGTTCGGTATGCTGCTGGCCTATTTGCAAGAAAACCCCAGCGCACAAGAAACTCAGCTGGCTGATTTAGAAGAATTTTATCGCGCCTCCAAACAGCGCTTTGATGAGTCTCCTGAATTTGCTGAACGTGCCCGTGGTTTAGTGGTCAAGCTGCAAGCTGGTGATCCTGAATGCTTACGTATGTGGCAACAGTTTAATAACGTCTCGCTGAGCCACTGCCAAGAACTCTACGACCGTCTGGGCGTAAAGCTGAGCATGGACGATGTGCGCGGTGAAAGCTCCTACAACTCCGAGTTGGCCAATATTGTCGATAGCCTGCGTGACAAGGGTTTACTGACTGAAAGTAATGGTGCTCAGTGTGTGTTTTTAGAGCAATTTAAAAACGCCGAAAACAATCCCTTACCCGTCATTGTGCAAAAAGCTGATGGTGGTTATTTGTATTCGACCACTGACTTAGCGGCGATGCGCTACCGCAGCCAAGAGCTGAAAGCGGACCGTGCACTGTACTTTGTCGACCAACGCCAAGCCCTGCACTTCCAAATGGTCTTTGCCGTAGCGCGTCGTGCTGAATTTGTGCACCCAGAAATGCAACTTGAGCATATGGGTTTCGGTACCATGAACGGTGCGGACGGTCGTCCGTTTAAAACCCGTGATGGCGGTACCGTTAAGCTGGTTGATCTGCTCAATGAAGCAGAAGAGCGCGCCTACGCTCTGGTTAAAGAAAAGAATCCAGAACTGGCCGAGAGCGAGCTGAAAAGCATCGCCCAAGCCGTGGGTATTGGTGCAGTGAAATACGCCGACCTGAGCAAGCATCGCAGCAGCGATTACAGTTTTAACTTTGAGCTGATGCTCAGCTTTGAAGGCAATACCGCACCTTATTTACTCTATGCCTACACCCGTGTCGCCAGTGTGTTCCGTCGCACTGATTTAGATATGAATGGCGTGTTGCCCGGTCAGATTATTTTAGCCAGCGAAGCCGAGCAAGTGCTGGGTGCAACCCTGCAACGCTTTGGCGAAGTGCTGAATAATATTGCCGACAAAGGCACACCGCATATTCTGTGTACTTATTTGTATGAATTAGCCGGTCAGTTCTCCAGTTTTTATGAGCACTGCCCTATTTTATCCGCCGAAGATGAAGCCACACGCAACAGTCGTTTGCGTTTAGCCGCATTGACCGGTCGTACCATGCAGCAAGGTTTAGCGCTGCTGGGTTTAAAAACGTTGGAGCGTATGTAAAATGGCGGCAAGGAAGAAAACCGCACCGAAAAGAGGCGCAAGTCGCGCGCAAGCCGCATCAGCAAAAAAACCTATTCACCCATTGGTTTGGGTGATTACAGGGTTAATTGTTGGTGTATTTGTCATGTCGCTGTTTAAGCTTGAGCCTGGCAATGATGCGATTAAGCGTGACAAGTCAGTGGCCGATGCTAAACAACCCGCAGCAGAAACACCTGCGTCGTCTGCTAATAAACCCAAGTTTGAGTTTTACACGCTGCTATCGGAATCGGAAGTGATTGTGCCGATAGAAGCGTTGCCTGAAAAGACGCCACCACCGCCGACTGAAATAGAAGTCGAGGCAGCTAAAAAAGCCGATGCTGTACGTGCGCAAGCCATACTCGACGGTAAAACACCGCCGGCGCCTGTGGTGAAGAAAGAAGAAAAAATGCAGTTTTATCTGCAAGCAGGTTCTTTCCCTGAGCGCGCTAAAGCTGAAAGTGTCCGTGCGCAACTGCTGCTCAGCGGCCAAGATGTGCATATTGAGTCAGGCCAAGTGTCGGATAAAACCTGGCACCGTGTCTTAGTCGGTCCATTTGTCAGCCGTGAGCAGTTGGCCGTGGCGCAAAAGCAACTGGCCAACAGTGGCTTTAACAACCTGCTATTACAGCAACGCAAAGGTCGTTAAGTTTTAGCCTCTTCAGTCTGTAGGCACCCAGCATAGCGCGGTGTCTACAGACTGATGATGTCGCGTAACAACATAGGTTGTGTGTAGGGCGCATATGCTGTGTCTGTTCTCTCTTAAACGAGCCATCCATGGCTGCACTAGCCACAGTCACAGCACAGTGCTTCTTAAATATCTGCGTTGTTGGCCAATCTTTTGTGGCTGCTTTCTTTTAGCGCACTTATTGTAGCTATAGATCATCAGTCTGTATCGAGACTTAAACCGCTAATACTCAAGTAAATGCCAGTAAATATAGGTTTTTCTGCCATAACCCTTGAAGCGGGCCTGTTTCATCCCCATCTATTAATAACCGGGTGTATGCCCCTCAACGTGGAGAAGTCCCTTGACCACAATTGTTTCAATTCGTCGCAACGGCAAAGTCGTTATGGGTGGTGACGGTCAAGTATCCCTTGGCAACACCGTTATGAAAGGTAATGCAAAAAAAGTGCGCCGCCTCTATCACGGCGAAGTGTTAGCGGGTTTTGCCGGTGCAACAGCCGATGCCTTTACATTATTTGAACGCTTTGAAGGCCAACTGGAAAAACACCAGGGCCATTTAGTGCGTGCTGCAGTTGAGTTAGCCAAAGATTGGCGGACCGACCGCTCCCTCAGCCGCCTCGAAGCCATGTTGGCTGTGGCTAACAAAGATGCTTCTTTAATTATTACGGGTAATGGTGATGTGGTCGAGCCCGAGCATGGCTTAATCGCAATGGGCTCTGGCGGTGGTTTTGCTCAAGCAGCAGCCATGGCTTTATTAGAGAACACTGACTTATCCGCGCGTGACATCACCGAGAAAGCCTTACATATTGCCGGCTCAATCTGTGTATTTACCAACCATACTTTGACAATCGAAGAGCAGGACAGCGCTATTTAAGCGCTCCTCGGAGACCATTATGTCGATGACACCCCGTGAAATTGTGCATGAACTCAATCGCCATATCGTTGGCCAAGATGACGCCAAACGTGCTGTAGCGATTGCTCTGCGTAACCGCTGGAGACGCATGCAGTTATCCGCGGATCTGCGCAATGAAGTCACACCAAAAAATATTTTAATGATTGGTCCAACCGGTGTAGGTAAAACTGAAATTGCCCGTCGTTTGGCCAAACTGGTCAATGCGCCCTTTATTAAAGTTGAAGCCACTAAGTTCACCGAAGTCGGTTATGTGGGTCGCGATGTTGAATCTATTATTCGTGACTTAGCCGATGCCGCAGTCAAAATGCTGCGCGAGCAAGAAATGAAGAACATGCGCAATCGTGCTGAAGATGCAGCTGAAGAACGTATTCTTGATGCACTACTGCCACCTGCCCGCTCAGGCAATGAAGATACTGCTGAGCGCGCAGACTCCAGCACGCGCCAGTTATTCCGTAAGCGTTTACGTGAAGGCCAGCTCAACGATAAAGAAATCGAAATTGATGTCGCCGAAGCACCTGCAGGCGTAGAAATCATGACCCCGCCGGGCATGGAAGAAATGACCAGCCAGCTGCAAAGTTTGTTTTCCGGCATGAACAAAGGCAAAACCAAAAACCGTAAAATGCGTGTTGATGAAGCCCTTAAGCTGATTCGTGACGAAGAAGCGGCGCGTATGGTCAATGAAGACGATATTAAAGTGCGCGCCCTCGAAGCAGTTGAGCAAAACGGTATTGTCTTCCTTGATGAAATCGACAAGATTGCTAAACGCGGCAACACCGGTGGCGCCGATATATCACGCGAAGGTGTGCAGCGTGACTTACTGCCCTTGATTGAAGGCTGCACGGTCAACACTAAACTGGGCATGGTAAAAACTGACCATATTCTGTTTATTGCTTCAGGTGCGTTCCACCTCAGTAAGCCCAGCGATTTAGTGCCTGAGCTACAAGGTCGTTTACCGATTCGTGTAGAACTCAAAGCACTGACACCGGATGACTTTAAACGCATCCTCAGCGAGCCTGACGCCTCCTTAACTGAGCAATATATTGCTTTACTAGCGACCGAAGGTCTGAATGTGGTCTTTACCGAAAGTGGTATTGAGCGCATTGCTGAAATCGCTTGGCAGGTTAACGAGAAAACCGAGAATATCGGTGCTCGTCGTCTGCATACTCTGCTTGAGCGTTTGCTTGAAGAAGTGTCCTTTGATGCGATTGAATTAGCAGAAAAGTACAGCACCAATGCTTTAGAGTTGGATGCCGCTTATGTTGATGAGCATCTTGGCGAACTGGCTAAAGACGAAGATTTGTCACGTTATATTCTGTAAGCCGATACCCTTGTGTCAGCGCACTCTTGCGCGCTGGCACAACATTCTAGAATGAGATCGTTATGCATATCCCAACACGCATTAAACTCAATAAAAGCTCAAAAACACTTGAGCTTGGCTATGCTGATGGTCAGCAATTTGCCTTACCTGCTGAGTTTTTACGTGTGCATTCGCCCTCTGCAGAAGTCCAAGGGCACGGTAATCCAGTGCTGCAATACGGCAAACTCAATGTCGCTCTCACTCATGTCCAAGCTGCTGGCAATTACGCTCTGAAGCTGACCTTTGATGATGGCCATGACACCGGTTTATTTACTTGGAATTATCTGTATCAACTGGGCACTGAGCAACAACGCCTATGGCAAGAGTACTTACAGACACTCAGCGCTGCCGGACAATCGCGCGACCCCAGTGAGTCTGTTGTACGCTTAATGCTCTAAGCCAGATAGAAACACGCATTAACCCAACCGCTTATCCAACGCCTGCTCGATTTCAGTTTTAATCGTGCCACTGAGCGCCGAGAACAATAACCCCAGTTTAAGACTGACACGCACCCGCGTCTCATCGACAACGATCGTGCCTTGCGCACCTGTGCGTCGCACATTCAACGTATCGCCATCCCAACAGTAACTGACAGCATATTGCTGCGCCAGACGCTCAGCCAAGTGCTGCGCTTGCTCGCGCGCGCCTTTAAAACCCAAGCAATGCTCACGTTCAACAATTATTTGACTCATTTTTCCCCTCGACGCTCTAATTTCAGCTGATATAAATGACTGTTACGCAAATGATATTGCTACCAATCGCCCCAGTGCCAAGACAAACAGCGCTGCGGGTATTAGAATGCTAGATAATCTGTCTAAGGTGAAGTTTTATGAGCAATCCACATCAGCCTAATCCTAACGAGCAAACCACCCACTTTGGCTTCAAAAATGTACCTGAAAGCCAAAAAGCGGAAAAAGTTGCTGAAGTGTTTCACTCTGTTGCCGCACGCTACGACATTATGAATGACGTGCTGTCTGGTGGTATGCACCGCCTATGGAAGCGCTTTACCATTGAGTTATCCGGCGTACGCCGTGGTAATAAAGTGCTTGATATCGCCGGTGGTACCGGTGACTTAGCGCTTAAGTTTTCCAGTCTGGTTGGCCCAGACGGCGAAGTTGTTTTAGCTGATATCAACGCCTCAATGCTAAAAGTCGGCCGTGATCGCTTGCTCGACAAAGGTGTCGTCAGCAATATTAACTTTGTCCAAGCCGATGCTGAAAAGCTGCCCTTCCCGGACAATCACTTTGATGTTGTGACCATTGCCTTTGGTTTACGTAATGTCACCCATAAAGAAGATGCTATCCGCTCGATGCTACGTGTGCTCAAACCTGGCGGTCGTTTATTGATCCTCGAGTTTTCTAAGCCGAGCAATCCGCTGCTGTCTAAATTTTACGATGCCTACTCGTTTAAATTTATGCCATTGGCAGGTAAATTGATCACTGATGATGCTGACAGCTACCGCTACTTAGCTGAGTCGATTCGTATGCACCCCGATCAAGAAACCTTAAAAGCTATGATGGCGACTGCTGGTTTTGAGCGAGTCACCTTCCACAATATGACCGGTGGCATTGTTGCACTGCACCGCGGAATTAAACCCTAATGATCACTCAGTTCGCTTTGGCCAGTGCCGAAACGGCCCTAAATCGTGTGCTTCAGCTTGATAGCACCGCACAAGCACGCTTAGCGCCGCTAGCCGGCCAAGTGATTGCCATCGTTTGCACGCGACCGGCGCTGAAGGTGTATATGATTCCAATGGCAGGCGGCATACAGCTATCCCAGCAATGGGAGGCACCTGCTGACTGCACTTTAACTGCGCCAGCTAAACTGCTGCTAAAATTGCTGACCAGTACTGATAAATCCAGCGTATTGCACCATCCAGAGGTCAGTCTTGACGGCAATAGCGCATTGCTGATGACCTTGGCTGAGATTATGCAAAGCCTTGAACTGGACTGGGAATATGAGGTCTCGCGCTGGTTAGGACCCGTGGCGACATCATTACTGGGTAGCCATTTACGCAGTCGCAGTCACTGGGCAACTAAATCAGCACACAGCCTGTATCTCAATATGGCCGATTATTTAGCTGAAGAGTCGCGCACCTTAGTTGGACAACGTGAAGCGCAAACACGCTTTAATGAAATTGATCAGCTTAAGCTTAATTTAGATCGTCTTGATGCGCGCATCGCACTCTTACTTAAACGGAATCAAAAGCCTCTATGAAGCTGCTTGCCATCCGCCGACTCTGGCGTATTTTGCGGGTCACCATTCGTTATCGTCTGGATGATTTAGTGTTTGCTCTGCCTTTACCTTGGCATATACGCATCTTACAAGTCCTGATGCCTTGGCGCTGGTTTCCACGCAGTCCATCCACACTAGCGCGTGGCGAAGCTTTACGTTTAGCCTTGGAAGATTTAGGCCCGGTCTTTGTTAAGTTTGGCCAAATTCTGTCAACACGCCGTGATTTACTGCCGCCGGATATCGCCGATGAAATGGCCAAGCTGCAAGATCAAGTGCCGCCTTTTTCATCGAAACAGTCGATGCAGCTGATCGAAGAACAACTCGGCGCGCCGATTAGTGAAGTGTTTAGTAGTTTTACCAGCACGCCATTAGCCTCTGCTTCAATTGCTCAGGTGCACGCTGCACGACTCAAAACCGGCGAAGATGTCGTGGTGAAGGTGATTCGTCCGGGCTTAAAACCGATTATTGCCCAAGATATTGCTTGGCTGCTGGCCTTAGCCAGTTTGGCTGAATATGCCTCCCCCGAAGCCCGTCGCTTGCACCCCAAAGATATCGTTAACGATTACGAAAAAACCATTTACGATGAGCTGGACTTGCTCCGTGAAGCAGGCAATGCGAGCCAATTACGCCGTAACTTTCTTGATTCTCCCCTGCTCTATGTGCCGCAAATCTACTGGCAGTGGAGTCGCCCTAAAGTTCTGGTGATGGAGCGTATTTACGGTGTTGCTGTGACTGATATGGCGACCTTGATTGATCAAGGCACGGACCTGAAAAAACTAGCTGAACGCGGTGTAGAAATCTTTTTCACCCAAGTGTTTCGTGACAGTTTTTTCCATGCTGATATGCACCCGGGCAATATTTTTGTCAGCACGCGCACGCCTTGGGATCCGCAATATATTGCGATTGACTGCGGCATCATTGGCTCACTGACGCCTGAAGACCAAGACTATTTAGCACGCAATCTACTGGCTTTCTTTAAACGTGATTACCGCAAAGTAGCACAACTGCATATTGATTCAGGCTGGGTGCCCAGTGATACACGCATCAATGAATTTGAAGCGGCCATTCGCACTGTGTGTGAACCGATCTTTGAGCGTCCGTTAAAAGATATTTCTTTTGGTCACCTATTACTGCACCTGTTCCAAACTGCTCGACGCTTTAATATGGAAGTGCAGCCACAACTGGTCTTACTGCAAAAAACCTTGCTTAATATCGAAGGTTTAGGTCGCCAGCTCTACCCTGACTTGGATTTATGGAGCACAGCCCAGCCTTATCTTGAACGCTGGATGCGTGAGCGCTATATGCCCAAACATGTGCTGGGTAATCTGCAGCAACAGTTTGAAAAGCTGCCACACTTAGCCGATATGCTGCACGACAGCATTGAGAAATTCAGTGACAATTCTGTGCAACCTGCCCCACCTAAACTATGGTTGAATACGGTGTTAGGTGCCGGTTTATTAGTTGCCAGCGCGCACTTAGGCTTAGCTTTTGAGCTGGACACTTGGCCTGCTTGGTTAATGCTCGTTGCAGGCTTCAGCCTGATCGTACGTCGTTAAGCGCACACCTATTTTCTAAAATTTTATATACTCTACGGTTATTGAGAACACTATGAGCAACTGGCTAGACGAGATTAAATGGGACAAGGACGGCCTGATTCCTGCCATCGCCCAAGACTATAAAACCCAGCGTGTTTTAATGGTGGCATGGCTTAACCGTGAATCATTGGAATTAACAGTAAAAGAACAGCGGGCGATTTACTGGTCACGTTCGCGCAAAAGACTCTGGCGCAAAGGTGAAGAATCAGGTCATATTCAGAAATTGCATGAAGTGCGCTTGGACTGCGATGCCGATGTTATTATTCTGCATGTTGAACAAATCGGTGATATCGCCTGCCATACCGGTCGCCATAGCTGTTTTTATCGTGTATTAACCGATGGACAGTGGCAGACTGTGGAACCTGTTCTTAAAGACCCTAATGATATTTATCAAGGCTGATTAGCATGACTGACGATATTTTACGCCGTGTAGCGCAAGTAATTGATTCACGTAAAAACGCTGACCCAAGCACATCTTACGTGGCCAGTTTGCACCATAAAGGCTTAAATAAAATCTTAGAAAAAGTCGGTGAGGAAGCGGTTGAAACCATCCTTGCAGCAAAAGATGCAGCCAGCTCAAAAAACAGTGATGATGTGATTTATGAAACCGCAGATTTATGGTTTCACAGTTTAGTCATGCTTTCTGCGTTAGATTTAGAGCCACAAGCGGTCCTTGCAGAACTGGAGCGCCGTTTTGGTTTATCTGGGCATGCTGAAAAAGCAGCCCGTACACCCTCTTAATTATCGGTATTTTGGAGTACATATCATGGGCGGCATTAGCATTTGGCAATTACTGATTATCCTAGCCATCGTGGTCCTATTATTTGGCACCAAGCGCCTTAAAGGTATTGGTGGCGACTTAGGTGATGCAATTAAAGGCTTTAAAAAAGCAGTGGACACCAATGATGACAAACCCACTGAAGCGGTACAAAAAAAAGAAGCAACAGGGCAAACCTTTGATGCGACTGCCGAGCATGTCGAAGATCCTTCGTCTAAAAAATGAGCTAACCCATGTTTGATATTGGCTTCTCTGAACTGATTCTGATTGGCATCGTTGCCCTATTGGTGCTGGGTCCTGATCGCCTACCTGGCGCTGCGCGAGTCGCAGGCATGTGGGTAGGCCGTCTCAAGCGTGGTTTTAACTCGGTCAAAGAAGATGTTGAGCGGGAGCTCGGCGCAGATGATATTCGCCGCGAACTGCACAATGAAGGGATTCTAGAAAAAGAGCGTAAAGCGCTCCAAGACGCGGCCGACAAAGCCAAACAAGTACTCAGCGATAAACCGCTGGATGCATTGGTCAAAGACAGCACTAAAGAAGATAAAGAGCAATCCTTATGAGTACACCCCAGCAACCTGATACAACCATGCCTTTGGTTGCCCACCTCACTGAACTACGTACGCGTTTATTACGTTGTGTGGTGGCTGTTTTAGTGATTTTTGCTGGGCTGTTTTATTTTGCTCAAGATATTTACGCCTTAGTCGCCGCACCCTTACGTGCTTATTTGCCCGAAGGCGCGACCATGATTGCTACCGGCGTAGCATCACCCTTTCTGACGCCGTTTAAGCTGACCATGGTGGTCTCACTGTTTCTCAGTATGCCGGTAATTTTGCAGCAAATCTGGGGCTTTATTGCACCGGGTTTATACAAACATGAGAAGCGCATTGCTGTCCCTTTGCTGATTTCCAGTGTGGTTTTATTTTATGCGGGTATGGCCTTTGCCTACTTTGTGGTCTTCCCGATTATGTTTGGCTTCTTTGCCAGCGTCACGCCAGTAGGTGTCGAGATGATGACCGATATTGGTCAGTATCTCGACTTCGTTTTAACCTTATTCTTTGCCTTTGGTGTGGCCTTTGAAATCCCCATTGCCACCTTCTTACTGGTGTGGACGGGTATTGTCGATGTCGCCACCTTACGTAAGAGCCGTCCCTACGTTATTGTTGGCTGTTTCTTAGTCGGCATGCTGCTGACTCCACCGGATATTTTCTCACAGACACTGTTAGCGATTCCGATGTGGTTTTTATTTGAAGTGGGCGTTATATTTGGCAGCTTGATTCAAAAAGAACGCGAAGCTGAAGCAGCTAAAGAATCAGCGTCTGCAGATAATGAAGATGAGCACACACCGCCTGTGCAACCATGAATCTACTGCTGCTCAATGATGCAGACTTTATTGCGGCGGATCGTGTACGTATTACTGATCGCCGCTTGCAACACCTCAACACAGTCAATAAAGCCAGCGTCGGACAAACCCTACGTGCCGGCCGTTTAGGCGGATTACAAGGTCAAGCCACGCTGCTATCGATTGATCATCAAGCCGCAGAATTACAGCTCAACCTGCACGAGCAGCCCCCCGCGAAACTGCCAATCACTCTGCTGCTGGCTTTACCGCGACCGAAGATGCTGCGCCGCACCTTGCAAACCATTGCCAGTATGGGTGTGGATAAATTGGTGTTAATTAACAGTTATCGCGTGGAAAAAAGTTTTTGGCAAACGCCGTTTTTAAAACCTGAAGCCATCATGGCTGAGTTGATTTTAGGCCTAGAACAAGCTCGCGATACTGTGTTGCCAGAAGTGATTTTGGCCAAACGCTTTAAGCCTTTTGTTGAGGATGAACTGCCTGCCCTTATCGCGAACACCCGCGGTTTAGTCGCTCATCCGGGTGATTATCCTGAGTGCCCCAGAGGTTTAAGTGAGCCGGTCACACTCGCCATTGGCCCAGAAGGCGGCTGGATTCCCTATGAAATGGAAATGCTGATCAAGGCAGGTTTGCAGCCAGTGCAATTAGGTGAGCGTATTTTGCGGGTTGAAACCGCTGTCCCTGCCCTGTTGGCACGCTTATTTTAAACACCTAAACTGCAGCCAGATGGCCCTGACTGGCTTAGCTTTACAGTGAATAATAATACGATATAAGACTCTGCCAAATTCGCATAAGTAAGGTCCCTCATGGAAAGTATTGCCGAACAATTTGTCAGCGAACAACAAATGATTATCCAACTCACGACTGCCTTATTGCTGGGCGCGCTCACCGGCCTACAGCGTGGCTGGGCAACACGTGAACAGAAATCCGGTGAACGGGTAGCCGGCATACGCACTTACGCACTGGTAGGCTTACTAGGCGGTATTGCAGCGTTATTGTCGCTGAAAGTCACGCCTTGGGTATTACCAGCCGGCTTATTAGCAGTCTGTACTGCCGCAGTTATGGCCTATCGTGCCCGTATGCTGCACATGCGCGACTACAGCATCACTGGCATTATTGGCATCTTACTGACTTTTTGTTTTGGCGCTATGGCTGTTGCCGTGGACATTACCGTGGCTGCCACTGCTGCGGTAATCACCACTATAATTCTCGACAATAAAAACGAAATTCATAGCGCACTCAATCGCCTGCAAGAGCACGAGCTAGACGCAGCATTAAAGCTACTATTGATTTCGGTAGTTATGCTGCCGCTACTGCCCAACGAAGGTATTGGCCCGAACGGGATGCTCAACCCTTATGAAATTTGGTGGATGGTGGTACTCATCGCCTCAATTTCATTTGTTGGTTACTTTGCCATGCGAGTTGGCGGCACAGAAAAAGGGATTTTGTTCACCAGTTTATTTGCGGGACTGGCCTCATCCACCGCATTGACGCTGCACTTTTCTCGACTAGCGCGGCAGACACCGCAGATTTCACCACTACTGTCATCCGGAATTTTGCTGGCCTGCGGCACCATGTACCTGCGTATTTTATTGTATTGCGCGATGATTAATCCTGCATTACTGGGTAGTTTAACTATACCGCTATTGGTCATGACGCTGGTTTTATATCTGCCGGCACTGCTGATCTGGCGCAAGCATCGCAACGGTACCCGAGTAGAGCAACCGGCACTGCACAACAATCCACTCGACTTAAAATCAGCGCTGATACTGGGCGTACTGCTAACTCTGATTTTGTTGATGGCTAGTGTCTTGCAGCAGTGGCTTGGTAATGCGGGTATTTACGTGCTGGCCACCATTTCCGGTATCACTGATGTAGATGCTATCACCTTGTCCTTAACGCGCATGTCACAAACCGGCCTTGCGAGCACAACGGTTATTATCGGTATTATTATCGCCTCTTCGGTGAACAATCTAATGAAAGCTGGCATGGCAATTTCCATTGGCGGCCGCGCGATGCTGATGCGTGTAGCGCTACCGATTCTGTTGTCATTACTGGCCGGTTTAGCCGTGATGCAACCAATGTACAGCACTTGACTCTACCACCGTGGTAAGGTTTTTAATCTAGGCAAATGCCACGTGTTATTGGAGTACCTATGAAATCCTGCAAAACTGAATGTGGCCTACCCCTGACGCAGTCTGCGTCAGGCGGCTCTGCAGATAAAGATCCAAGCCATATCACCAGCGTCTTTATCATTACCGAAATGGACTGCCCTACCGAAGAGCAGTTGATTCGTAGCAAACTGGCTACACTTAGCGATATCAGCGCTGTTGAGTTTAATCTGATGCGCCGCCAACTGACTGTAAGCCATGCAAAACCCGCATTGGATAGCATTGTCAGCGCTCTAGTCAGTATCGGTTTTAAACCACAGGCGCAACACCAGCACAGTGAGGCCAATGCAGCCCAAGCACCGCAACAAGCGCACTGGCCATTATGGCTTGCAGGTATCGCAGCCACTGCAGCAGAACTATTAGAGTGGACTATAGGCGGCACTCACTGGGGCGTTATTGTCCTGACCCTAGTAGTGTTAGCTACAGTTGGTGTGCCGGTCTTAAAAAAAGGCTGGATTGCGATTCGCAACGGCAATCTCAATATCAATGCTTTAATGACCATTGCTGTGGTTGGCGCGTTGTTTATCGGGCACTGGCCAGAAGCAGCCATGGTGACTTTCTTATTTGCGCTGGCTGAATGGATTGAGTCAAAGTCTTTAGATCGCGCTCGTTATGCCATTCATAGTGTCTTAGAACTGGCTCCAGAAACGGCTCTGGTTCTAACCGATGGACACTGGCATAACAGCTCGGCAGACACAGTCAGCATTGGTACGCGCGTACGCTTGCAACCCGGTGAGCGCATACCCCTTGATGGCACAGTAGTCAGTGGTCACTCAAGCGTTAACCAAGCACCCATTACCGGTGAAAGTCTGCCGGTGGAAAAAAGTGTGGATAGCCCTTTATTTGCCGGCAGCATCAATATGCAAGGCGCTTTAGAATATGTCACAACCGCCACCCGCGATAATTCAACCCTAGCGCGGATTATCCATGCCGTTGAAGAAGCACAAGCCAGCCGCGCACCCACCCAACGTTTTATTGATCGCTTTGCTAAAATTTACACGCCCATTGTTGTCGGTATTGCCTGCTTAGTCGCTGTTGTGCCGCCCTTATTTTTTGCTGGACTGTGGTCTATCTCACTGTATAAAGCCTTAGTGTTATTAGTGATTGCCTGCCCTTGTGCGCTGGTGATATCAACCCCTGTTGCGGTGGTCAGCGCTTTAACTCAAGCCGCGCGCCAAGGTATTTTAATTAAAGGGGGCGTGTTTTTAGAGCAAGGTAAAGCTCTCACAACTGTTGCCTTTGATAAAACCGGCACCCTCACTCATGGCACACCGGTTCTGACACAAACGCTGTTGATCAGTGATACAGATAACAACGCCAAGCACTTAGCTGCCAGCCTCGCCACGCGCTCTGATCACCCAGTATCACAGGCCATTGAGCAAGCGTTTCTTGATCAGCACGAGCACTGGTCTGAAGTCAGCGATTTTCAAGCTCTGCTCGGGCGCGGTAGCAGCGGCATCATCAATGACACACGCTATTACTTAGGCAATCACCGCCTGATGAAAGAGCTAGAAATCAGCTCAACGCAATTTGAAGAACAGCTGTTCGGCCTTGAGCAACAAGGACAAAGCGTAGTAATGCTGGCCACAGAGCAGAAGGTATTAGCCTGCTTTGCTGTCGCCGACACCTTGCGCGAGCAAGCCGCTGAAGCCATTGCGCAACTGCACGCACTGGGTGTGCAGACCTTAATGCTCAGCGGGGATAATCAGCACACAGCCAATGCCATTGCTGCACAAGTGGGCATCCAGCAGGCCACTGGTGAAATGCTGCCGGAAGATAAGCAACGCACCGTGCAACAACTGCAAAGCAACGCTCAACAGGTGGTCGGTATGGTGGGTGATGGCATTAATGATGCGCCAGCCTTAGCTCAGGCTAATATCAGTTTTGCCATGGCTGCAGCCGGTTCAGATAGTGCCGTGGAAGCGGCGAATATCGCCCTTATGGATGCTGATTTACGTAAGATTCCGCAATTTATTCGTTTATCACAACGTACAGCCACTGTGCTGAAGCAAAATATTGGCTTTGCCATTGCCATCAAGCTGGTATTTTTAGTCCTAGCCATCAGTGGTCAAGCCACCATGTGGATGGCGGTATTTGCCGACTTAGGCGCCAGTTTATTAGTCATTCTCAATAGTTTGCGCTTATTAAAACCGCGCCTTTAAGCAGCTCAAGCGACATTAATTGCTGTCGAGGCTGACTGGAAGAAACATCTATCACGCGCAGCCACCGACTGAATGAGGTGACTGCGCGGCTATAACCAAGTCAGTTTCTAATAGGCACGTGGGCTAAACCTCAAGCAAAAAAGTCACGGGCCCATCATTGGTCAATTGCACTTGCATATCAGCCGCAAACTGCCCTGTTTGCACAAGATGATGACGCTGTTGCGCCATAGCCACCAACTGATTAAACAGCTCTTCTGCCTGTGCCGGTGCCGCCGCCGTAGAAAAACCAGGGCGTAAACCACTGCGAGTATCTGCAGCTAAGGTGAATTGTGACACCAGCAATAAACCGCCCTGCGTATCTGTCAGTGATTTATTCATACGATCCTGCTCATCAGCAAAAACCCGATAATTCAGCAGTTTATGCAGCATCTTTTCTGCGCTTTGCTGATTATCATCCGGTTCGATCCCTACAAACACCAGTAAGCCATCGGCAATACGCGCCACTTCAACATCTTCAATGCTGACACTGGCTTGGCTCACTCGCTGTAATAATGCTTTCACGCTCACCTCTTACTATTGATCACTAAAAATACTGATATGTTTTTGTTCAGTCTAATCCCCTGTGGATTAAAACGTACCTGAGAACAGCACCAACTTAAAGCCAATGTCTTATGGCTGCTGAACTGACCTGCTGTTCCTAAGTTAAAAAATAGGCCGAATAAGCACGCAACCTGCACAAACATATATAGATCGTGTCGATACAGCACTTTACTATTTAACTAGCTATATAGTTTTTACCCAAGTATTGTCGAGGAACTTGATCGCCCCTGTGCGATCAGGAAAAGCTCGGATGCTTATCAAAAAAGGATAATAAAATGAATAAATTACGAAATACATTTATGGCATTTATGGTTGCAGCGGTAGCGACCGTTTCCATGAGTGCGATGAACCTGGCCAGTGCAGCAACGGCTGAAGACTTGGATAGAGATTCTATGCAAGCGTTGCAGACACTCTATAAAACTGAACCCGTAGCCCAGACACTTTCAAAGAGTGCCAAAGCAGTTCTAGTGTTCCCTAATATGATTAAGGCAGGACTGGTTTTCGGCGGCAGTTACGGTGAAGGCGTACTGCTCAAAGGCTCACAAGTGATTGATTACTACAACTCTGTTGCCGGTTCATGGGGCTTACAGATTGGTGCGCAGTCTTATGGCTATGCAGTATTTTTAATGACTGATGATGCGGTTAACTATATCGAAAAGACTAAAGGCTGGGAACTTGGCGTGGGTCCAACTATTGCTGTAGTGGATGCGGGTGTCGCTAAAAATATTTCAACTTCATCACTGAAAAACGATGCTTATGCGTTTATCTTTAGCCAGCAAGGACTGATGGCTGGGGTGAGCATTGAAGGCACGAAGATTTCACATATTAAACGTTAATTAAACGCTTCAATATCTCTGTACTTCAGTGACTCTAAAACTAAAACATTTAGGGTCGCTGGAATACAGCACTGCTCTAGAAAATAAAGAGCAGCCTGCAAAATAATACAACCGCTACACATCAGTACACTCAGTAAACCTTACACAACCAGACATTGCCTAACTCTGTAAGGTTAACAACTGACCTGCACAATTTACTTAGTGTGATAACCAGTGACGCGCTCTACTTCTTCTTTTGAACCTAAGAATACTGCAACACGCTCATGCAGTGATTCAGGCTGAATATCCATAATGCGCTGATAGCCATTGGTTGAAACACCGCCAGCCTGCTCAATAATAAAGGACATCGGGTTGGCTTCGTACATCAAGCGCAACTTACCAGGCTTTTCAGGCTCACGGCTGTCACGTGGGTACATAAAGATACCACCACGGGTCAAAATACGGTGTACGTCAGCAACCATCGCCGCAACCCAACGCATATTGTAGTCTTTCTCAAGCGGGCCTTCTTTACCCTGCAACAACTCATCTACATAGCGTTTAACAGGGGCTTCCCAGTGACGCTGATTGGACATATTGATAGCAAATTCTGCAGTGGTTTCAGGTACACGGATATCATCATTGGTCAAAATAAATGAACCCATCTCCGTGTCCAAAGTAAAGCCTTTAACGCCGTTACCTAAGGTCAAAACCAACATGGTTTGTGGACCATAAATGGCATAACCCGCGGCTACTTGCTCTGTGCCCGGCTGCAAGAATGCTTCTTCACCCAGATCACCCTCTTCACCATTGCGATCAGGGCAGCGTAATACTGAGAAAATCGTACCGACCGATACGTTTACATCAATATTGCTCGAACCATCCAATGGGTCAAACACCAACAGGTACGAACCTTTTGGGTATTTACCTGGAATCTGATAGGCATTATCCATTTCTTCAGACGCCATGCCGGCTAAGTGACCGCCCCACTCATTGGCCTCAAGCAGAATTTCATTAGACAGTACGTCTAACTTCTTCTGCACTTCACCTTGTACGTTTTCAGTGCCCATACTACCCAAAACACCACCCAGCGCGCCTTTCGACACTTGGTGGTTAATCATTTTACAAGCACGTGCTACCACTTCGATTAAAAAGCGCAGCTCTGCCGGGGTTTGATGTGAACGTGTTTGCTCAATCAGAAAACGACTTAAACTCGTGCGTGAACTCGTGCGTGACATAAAACGCTCCAACGGAGTAAGAAAAAATATGCGAGAGAGTTTAACGCTTTGTGACAGTGATTGCTGCAACGCTTTGCATTTGTTACGCAACACCAGGCTAAAACCATATTAAATCCTATAAATATAATGGCAAATACCTCGTCCAGAACCCAATCAAAACTAGGTTTATCGCCTATTACAGATAACAAACTCGAACCTTTGCTACACTGTCAATTAGATAGTCAGATCTTTATTGATTTGAATCAAGTCTTGTTGCGTTCCATTACGTAACATAATCAGCAACCAACATACTAAATAAGTTACACAATGGAGCATATTATGCGCACTTCCTTATTTGCCTCTTCATTACTGGCATTAGCTATTGCTGCACCGGCTGTTCAAGCTCACCAAGCTGGCGATATTATCGTTCGTGCTGGTGCGATCACTGTACAAACTCATGAAAGCACCTCAGGTGTTAAAGGCGACCGTGGCGTTTTAGGCGGGCTGGGTAATTTAGGCGGTAAAGCTACACTTAACAACGATACACAACTGGGTTTAAACTTTGCTTATATGGTGACTGACAACTGGGGTGTTGAATTATTAGCAGCAACCCCTTTTAGTCATGATGTAAAAATTAAAGGCACAGCCGCACCTACAATTGCTGATGGTAAACTTGCCAGCTTTAAGCACTTACCACCAACCTTAAGCGCTGTTTACTACCCGCTAGATAGCAAATCAGTATTTCAGCCTTATGTCGGTGCTGGCATCAACTACACCACATTCTTTGATGAATCTGTTAGCAGTGCAGCCAAACAAAGAGGCTTCACCAGTTTAAATATCAAAGACTCATGGGGTTTGGCAGCGCAGGTTGGCGCTGACTATATGCTAACCGATAATATTATGGTTAACGGCCAAGTTCGTTACATTGATATTGATACCACTGCTTATGCAAGCCATTCTACTTTAGGCCGCGCTAAAGTTAACGTTGATGTGAAGCCTTGGGTTTACATGCTAGGTCTTGGTTATAAATTCTAATAACTAGACTTTATAATGCAAAACAGGCGCTTAATGCGCCTGTTTTTATATGTACTGTAAAACACAACAACTAGCACTTAATATTTAATACTTTGTGACTTTTAAATATAACAATCAGCACTCAATAAAATTGCTTAGCGCTTAACTTTACACAATCTACACTTAAGCATTAAACATTGCGGTAATAACTATCCAGCAAGTCTGCTAACCCCGTACGCCACGCCCGTGGCTTAATGCCAAAAGTATGGGTGATCTTACGACTATCAAGCACGCCATGTTGCGGCTCAATATCTGCATCAGCAAAACTGGCATGAGCGCGCGGCACAACCTCTTGGCTCAACTCAGGTCGCCAAGCTTGCGCTTCGGCTAAAATCGCCTGCGCAACTGACAATGCCGTCGCCGCTTCTTGAGCACCATAATGGTAAGTACCCCAGAGCGGCGCAGCACAATCCAGCTGTTTTAATATCGCAAGAAACACGCGAGCAGCATCTTCAATCGGTGTTGGATTACCGCGGCGATCATCAGCCATCTCTAGCAACTCATGATCTTGTGCACGATGCAACACACGACCTAGCATGCCTTCAGGACTGTCATCCAATAACCAGCCCATGCGCAGCAAAATATGCTTGGAGCACAACGATCGCACGCTTTGCTCCATACGCATTAAAGCTTGTCCACGTGGACTTAAGGGGTTGCACTCGCTGGTTTCGTTATAAGCGGTAGCACGTACACCATCAAATACTCGATAGCTTGATGGCTGCAACAAAATGCAATCATAGTGCTTACACAATTGCGCTAAACGCTCAACTGCACGCTCCTGCGGTACAAAATGCTCTGGATCAACCGCGCCGGCCTGAAACCAATCGTAATAGTAGGCAAGGTTAATCACCGCATCCGGACGCACTTCATCAATCAGGCTGGTTAAGCTGGACGCATCCCAAGCACCTTCTTCTGGTTTTGGCGCCAAAAAAGAAATATCCTCCTCAGCACCTAAGCGCACCAAAGCTTTTCCTAACGCGTTACCACCACCCAGCAAAACCAAGCGTAATTGCATATCAGCCCCGCAGTTTTTCTTACGAAATTATTTACAGTACACAGTTAGATAACCGTCAGAACGGGATATCATCATCAAACTCATCATAGCCTGCTGCAGGCTGTGGCTCAGGCTGCACAGTTGGTGTTGGGCGCGGCTGTGATTGCTGCTGTTGCTGCGGCGGTTGTGTTTGGTACTGATTCTGCTGCTGTTGATTATTTTGTTGTCCGTACTGCTGCTGTGGAGTAGACGCAGGACGATTATCACCCTGATTATCGCCACGACTGTCCAGCATTTGCATGGAGCCGCCGATATCCACAATGATTTCAGTGGTATAGCGCTTCACACCATCTTTTTCCCACTCACGGGTTTGTAGACGACCTTCAACATAAACTTTGGAGCCTTTGCGTAAATATTGACCGGCAATTTCAGCAATTTTTCCAAAAAATGTTACTCGGTGCCACTCAGTACGCTCTTGCATTTGACCGGTTTGCTTATCGCGCCAGCTATCACTGGTCGCTAGCGTCAAGTTCGTCACCGCATTGCCATTGGGCAAATAACGAGTTTCTGGGTCGCCGCCCACATTACCAATCAAAATTACTTTGTTAATTCCACGAGCCATATTCTTCTCCAAACGGTCAGCACGCCACGTTACTTAAAGGTAACTCTCAACAGATGCACGATCTATTATTTGCGTATCAAATTTCACATAAATAGCAGCTTCCTCTGCCACCAATACAGCATCCATCACTCCCGCTTGCGAACTTAACGCAGTCAGCCATTGAGTTTCTTGCATCGCTGCTGGGGATACCGGCAAGCGCACGCTAGTGACATAAGGCGGCTCTTGCATATTAGCAGCAAAAATCAGCCAAAGTGCGGCAAGTACGGCACAACCAGCAAAAACCAATGACGCACCACCCACGCTAAATAACCAGCCACCCAGCATGCCGCCTAACGCAGCCCCTAGAAACTGGCTAGTGGAGTAGACTCCCATCGCCGTTCCTTTCGCACCAGCGGGTGCAACTTTACTGATCAGTGACGGCAAGGATGCTTCCAAAAAGTTAAATGCAGTAAAAAATGCCAAAGTACCGATAATCAGCAATGTCAGATTATCGGCAAACAACCATAGAAACAGCTCAGTGACCATTAATACGCTAATTGCACCAACAAACACACGCTTCATCTGGCGCTTTTTTTCACTGTAGATAATAAAAGGCAACATGGCAAAAAAACCAACAAATAACGCCACTAAATAGACCCACCAGTGTTCTTCTTTTGGCAAACCACCCTGATCGACTAAGGCTAAAGGCAGCGCAATAAAGCTGGCCATCAATAACGCATGCAAAACAAAGATACCAAAATTCAAACGCAACAACGCTACATTACTCAGCGTGGCTGATAATGCATCTTTGGCCACGCCTGACTCACGATGACGCACTTGTTGCGCGGGCTTAGGCACAGCCACAGCAATAATAACCATGCCTAGCAAGGCCATCACTGCGGTTAACCAAAACAAACCGGATAAACCAAAACCACGAGTCACCAACGGCCCCACCACCATCGCCACAGAAAAAGAGATACCAATACTGATACCAATCATGGCCATAGCCTTAGTGCGGTGTTGCTCACGGGTTAAATCTGATAATAAAGCCATTACCGCAGCTGAAATAGCCCCCGCACCTTGCAACACCCGTCCAGCAATCACACCCCAGACTGAATCAGACATCCCTGCAACAACACTACCGGCGGCAAAAATCAACAAACCCAGATAAATAATGGGCAAACGACCGACACGGTCCGACAGCATGCCAAAAGGTATTTGCAGCAGAGCCTGAGTCAAACCATAAGCACCAATCGCCAATCCTAATAAAAACGGTGTTGCCCCGGTTAAGTCTTGCCCATAGGTCGCTAAAACCGGCAGTACCATAAACATGCCCAACATACGAAAGGCAAACACCAATGATAAACCACTGGCTGCACGCCGTTCTTGAGCATTCATTGCGTCACTATTATGATCCTGCATGACACCTCCCCAAATTAGACGCGCAATTCTAGCAGGACGAAGACTTTGCCGCAGCCTCCCTCTAACCCGTATACTCATCCGTTTACGCTCGCAACGCGAGGAATGCAGTGGATACCATAGTAGTTCGTGGGGCTCGCACCCATAATTTAAAGAATATTGATCTCGACTTACCTCGAAATAAGCTGATTGTGATTACCGGTCTATCAGGTTCGGGCAAGTCATCACTGGCGTTTGATACTTTGTATGCCGAAGGTCAGCGCCGCTATGTCGAATCATTGTCTGCCTATGCGCGACAGTTTTTATCGATGATGGAAAAGCCGGACGTTGATACCATTGAAGGTTTATCACCCGCTATTTCTATTGAGCAAAAGTCGACATCACATAACCCGCGTTCAACTGTGGGTACCATCACCGAAATTTATGACTATTTGCGCCTGCTCTATGCACGCGCAGGCATACCTCATTGCCCAGATCACCATGTGCCGCTTGAAGCACAAACCGTCAGCCAAATGGTCGACTTGGTACTGGGCCGTGAAGCAGAAACACGTTTAATGCTGCTAGCTCCGGTAGTGCGTGAGCGCAAAGGTGAACATCTATCTATTTTTGCAGAAATGCGTGCGCAAGGTTTTGTCCGTGTGCGCGTGAACGGCACCCTTTATGAAATCGATGATGTGCCCAAACTGGATAAGCAAAAGAAACATTCGATTGATGTGGTAGTGGACCGCTTTAAAGTGCGTGAAGACCTCGCGCAACGTTTAGCCGAATCTTTTGAAACAGCTCTGCGCCTCACCGATGGTATTGCCTTAGTCGCATCCATGGATGATGACGGCAGTGAAGAGATGGTGTTTTCCGCACGTTTTGCCTGTCCGCATTGTGGTCATGCTATTAGTGAGCTGGAGCCCAAACTCTTTTCCTTTAACAACCCAGCCGGCGCCTGCCCAAGCTGTGATGGTTTAGGCATGAAGCAGTTCTTTGATATCAAGCGCCTGGTCAATGGTGAGCTGACACTGGCGGAAGGTGCAATTCGCGGCTGGGATCGACGTAATGTCTATTATTTCCAGATGCTCAATTCACTGGCTGAGCATTACGATTTCAGCCTTGAAGAACCCTTTGAGTCGCTAGATCAAGCCACGCAAGAGGTTATTTTGCATGGCACAGGCAAAACAGAAATTGAGTTCCGCTATCTAAATGACCGTGGTGATATCGTTAAACGTTCGCACTCTTTTGAAGGCATAGTACCCAATCTAGAGCGCCGCTACCGTGAAACTGAATCCAATACCGTGCGTGAAGAGCTGGGTAAGTACTTAAGCACACAATCCTGCCCTGACTGCCACGGTACGCGTTTGCGCCGTGAAGCACGTCACGTCTGGGTTGGCGAAAACACCTTACCGACCATCACCTCGATGCCGATTGGTGAAGCTTTTGAGTATTTCTCTACCCTAGCCCTGCCCGGTAAACGCGGTGAAATCGCTGAGAAAATTCTTAAAGAGATCAGTGCGCGCTTACAGTTTCTGGTGAACGTCGGCTTGAATTATCTGACGCTGAATCGCAGTGCCGACACCTTGTCCGGTGGTGAAGCGCAGCGTATTCGCTTAGCCAGTCAAATCGGTGCGGGACTGGTTGGCGTGATGTATATCCTTGATGAACCCTCCATTGGTTTGCATCAACGTGATAACGAACGCTTGCTGCATACGCTGGATCATCTACGCAAAATCGGTAATACCGTAATTGTCGTTGAACATGATGAAGATGCGATTCGCATGGCTGACTATGTTGTCGATATCGGCCCTGGCGCAGGTGTCCATGGCGGTGAAATCGTTGCCCAAGGTACGCCCGCTGAAGTCATGGCTAACCCCAACTCGCTAACGGGTCAGTACTTATCAGGCAAGGTGCAAATCACCTACCCTGCCGAACGCACACCGGTTAACCCAGAAAAAATGCTGCGTTTATACGGTGCCAGTGGCAATAACCTGCAGAATGTTGACCTTGAGATTCCGCTGGGCCTACTAACCTGCATTACCGGTGTATCGGGCTCAGGTAAATCAACCCTGATCAATAACACACTATATCCACTGATGGCCACGGCGCTCAATGGTGCGACCACCTTAGAAGCTGCACCTTACACATCAATCGAAGGCGTAGAGTTGCTCGATAAAGTTGTGGATATTGACCAAAGTCCGATTGGTCGTAC
>DATERS010000048.1:0-8954 GCA_035271365.1 Thiopseudomonas sp.
CGACAGCATCATCATACCCATCGCCATTAAGATACTGGCCACCACTAAGTCAATAATCAAAAACGGGATAAAAATCATAAAACCAATCTGAAACGCCGTTTTCAACTCTGAGGTGACAAAGGCTGGAATCAAAATCACCAAGGGTGTTTCTTCAGCCGAGACAATATCAGTGCGTTTGGATAAGCGCACAAACAGCTCTAAGTCAGTCTCGCGGGTTTGCGCCAGCATAAAGCCTCGAATCGGCTGCTCAGCGGCCGTTAACGCCTCTTGCACGCCAATTTGCTCATTTAAATACGGCTGTAAAGCATCTTCATTAATACGCTCAAAGACCGGCGCCATAATAAACAAGGTTAAGAAAATCGTCAGACCCACTAAAATCTGATTAGAAGGTGTTTGCTGTAAACCCAGCGCCTGTCTCAAGATTGAAAAGACAATAATAATCCGCGTAAAACAGGTCATTAACATGACAAAGGCTGGGATAAAGCCCAGCGCTGTCATAATCAGCAGAATTTGTAAGCTAACTGAGTACTCTTGCTGACCTGCCGCATCCGTGGTTAATTTAATCGCTGAAATCGATAATGGATTATCCGCAGCAAACACACCTGTTGTCAAAAACAACAATCCGCTGGCTAAGACTAAACGCAGCATTAAAGCGATCATGACTTATCCTTTGCGGAGGTTTTTAACACCTTAGCTAAGCGCTGAGCAAAGGCTGAAGTCATATTGCCCTCCGGCGCACTGATATCCACTGGCTCTTGCAAGACATGCAGTGGCGTAATCGTACCGGGGGTTAAGCCCAGCAAAATCTGCTCCTTACCCACTTGCACCAAGAGTAATCGATCGCGCGGCCCTAAGGCCTGACTGGCCAATAAGGAAATCACTTGATTGGAGCTTTTAACCGGCAGGCTTTGCTGAATACGACGCACCAACCATGCCAGTAAAAAAATCAAACCGATGACCAACATCAAGCCCAATACCAGTTGCAATAACTGGCCGCTGACCGGAGCGACATCCAATACACCCGAGCTTGCAGGCAGCGCCTTAGGCTCAACAAATTTATTGAGGACGGCACTATCTGCAGCCCAAGCACTTGAGCTGGCCAGCATCAGTAGGATAAAAAAGCGCATCGACTTACTGTAACTTCTTAATACGTTCGCTTGGGCTGATCACATCAGTCAAACGAATACCAAACTTTTCATTCACCACAACCACTTCACCGTGTGCAATTAAAGTGCCGTTGACCAGCACATCTAAAGGCTCACCGGCGAGGCGATCCAGCTCCACTACCGAGCCTTGATTGAGCTGCAGTAAGTTGCGAATACTGATGTCGGCACTGCCAACTTCCATTGAGATGCTCACCGGAATATCCAAAATAACATCTAAGTTGGGGCCACCTAAGGTGGTGATTGCATCACCAGCATGGGGCTGATCAGGAAAATCTTGCATTGGTGCTTTAGCAGGGCCTGAGCTTTCAGCCAGCATGGCATCAATCTCATCTTGATCGGTATCATTACCGGCTTCAGATAAGGCCGCTGCCCACTCGTCAGCAAGGGCTTGATCGTCACTGGAAATCTGTTCGTTTTCGTCATTCATAGTCTTTTCTCAACAGGCCAATACAGCCCAATCAGCGATTTTTAATTACAGGGCCAAGCACTTGTAAGGCCAAGTTGCCATGATTTGCCCCAAGCTTAACCTTAAAGGTTGGCACTCCATTGGCGCGCAGTAACATCGTCTCAGGCATATCCACGGGGATAATGTCACCGGGTTTCATATTCAAAATATCGCGCAACTTTAATTGCCGACGTACCACGGTAGAGTGCAAGGGTACTTTGACATCTAAAATATCCTCACGAATGGCTTTACTCCAACGCTCATCCTGATCATCCACATCCGACTGAAAGCCCGCATCGAGCATTTCACGAATCGGCTCAATCATCGAATACGGCATGGTCACATGCAAATCACCACCACCGCCATCCAACTCAATATGAAAGGTCGAAACCACTACCACTTCACTAGGGCTGACAATATTCGCCAGCGCTGGGTTCACCTCTGAGTTCATATACTCAAACTTAACATCTAAAATCGCATGCCAAGCTTCTTCTAAATCAACAAAAGCCTGATCTAAAACCATCCGCACCACACGCAACTCAGTGGGGGTAAACTCACGGCCTTCAATTTTCGCGTGACGGCCATCACCGCCAAAAAAGTTATCCACCAATTTAAATACAAGGCGCGAATCTAGAATAAATAAAGCGGTACCACGCAAGGGTTTCATTTTCACTAAGTTCAGGCTGGTCGGCACATACAAGGAGTGCACATACTCGCCAAACTTCATCACCTGCACACCACTGACTGAGACATCCGCTGAGCGTCGCAGCAGGTTAAACATACTGATACGCGTATAGCGCGCAAACCGCTCATTAATCATTTCCAGCGTCGGCATACGCCCACGCACAATACGATCTTGACTGGTTAAGTCGTACTGCTTAATTGAGTTCGGAACATCGTCGTCATTGGTATCCACAAGACCATCATCAACGCCATGTAATAGGGCATCAATTTCGTCTTGTGAAAGTAAGTCTTGTACTGCCATTTTAAGTTGTTCCTATCAAGGTTTTACTGCATGACAACATTGGTAAATAACACTTGTTCAACCACAGGTTTACCCACCTCAATCAGCGCTAACTCTTGCACTGCCACAGTTGCTTTTTGTTTTAGCAACTCAACACCGAGCGGGGTATTCAGCTCTTCAAATTCTTGGCTGGAAAACAACATCACCAACTGATTGCGCAGTGTTGGCATATGTATTTTCAATGCATCCAGATCAGCCTTATTACGTGCCATCAGCGCGACACTGACCTGTAAATAACGGGATTTACCTTGGCTTTTAAAGTTCACCACAAAGGCCGGCGTTAACACCTCATAAATCGCTTGCTGTTTAACTGCAACCTCAAGCGTCGACTCACGTTCAGGCGAGTCCGCTGACTGCCCCAAGAAAAACCATGTGCCACCTACCGAAAGCGCAATCGCTAAAAGCAAAGCAACGACCAACAACACAATCATTTTTATATTGCTTTTTTTCGGTGCCGCCGTTGCTGGTCCTAAGGTGTCAGGTTGTTTTGCCATGTCCGTACCATTATTTAAAAATTATGTGCAACAGTTTACCAGCCTAAACACAGGATGCAGGATTGATTAGGCGTAATAGTCAACTAAACCCAGTCTTCCATCATGTTGCTCGCGAATCGAGGTCACATGCTGCTGCGTTTCCTCAGTATTATCTGTGCTCGTACCTGAGCGTCCTTGAGATGCAGCCTGTGCTTGCGTATCGGACTGCTCACGCGATGATTGGTCGGAGACATTCACATCCACATTCTGCATGCCTTGCTGATTAAACATCTCACGCAAGCGATACATCTGTGACTCTAAAGACTCGCGCACACTGGCGTTGGCACTGCTAAAGCTGATCTGCGTATGGTCCTGCGTGATATCCACTTTGATATCCAAACGTCCCAGCTCAGCCGGATCAAGCTTAATGTCTGCCGAGCGCAGGTTTTGCGACGACATCCACATCACTTTATCCGTCACTTCCTGGGTCCAGCCGGGCTGCTGCATAGACATGGCCGCGCCAGGCACTTGGCGCACACTTTGTGCGGTCAGTAACGGCTCAGCACGCGACTGCAAATCTGCTCGAATCGTGTCAGCCGGTGTGACTGCCTTGTTATTCAACAAGGTCTCAGGCGCGGCCTTGAGTGTTTCAGGCAGTACTTCTGAGCTGTTTTTATCAGCATGACTTTTTTCAATAAAAGCATCAAATGACTTGGCTGATGACGTGCCCAAAAGCGCGGACTTATCTGAGTCGCTTGTCATATCGTCTTTAACGCTCTTGCTTGCTGAGGTATTCGTCGCATCAGCTTTAAACTGCAACTTATCCGTATCACTCGGCTCTTGCTCGCCATCTAAACTGAATTGTTGAGTTGCGCTCGGCACTGTGGTCACTTTACTGTTGCCCGCTTCAGTCACGGCAAACCCTTGAACCGACTCAAAACCCTCAATAACACTCTCATCTGTCACGGCAGCCAACTTATCTTGATCCGACGCTATTGCATCGGTACTGACAAGCTCCAAGCCAACTGCGGAATCGTTTAACAAAGCTTCAACTTCAAGCTCAGGCTCAAGATCCACATCAGCCTCTGCAGCATAGTTTGTTGGCATGACTGTCATCGCCATCAGCAATAAAGGATCAAGTAAATCCTGCTCAGGCTTTTCAGTTTGAACTGTCTGAACCTGCGATGGCACTGCGTCAGTCTGTTTGACCTCTGCATCGCTAGCACTCTGATATGACTCAGTCTCGACCCTTTCAGAGCTCACCGGCTCTTTATTCGGAGCAACTGTTTTATCTTTTGTCGGCTGTGCAGCCGACTTTGAGGTGGTGTGTCGAGCGGCCTGCTGCTGATTTTGTTCTAGCACAGCATCACGCTGCTTAGCCTGCTGCGCTTGCTGCTGACTAGCATGAGTTGAACGCTGCTGTGCATAGACCGATGAAAAGCTCTGCGCTGGCGCTGGCGTTGCGCTGCGTTGATTCGCTACTTTATCCTGCATAGCCGGCTGCACACGCTTGGACGGCGTGGAAGATTGTAATAAAAAGTCCGTGGTCGCCATAGTGATGCACCTACAATAAACCAATATTGGCATAATCAAAGCAATAACTAAGCCAACCAGCACAATAACAGTCTTGTCAGGCCTTTAATGCATTACAGCCGCACAATCATCTGTGAGCTGTCATTAAATTGACCTTTTACAGGCTCATCACATCTAAATAACGCGGCTGCGCCTGTGTATCAATGCTTAAACTGGCGAAATCAAACAACTGGCGATCCGCCAATTGTGACGGTGCCACGTTTTGCAGTGAACGGAACATAATATCCAAACGGCCCGGCGTTTTTTGCTCCCACTCTTGCAGCATACCTTTAACCACTTGGCGCTGTAAGTTTTCTTGCGAGCCACATAAATTGCACGGAATAATCGGGTAACCCTGTATCTGTGCATACTCAGCAATATCACTTTCTTTGCAGTAAGCCAAAGGACGAATCACCACGTTACGCCCGTCATCCGAGAGCAATTTCGGCGGCATAGCTTTTAGAGTGCCACCAAAGAACATATTTAAGAAAAAGGTTTCTAAAATATCATCACGATGATGACCCAGCGCCATTTTGGTTGCACCTATTTCATCGGCGTAGGTATAGAGCGTACCGCGGCGTAGACGTGAACACAGCGAGCAGGTGGTTTTGCCTTCTGGGATCTTTTCCTTCACCACTGAGTAGGTGTCTTTTTCAATAATATGGTATTCCACACCCACTGATTCTAAATAGGCCGGCAAGACATGCTCAGGGAAACCGGGCTGTTTCTGGTCCATATTCACCGCAACCAGAGAAAAGCGAACCGGCGCCACTTTTTGTAAATGCAGTAATACATCAAGCATGGCGTAGCTGTCTTTACCACCCGACAAGCACACCATAATCTTGTCGCCCTCTTCAATCATATTGAAATCAGTCACGGCTTCGCCGGCTAAGCGCTGTAAACGTTTCTGTAATTTCTTTTGACTGGCTAACACACTACTCATGACATGATCCGCAACAGGTAAAAAACCAGCATTTTACCTGTTGCGCGGAACAAACCCTAGCGCTGTCTTGTAACTGAGGGGGATTTGCCACAGACGGCACTGCAGCGACTGTCGATTGAGCGGTCAAAGCCGATTGATTGCCTCACCTCAGCAAGCACTCTAGACTCTACCGATAATCTTTTAGCCAGACTGACTTAGACGAGCTCAACTTTGTGCCCAGCTTAGAAAAAACTAAATTACTCGCTACAGTGCAACAGATACTGCAAGAGTCTCCCGCAGGTTTAAGCGAATACGCGCTGATTCAAGCGCTGAAACAACAGCAGCACCCGCTGTTTATCAACGCTAACTTAGGCGACCCCTTAAGCTTATTTCGCACACACTTTATTCTGTTTCATGCTCTGTACGTATTGCGCGACACGCTGCGCAGTGTGGGCGAGTATGATCTGCTGATCAGCCCACTGCGTATTCAACTGCACGCTCTGATTGTGCAAGATGCAACCAGCAGCCAAGCCATTGATCACCGCGATGCGTTACGTAGCTATTATTTAGATTTAAGTCAGCTGACCAGCACTGATCGCGCTGCCGTTGAGCAACTGCTGTATGGCGGTCTCAACCGTTTAACTCAATCACCACAAGTCACTGATGCATTAACTGAACTAGGAATTGAGCAACCCTTGCAGTCACTCAGTGCGCACCAGTTGCGTCATCACTATCGACAACTGGTCAGCCGCCACCATCCCGATCGCGGCGGCTGCACAGAGCGTTTACAGCGGATCAATCAGGCGATGGATACGCTGCGCCAGAACCATTTACTGAGCTGACAAATAGTCTAGTGTTTGTAGCAGCATACTGGTTTTTGGCATAGCACAACCAGCAGCCTGAGCTGCTTCAAGCGGTGCGCGATAAATAGCCTGTAATTCCATCACTCGTTTGAGGTTAAAGTCATGGTACATACTGGGCAGATAGGCAGGCATGGCGTCAGTAAACTTAAGCATCCCCTGCACTAAGTTCTCAGGTAACGGATAACCACAGGCTGCAGCACCGGCCATCACCTCTTCCATTAAGTCAGTCACTAATTGGCGGCTGTGAGGCTCGTTCATTAATTGCTCAGTATTGCTATTGAGCAGAACTGATAAACCATTATAAGGAATATTCCACACCAGCTTCTGCCAGCGCGCTTGCTGTAATTTCAGCGCTGCCTTGGACTCAAGTCCAGCCTGCTGAAAAAACCCAGCACCTTGCTGCACAATGGCATAACCCTCTTCTTCTGTGGCTGGGCCACTGTGATAACCCAAGTTCACACCACCTTGCGATTGGTGCTCAATCACACCGGGCGCGCTGCGATGCACACAGATAAAACACAACCCACCTAATAAATGTAGATGCGGGTCCAGTAAAGGACGCACTTGCTCTTCAACAGCCAAACCATTTTGTAATAGCACCACTTTAGCGCCAGCAGCGGCCACCTGATTAATAATGGGTGCCATCTCAGCATTGCTGGTGGTTTTTGCCCCGACAAATAACCAATCGCATTTGGGCATCTGCGCTGGATCATTCCAGGCCTGTACTTTTGGCAAATACAATTCACCGTGCACAGCACTATTAACACGCAAGCCATTGCGGCTGACAGCAGCATATTCACTGCGCAATAAAAATTGTACGTCAAAACCGGCACGCGCCAGCATTAAGCCATAAAAACCACCGATGGCACCGGTACCAATAATGCCAATACGCGGCCGTTGTTCTTCACTCATATCAACTCTCTTATTCTTTGACTGTGCACATATCACTTAAAAACACAGCAACATATAGATTTTATTTAAGGATTCACTACCAGCATTTCACTGCTTAATACACGCTTCGCTTGCAAATAGGCGTTATTCCAATACTTAGAATCAACACTATCCAAGCGCACCGTACCGCCTGAAGAAGGTGCATGCACAAAACGCCCTTCACCCACATAAATACCGGCATGACTGACGCGTCCATGCCCTGCAGTACTAAAGAACAGAATATCGCCACTGCGCAATTTGCTACGGGCGATGCTCTGACCTTTCATCTGGATCATTTGCTGAGTAGTTCTGGGTAAGCGAATACCCGCGACATCGTTAAACACAAAACCAATCAAACCACTGCAATCAAAGCCTGAAGCCGGGGTATTACCCCCCCAGACATAAGGTGTTCCGACCAGACCAATCGCACGAAACAACACATCATCAGCGGCGGGGTCAAATAGCTTCACAGCAGCCGTAGCGCGAGGTGCGGGAGCAGATTCAGTCACAGGGGCGCGTGATGAACAGGCGGTTAGAAAGATCAGACTGGCTAAACCCAGCAGACGGATACCCACATGCATGCGACGCTTCCTTTTCATCAATATCAAAAATAATAAGCACTATAACAAAGCCTCACTCAGTACTTTGCAAAACTTTCTAATTGCATCTCTTTAAGCCGACTGTAGGTGCGACGAAAGGCAAAAGCCAAATAGCCGTTTACATACAGTTCTTCCAATGCCACACCGGCTTCAATATACACAGGTATACGACGGTCATAGCACTCATCAATCAAAGCAATAAAGCGCCGTACACCGTCATCACCTGGAGCCAACATCGGCAGCTCTCGATCACCGGCATCCACACGCTGCGCCGCATCTTCAGTGCCGCGGGCAATTTTTGCCACCTGCTGTTCACCACCTAAAGCAGGAATCGCACTAATCAGCAACATCTGAAAGCGATCACAGAGCAACATAAAGTCTTGAGCGGCAAACGGCTGTTCGCACAACTGAGCAAACTCACACCACAGCACGCTCTCCGAATAAGCCTGGGTAACTAAAGTGCGCTGGCCTAAAACCAAATCACCCTGTTCAAATGCTTGCCCGTCATTCAAGCGTGCAAAGAGTTCGGGCATGACACTGTCCTGCTCAGGCGTTTTAATCCAATAGCGCTGCGTGGTCGGCCCTGCATGCAAACGGTGGTCTTGCTCACCATTGACATTGACCAAGACCATATGTTTCTCAATGGCAGCAATAGCCGGCAGCAACTGCCCACGGTTATAGCCATCACTGTAGAGATCGCTAGGAGGCTGGTTCGAGGTTGCCACTATGACTAAACCCTGAGCAAACAGCGCTTGAAATAAGCCACCCAGAATCATTGCATCGCCAATATCACTGACAAACAATTCGTCAAAACACAGCACTTTAATTTCACCACTCAGCTCTTTAGCAATTTTCTGCAGCGGCTGAGCGCTGCCCACCACGCGAAATAAGCGCTGATGGATATCTTTCATAAAATGATGAAAATGCTGACGTCGGGCTGGCACAGTTAAATTGCGATAA
>DATERS010000049.1:0-19659 GCA_035271365.1 Thiopseudomonas sp.
TCAATCGCTCGAATGATAATCCCTGCTTGGTACTCGATAAAATAGGTCAGATCCATTTGATCCGTTTCAGTATGCAGATAGCTTTTACCGTACTTCACTGGGGCTTTTTTTAATAAGACACTGATTGCAATATATCTAAAGGTTGAAAAATCTTTTTTAAACATAAACCAATAGAACAAAGCCCGAGCAACGCGGCCGTTACCATCCTTAAAAGGATGCTCGTAGCCAATACAAAAGTGCAGAACAATCGCTTTGATCAGGGGGTGGATATAAACAGCTGACTCCACTGCATCGTGGTTAACATTCGCCCAATCAACAATGTGCTGCAACCTGCTTGCAAGATTTTCACAAGAAGGCGGCGTGTGTACGATTGCACCGTCTGCATTGACGACATGAATAGTGTTTGACTGCCTGAAATATCCTGGCGCATAAGCATCATCATCAATGCCTTCAACACCCATTTTATGCAGTTCAGTAATCAAGTCTAAAGACAACGGTTGATCGCGCATTTCCCAAGCGTGCAGCATCATTTTATAGTTGCCAACAATCATCCGCTCATCTTCTGAACGTGGCTTGCGATTGCGCTTGATCAGCTCTTTAGCCACTTGCGTAGTGGTGGCAGCACCTTCCAGCTGACTACTACTAATCGATTCATCTTCAACTAAATCATTGAGCAAATATTCAAGCTGCGATTTCTCATCAATTTTGCTGCTGATCCATTCAAGTGATGCAGTCGTGGTATGTCTATCAACTGCGGAAATGGCGTGCTGGATCAACGGCGTTAACAGATAGCCGCAGGGTGTCGCTGGTTCGCCTAGCTCAATCAGAGTGGCTTGCTGTTTAGTTCTCGATAATCGAGTTAAAGACCACACCAATTGATGATCGAGTCCGCTCGCCATTCTGTGCCGTAGCTCATCGTAAGGCAGATATCGGCCTTTTTTATCCACAGGACTATAAAACTCAAGGTAATCCTCAAGCTGATCGGGATAGTTTTGTGTCAGTGTTGCGAAAGGATTCACTACAACAGGGGGCGGCGTTTTTATATTCATATCTCAATAACCTCAATTATTGAGATGAGATTAGCATTCACGACTCTTACTGTCTCAATTTGTACAAATATTGAGACAGTAAGGGCTTACCAACGATAATGCTTTAATAAAAGCATTCAATACGTCATAGCTTGATTAAGCGCCTTTATGCACAGCACTCAACCCCTGCCAATCCTCTAAGTCTTGCTCCGGCTTTTCTGCGCGAAAGCGTGCATAGGTCTCGATACCTTGCTGATCCTCCAGAATATCCACCTGCACACCCTTCTCAGCCAGCAGCGCTTCAGTACCCGAGGCATTGGTGATATCACCCACCACAACACGACTGAATCCGCGCATATAGACTAGCGTTGCACAGACAACACAAGGGCTGAGGCTGGTATAAATCGTAGTCTGACTAAAATCCATTCGGCCCGCATCACGAATCGCTGAGGTTTCACCGTGGTTGTAAGGGTGGTTTTCTTGGGTCAAGGTATTGTGGCCCTTACCGACGATTTTACCGGTGGCGTTATGCACAATCACCGCGCCAATGGGGCAGCCGCCTTCGTTGTAACTTTTCTGCGCCAGCAATACAGCGATACGCATAAAGTCAGCATCAGTTAAGCCCTGAGCAAAATCATCATCCATTAAAACAGCGAGGCTGTTGGTGGGCATATGGGCTATGGCTGCAAGTGCCTGATCAGTTTTTTCTGTGTTTTTGTTTAAAAGTGTATTCATAGCTTGGTCATCCTAGCGAAAAGATAAGCTGCAATAAAAGTCAGTCATTTAGTGTCAGAATCTAAATAAGCTAATAATACAGCCGCAAGAACTTAGAATTAAAATGCAGTTCAAATTCACCGTCACCAGTCCAATATGTCATCATTACAAAAAAACTTATACGTACGGCGCAGTCCAGCGAGGCACCTCTGCTTTACCAGTCAGTGTATTTACCTCGATGGACCGCTTAGCATTGGATAATCAACGCAGCTTACTGTCTTGTAATAAGCTGATAAAAACCCCTAAAAATATAATTAAAGACTGGCTTCTAGCACACGACGACTAACGATGAGATCAATATCCTGATGCTCACCCAGTTTCAGCATACCGTGCTGCTCAAGCTGCTCTAGCGCTTTTTCAACAGCAGCTTGCTCGAGGTTGTAATCTTTAAGGTAGGTTTTTACACCAAGGCTTTCAAAGAATGCACGGGTTTTTTCAATCGCAGCATCAATGCGCTGCTCGGCATCACCATCACGCAGGTTCCAAACGCGCTCTGCGTACTGCAATAACTTCTCACGCTTGGCTTCACGTCGCTCCTGCATCATTGCCGGTAAAATAACCGCTAAGGTTTGTGCGTGGTCTAGGCCATATAGAGCAGTCAGCTCATGACCAATTAAATGCGTAGACCAGTCTTGTGGCACACCTGCACCAATCAAACCATTTAAGGCTAAAGTGGCGACCCACATCAGATTAGCGCGCACTTCATAATTATCGGGCTGGCTCAACGCTAACGGGCCTTGCTCAATCAAGGTTTGTAGCAGACCTTCAGCAAAGCGGTCTTGCACCGGTGCATTCACTGGATAGGTTAAATATTGCTCAATAATATGCACAAAGGCATCAACCACGCCGTTGGCCACTTGGCGCTCAGGCAAAGTAAAGCTTTTCGCGGGATCAAGAATAGAGAATTTCGGGAAGACCAAGTCACTATGGAAAGGCAATTTAGATTGCAGAGATTTACGGGTAATAACACTGCCATTATTCATTTCAGAACCGGTTGCCGCCAGCGTCAGCACAGTACCAATTGGCAGCGCTTGCTTAATATCACGACCACCAGTGAGCAGAATATTCCACGGTTCACCCGCATAAGGCACTGCAGCAGCAACAAACTTAGTGCCATCAATCACTGAGCCACCGCCGACCGCAAGCAAGAAGTCAATCTTCTCATCACGCACTATCTGTACCGCTTCCATCAATTTCTCATAGGTTGGGTTGGCTTCGATACCACCAAACAAACGGACTTGGCGCTCGCCTAACGCTTTTTGTACTTCATCTAAGGTGCCGGTGCGCTGGGCACTTTGCCCACCAAACAGCAGCATCACTTTGGCATCGACGGGTACTAAAGCATCTAATTTAGCAATGCTTCCTTCACCAAAGCTGATATGAGTTGGGTTATAAAAATCAAAATTAAACATGCTAGCGGTGACTCCTATTGAAGGGCAACGCTGGTCGCATAATTAGACCAGTCGTCTATTTTATATATTAAAAATACAACCCACATACAGCGGGCACAGTTCGCTTAATTAACCGAGTAATACCGTCCGTGTCATTTGCATCGCTTGCTCCATTGGCACACTGGTACGATGTAATTTCGCCAGCAAACTGGCGCCCAGCCACAATTGATAAAGCATCACTGCGGTGGTATCGGCATCAATCACAGCCAGTGAGCCATCCACTTGACCCGCACGAATGCAATCAGCCAACTGCTCAATCACCTGATCAGTACCATCGCGCAAAGTTAAGCGCATCGCTTCAGATAAATCAGCCACTTCTGCGCTGAGTTTAACCACTAAACATTTCTGCTCATGGCTCGCACCGCTATTGCCAATTAACCATTGTTGCCAATAGCCTAACAAACGTTCAGCGGCAGGGATCTGCGAGTTGTTAAAGCGCTGCTTTTGCGCATCTAAATAGGCACAAAAGTATGCCTCCAATACAGCTTGGCCATAGAGTTCTTTAGATGGAAAATAGTGGTAAAACGACCCCTTAGGCACACCTGCACTGCGTAAGATTTCATTTAAACCCACACCAGAAAAACCCTTAGCCGCCATAATCTGGTGGCCGGTATCAAGTAAATGCTGACGGGTATCATCGTAGGTAGTCTTCATGACAGCTAGAATAAACAAAATTAGACCGGTCGTCTAGCAAAAGCATACTGTTATCCATTTATTTTTATATAACCCATATAACGCAACAAAAAACCCACAAAAAGAAAACTATTCGCAATGTTCTTGTTCCAATATGGCAGCAGTTATACTGCACACTCACATTCCCCTTCCTCAAGGAACTCCAATGCAAATTCTTCGTAATGGTATTTTTATGCTGCTGACTGCAGCCTTGTTAATCGCCTGTTCAGCTAGCAATTCACCTGAAAAAGTAGCGCAGAACTATGTTGATGCGGTGCTAGCCAATGACATTGATGGCGTGATGAAAACGCTAGAAATACCAACAGATGCAGGACAAGAACAGCAGGCTTTAATACGTGGAAAATTGAGCATGATGCTGGCAGATAACAGCGCCCGCGCTATACGTTTTGGCGGGGTGAAAGATGTCTCTTACTCTAAAACCGAATACAACGATGATAAGACTCGTGCCAGTTTAGTAGCGACCATTCACTACAAAAAAGAGGATGCCCCTTTTAAAAAGGAAAATATTGCATTAGCAAAAACCGAGGATGGCTGGAAAGTATCCCTCTAAGGTTTGCTCGATCAGCATGCTCAACACTCTAGTCAGGCTCAAACAACAGCCTCTGCGAATTGTGCTATTGATCAGCGCAATCCTTGGCCTGGTGATGCTGTTCTATATAACGCCAGCGCCGGCAGTGCGTCCTGCTTTTTCAACAGCGACGCTGCCGCCATTAGCTGTGGGGGACTGGGTGTTTCGCTCGGGTACCTCCGCTGAAAGTCAGCTGATTCAAAACCTCAGTCACAGTGAGTTTTCCCATATCGGCATGGTGGTCAGCCTGCAGCCTGAGCCGCTGATTGCGCATGCCACAACCGATGATGATCCGCAGCGCAGTGATCAAGTACTCACCTCAACACTGACTGAGTTTATTGCTCCTCAATTGGCATACAGTTTTGCCATCGCGCGACCTTATTTCGTCACCCAGCAGGAAAACCAGCGCGCGGCCCAACGCGTCTTGCAGCAGTTGCAGCAGCCCTTTGTCTTGGCAGAACGCAGCATGGAGCATTTATATTGCACCACACTGTTAGCCGATGCGCTGCAGCATACTGCCATTGCTTTTCAGCCAGAGTGGCAGCAGGTGAATGCGCCATTTTTTAGTGGCGAATATCTATTTCCCAGTGCCTTTGCTAATTACCCTGAGATTGAATGGCTGTATCACTCAACCGATACTCAATAGCCTGATGCGCGCTCTGCGGCATGCTGAGCACACCGCTCGTCAGCATCCAGCCTTAACGCATCTGGAAGTATTCTTTATGAAAGTGACCTGCGGGACTGCCCTGCGCTTGCATACCCTGTTGTAACGCTTGAGCAAACTTTTGTGGGCCACAGAACCATATATGGGTATCCGCAGATTGACCCTGCAGGACCTTATCAGCCGTTAAATGCCCGTACTGATCACTGCAATGCAACTGCAAAGTGATAGTAGGTAACGCAGCACATAAACGTTGTAATTGCTCAGAAAACTGGTCTTCTTGAGCATTTTTTACACAGTAATATAAGGTCGCCTGAGGCGCTTGCTGAGGATGAGCTTGTAAGGATTCAAGCCAAGCAATAAAGGGCGTAATGCCGATACCTGCACCGATCCATATTTGCTCACTACCACTATCGTGCTGCATATCAAAGCAGCCATACGGTCCTTCAATAGTGACCGCTCGGCCCACTTCTAATTCAGTCTGCAAACGTGTGGTGTAATCGCCTAACGCCTTAATTGCAAAGCGCACTTGACCATCACCGCGACTGGCACTATTGACTGTAAAGGGATGCGCACCTTCAAAGCGGTCAAAGGTTATAAAAGCAAACTGCCCCGGCTGATGCTCCCATTTTCTGGGTAACTGGCAGGTCACTTCAAGCACATCACCAGGATGCTGTTTCACACTCTGTACACGACCTTGATAACGGCGTGTATGACCAATACGGCCACTCAGTGCAATCAACGCACAATAAACACCTACAACTGTGACCACTGCCAGCAATAGACCTGCAGGCTGCAACCACCAATCAGCCGGTGCTAATACGACACCATGAAACGCCAGAGCAATATAAACAACTGCTAAGGCTTTATGTGCATAACGCCAAATATGGTAAGGAAAGCGCTGCCATAAAGTCATCACCAACATAATGGCCAGAATCCAAACCGTCCACTCACCAATGTCTTTAGCGGCACCGCGAAACATCTCTAAAAAAGTTTCAAGGCGCGGCTCTTTAATACCGCGCTCAAAAAACACTTTCAGTACATCTTTCGATAGCTTCAATACATAGTGGCTGACAGCCAGTCCGATCGCCCAGATACCCGCCCACTTATGCAGTCGATACATTTTATCCAGCCCATGCAGTGGTTTTTCTAACCAACGCGGACGAACAGCCAACAGCATGATCAGCGACATCAAAACAAACGAGGCCAGCCCTGTCACGTAAATCAACTGCTTACGCCACCACCAAATATCAGTGGGCACAGTCTGCCCCTGCAGGGTGATCACCCACACTGCAACAATCACTAAAGCAACGCTGTATAAAATCTTTTTCATAACCTTCGTCCTTTAACATCCTGTGCAGGAGCTTAATCTACGCGCCTTAACTGAACCTTAATCAAGACATCAGCCCATTCTCAACTACACTCAATAAGCACTTATCACTCAGCAAGGATGCTCAGTATGTTTCGCTTTAGATTACCTACCCTCGTATTAATCAGCACGCTCTTGATAACACCTTTTGCTATGGCCGATTGCCCGCCATGGACGACTGAGCAAGCCCAGCAAGAAATCAGCACTTTACGCCAGCGCATCGCTGATTGGGATCGCAGCTATCACCGCGACGCCACCTCTCCCATTGCTGATGAACTCTATGATCAAGCCCGCGAGCAACTGCAGACGTGGCAACAGTGTTTTATCGATGCTCACACCGCAGAACCGGCAACCACAGCACTTAAGTCAGCACGCGGTCAGCTTGATTTACCTTTTAGCCAAACGGGTTTAAGAAAGCTCAGTGAAAGTGCACTCAAACAATGGATGCAGCAGCGCGAGGATCTCTGGGTGCAACCCAAAGTGGATGGTGTTGCAGTCACGCTGGTGTATAGCGCTGGGCAACTGACGCAGATGCTCAGTCGTGGCAATGGCTTGGTCGGGCAGAACTGGCTAGCCCATGCCCAAGTAATTCAGGCCGTGCCTCAGCAACTGGCAACGCAATACACCACGGTCACCTTGCAAGGCGAGCTGTATCTGAAGCAGCCCCAGCATATTCAACAACAAGGCGGCGGTAGTGATGCGCGCAGCCAAGTCGCAGGCTTACTTAACCGCCGCGCGTTGAGCGCAGCAGAGGGTGAAAGCATCGGTGTATTTATCTGGGAATGGCCCGATGGTCCAGCCACTATGCTTGAGCGTTTACAGGAATTACAGGCGTGGGGTTTTAGCCATAGCAGCGCCTATAGCCAACCGGTTAAAACATTAAATCAGGCCAAACACTGGCGCGATCATTGGTATACATCAGAATTACCCTTTGCCAGTGACGGCGTAGTGATTAAACAAAGTCAGCGCAGCATCAATCATCCTCGCAGTGCCTACCCTCCCTTTTGGGCGGTGGCATTAAAGTATCCGCTGCAGCAAGCACTCACCTCAGTCACCGATGTTACTTTTAATATTGGCCGCAGCGGTCGTATTACTCCGATCGCCCATCTAGCAGCGGTATCACTGGATAACAAAACCATTCGTAAAGTCAGCTTAGGCTCACTGAGCCGCCTACAAAAACTGGAGCTCAGTCAAGGTGATCATGTCGCGATCGCCTTATCTGGGCATGCCGTGCCACAACTTAAAAAAGTGGTTTGGCGCAGTCCGCAGCGGCAGACGATTGCGATACCGACTGCCGAAAATTATCACGCACTGAGCTGCTGGCAGGCTACAGTGCAATGCCAACAGCAATTTCTCGCCCGCCTCGCTTGGCTGGGTGATAAAAAGACGTTGAATATGCGTGGAATTGGCGCACAAACCTGGCAAGCATTAATTGATGCACAGAAAATCACTCAACTCACTGACTGGCTAGCACTGAGCGCAGAAGATCTAGCGGATATCCCCAGTTTTGCAAAAAAACGCAGTGAACGGACCGCACATGCTTTTGCTCAAGCCAAGCGCCAACCCTTTAAGTTATGGTTAAAAGCCTTGGGCGCACCACCCAGTGTCACACCCAAGCCAACAGATACCTGGAAAACACTTGCTGATCTCACAGAACACGACTGGCAACAACAGCGTTATTTAAGCCGCAAAAAAGCACACAACGCTTATGCTTTTTTTCAGCACACTGAAGTACGCGCTGCGGCTTTAAACTTACAGCGTCATGCGATTGATGGCTTTTAATTGCACCCCAATCAGCAGGCAAAACAACCAGCGTGCGTATAAAAAACACAAGCACCATACAAAAGGCCTATTGTAGTTATCGCTATCCATGTCCAAGATACGCCGGTTTAATTGAATTGCAGCTCAGAGCAGTTCAATCATTTGCGCTGATGCGCCCCTCATAAGAATAAGAAACATTAGCAAAGACAGATAACCCATAGTGTTACTGCACAGTAACGCTTGGCGCCTGTCTTTTTGTTTGAGGCATATATTAAAAGAGCAATAAAATGGCAAATGATGATTCTCAAAGTTACCGTGCCCTGCACCGCCCACAAAGCGAGTTTGCATCGCGTCAAGCGTACCTAGAACACGAACTTAGCATTATGTCACCACGCCGTTGGGGCATAAACTTACCCTTTCGTGATTACCGTTTTGAAATTGAAGACTGGGTGCCCGCTATGGCGGCCACGATCGGCAAAATTGTTATGGTGGCCGCGATTGTTGCTGCTTTTGCCGAGCCATTAGGCCTACCCGCATCCTTTGTAATTGAAAACGCCCGTTATGAAATGCTCATCGCAGCCTTATTATTTGTGGTGTTGTTCTCAGGTTTTTTGATTCCAACCGCTAACTTAGCCGGTACCCACGGGCCACTGATTCCATTGGTGCCGATCATTGTTGCTTCAGGTGGCCACCCGATGGCGCTGGGTATTATGATCGGGGTCTTAGGCTTTACCTTGGGTATTTTCAAAGGCGGAAGTTTACTGGCGAGGTTGACCAGTGATGGGGTCTGCGGGGGGTTATTGCTGTTTTTAGGCTTTATCGGTATGACCTCACAAATCAAATACCTCTATGCGTGGGCAGAAGGCTTTGATGCAGGCTATATCGCCTTTGTGGTGATTCTTGCCACTATTATTATGTATGCCTATTTAGAGCATATTGGTAAGCGTTGGCTGGCCATTCCATTGGGCGCCATACTGGCTGCAGGCCTGGCGTTTGCAATGGGTGCGCCGTTTGAGTTCACCACTGAGCCGGGTCTGCCACATATGAATCCTGCTTACTGGTGGGGTGAAGACACCGGCTGGAAGCTCGGTCTGCCTGAGATGCATCACTTTATTGCTGCTGCTCCCTTTGCGGTACTGGCGATTGCGATGTGGTCACCGGACTTCTTAGGCCATCGCGCATTCCAACATCTAAACTATCCAAAAAACGCTAAGAAAGTCGTGATGAATATTGACGACACCATGATCGTAGCCGCAGCACGTCAAGTGGTAGGTACAGCCTTAGGTGGTGCCAACATTGCTTCATCATGGGGTACCTATATCGTACCTGCAGCGATTGCTAAACGTCCCATTCCAGCCGGTGCTGTGTTAACCGGTTTACTCTGTGTGGTTGCTGCAGTCTGGGGCTACCCAATGGACTTAGCGATTTGGCCACCGGTACTCAGCGTTGCGCTGATTGTGGGTGTGTACTTGCCGCTACTTGAAGCCGGTATGCAAATGACCCGTGAAGGTAAAACGGCACAATCCGCTGCTATTGTGATCTTCTCATCTGCACTGGTGAACCCAGTATTTGGTTGGTCATTAACTGTATTACTGGATAACCTAGGCATCATTGGCGATAAAGAACGCGGCCAGAGTATGACTCGTACCGACCGCTGGATTATCCCATCGATCGTATTTATCGTGCTCTGTACTGTGATGGCAGGTGTCGGTATGTTCAAAGGTATTCCAGCACTGATGGAATCCTTCCGCGCACTGCATTAAGTCTGTCCTAAACGATTCAGCGCTCCACCCTTGCGGTGTGAGCGCTGAGAACGTTTTATGCACATCTATTAATACGCACGAAACTCGGCATGGCATGACTCGCAAGCATCTTCTACCGCTTGCACACGCTGAGCTAGAATACTTTGATTGAGTCGCGGATCAGTGGTACTGGCCACTAGACGCGCGGTCGTACCTTCTAATGCCCGTGCTAACTCTTGAAAACGCTCTTGCTCCTTCCACACATCGTCACGTGCTGAAGTTTTTTCATCTTCCTGAATCGTTGGAAAATGCTGCCATGGTTCATGCGCTAAAGTATTAAGTTGCGCTGCTTTCTCAATAAATAGCGGCTCATCATAGGCCAGACGGCCGCGTAGCATCCCACCCAAGTCTTCACTGACATTGAGCATTTCTTTAAAAATCACCTGACGTTTACCCAACGGCGAATCCGGATCCACACCACCACAGGCGGCTAAACTCATCGCCATTGCCAGCAATACACTACGTTTCAACACACACTCACCACTTAAATTAACATAAAATAATTGAACTCAATCCCCACTTAATGCAGAGACAACAGACTCGCAGCAGCGCTGAAAACAAGCCCATTGCACGTCTGACACATTAAGCTGAGATCACAAACAAACTGACAATAACGCCCAAACCAACTGCCCACACCAGCGAGCGCAATAAGGCCCAATCCGCGGCATAGCAAAGAGTATACAACACGCGACTGAGCACAAAAACCAGCGCCAATTGATCGATAACGCCTTGCTCAGCAACGCCAATTAAATGAGCAATAATCACCGCTGCAGCAAAAGCTGGGGCGATTTCAAAGCCATTTTGTTGAGCATTATTCGCACGTTTCGCCATGCCCTGTGCATTGGCTAAAAAAGTACGCGGATCATGATTGTGCCGCGGGCTAAAGCCGCCGGCACTGGCTTTCGCCACAACAGTGGAGACATAGGGCAATAAAATCACAACCAAAACGCACCAATATGCAATTGTCATAATGACTCCTACCGCACTGATTTTGTAGATAAGCACTGTACTTTAATACAAATCAAACACGATAAATGAAATTCTTCAATGCTTACCCCTTTGTCAAATGGCAAAGCCTCGCTATAATCACCCCGCGCCATGGCCAAGCTATGGTGACCAACAGATTCGAGGGGCGCTGCAGCAGAATTCTTCTGTCAGGCTCGAAACAGTTGCCCCAAGTTGTCTAGACAACTGCATATTTGCAAACGGCGCCCATTCGCTAATTACGAATGGAGAACTCATTTTATGAGCACTGTTGCTGATTTTACTGATTATAAAGTTGCGGATATGTCACTGGCTGATTGGGGCCGTCGTGAAATTATTATTGCTGAATCTGAAATGCCAGCACTGATGGGTTTACGCACTAAATATGCGGGCGAGCAGCCACTCAAGGGTGCAAAAATCCTCGGTTGCATCCACATGACTATCCAAACCGCCGTATTGATTGAAACCCTGACAGAACTGGGTGCCGAAGTGCGCTGGTCGAGCTGTAATATTTTCTCCACCCAAGACCAAGCGGCTGCAGCGATTGCCGCTGCTGGTATTCCAGTGTTTGCTTGGAAAGGCGAAACTGAAGAAGAATACGAGTGGTGCATCGAGCAAACCATCATCAAAGATGGTCAGCCTTGGGATGCCAATATGATTCTGGATGACGGTGGTGACCTCACCGGTATCCTGCACGAGCGTTTCCCACAGGTATTGGACAACGTCCACGGTGTGACTGAAGAAACCACCACGGGTGTGCACCGTCTGCTAGAAATGCTGCAAAAAGGCACACTGAAAGTCCCAGCGATCAACGTCAACGACTCAGTGACCAAAAGCAAAAACGACAACAAATACGGTTGCCGTCACAGCCTCAACGATGCGATCAAACGCGGTACCGATAATCTGTTATCCGGTAAGCAAGCGTTAGTGATTGGCTACGGTGATGTGGGTAAAGGTTCAGCTCAGTCACTGAACCAAGAAGGCATGATTGTTAAAGTGTCTGAAGTTGACCCAATCTGCGCTATGCAAGCTTGCATGGACGGTTACGAGTTAGTGTCGCCGTATATTGACGGTATCAATGACGGCTCTGAAGCCAGCATTGATAAAGCTTTACTGAGTAAAATCGACCTGATCGTGACCACTACCGGTAACGTCAATGTATGCGATTCAAACATCCTTAAAGCTCTGAAAAAACGCGCTGTAGTATGCAATATTGGTCACTTCGACAATGAAATCGACACCGCATTTATGCGTAAGAACTGGGCGTGGGAAGAAGTTAAGCCACAGGTACACAAAGTTCACCGCACCGGCGCTGGCGAATTTGATCCACGTAACGATGATTACCTGATTCTGTTATCAGAAGGTCGTTTAGTGAACCTGGGTAACGCTACTGGCCACCCAAGCCGCATTATGGATGGCTCATTTGCGAACCAAGTCTTAGCGCAAATGCACTTATTTGAGCGCAAGTTCGCCCAATTAAATGCCGAGCAAAAAGCAGCTGCATTAACTGTTGAAGTGTTGCCGAAAAAGCTCGACGAAGAAGTTGCTCTAGAGATGGTTAAAGGTTTTGGCGGTGTGATTACCCGCATGACCGACGTGCAAGCTAACTACATTGGCGTACCAGTGGATGGCCCTTACAAGCCAGAAACCTACCGCTACTAAGTTGCCAGAAAAAGGGGTGGCTCGGCTGCCCCTTTTTGCATTGTGGCTGCACAACACCTTGATATTTAGAGACCTGTTATATGAGCAATCAACCTCGTATTAGTTTTGAGTTTTTCCCCACTAAAACTGACGCCGGTCATGAAAAGCTACTAAAAACCGCGACAAAACTGGCGACTTATAACCCTGAGTTTTTCTCCTGCACCTACGGTGCCGGTGGTTCAACTCGCGACCGTACGTTAAATACTGTTCTACAGTTAGACGGCGAAATTAAAGTACCGACTGCGCCGCACTTGTCGTGCGTGGGCGATAGCAAAGAAGATTTACGCGAACTGCTCAATCTCTATAAAGATGCTGGCATTAAACGCATCGTTGCCCTACGTGGTGACTTGCCATCCGGTATGGGTATGGCCAATGGTGAATTGCGCTACGCCAATGAACTGGTTGAGTTTATCCGCCACGAGACCGGCGACCACTTTTACATTGAAGTAGCGGCTTATCCTGAGATGCACCCACAAGCACGAGACTTTGAAGTTGACCTGCAAAATTTCGCTCGTAAAGTGCACGCTGGCTCCGACAGTGCCATCACCCAATACTTCTTTAATGCCGATTGTTACTTCTATTTTGTCGATAGAGTGCGTAAACTAGGTATTGATATCCCAATCGTGCCCGGCATTATGCCGATTACCAACTACAGTAAGTTGGCACGTTTCTCTGATTCTTGTGGTGCTGAGCTACCGCGCTGGATACGTAAACAACTCGAAGCGTACGGCGACGACTCAGCAAGCATCCAAGCCTTTGGTGCAGAAGTTATTACAAACATGTGTGACCGCTTAATAGAAGGTGGCGCACCAGGTTTGCACTTCTACACACTTAACCAAGCTGAACCGAGTTTAGCTGTTTGGGATAATCTCCAGCTTAACCGCTGAAATCTGGCCTACGGGCCACTCTAGCGATATACCTCCATTCAGTTTGATGCCCAGCGCAGGACATCATTCGTGAATGGGGTGCATACTTTTTATGCACTTGTATTGAGCATTTATAATGTTGCGCCCCAAAGTCGGCGGGTCGCCGACACACAGGAAGACTGCATGTCCTTTTCTGCCCTAGGTCTATCTCAGGCCCTAGTTAACGCCGTTGAAGCTGCCGGCTATACAACTCCATCGCCTGTGCAATTACTGGCGATTCCACCGGCTCTACAAGGCCGCGACCTGATGGTTGCTGCTCAAACCGGTACCGGTAAAACCGGTGGTTTTGCTTTACCTATTTTAGAGCGTCTGTTTCCTAACGGTAAACCAGACCGTGCCAATCGTCACCGTCCACGTCAGCCCCGTGTTTTGGTACTCACACCAACACGTGAGCTCGCTGCACAGGTGCACGACAGTTTTAAACTCTATGCCCGTGACTTACCTTTTGTCAGCGCCTGTGTGTTTGGCGGCGTGGGTATGAACCCGCAAGCCAATGCGGTTGCTAAAGGTCTGGACGTTTTAGTGGCCTGCCCAGGTCGTTTATTAGACATGGTCAATCAAGGTAAAATCGACTTAAGCGGCGTAGAAATTTTAGTTTTAGATGAAGCCGACCGTATGCTGGATATGGGCTTTATTCATGATGTAAAGAAAGTCTTAGCCAAATTGCCCAGCAAGCGTCAAAACTTGCTGTTCTCAGCGACGTTCTCTAACGACATTACAAGTTTAGCCGGTCGTTTACTGCACAACCCTGAGCGCATTGAAGTTACGCCACCCAACACCACGGTTGAGCGCATTGAGCAACGTGTGTTCCGTATTCAATCGTCACTTAAGCGTGCACTGTTAGCGCATTTAATTACCATGGGCGCATGGGAGCAGGTGTTAGTCTTTACTCGCACCAAGCATGGCGCCAACCGTTTAGCCGAGTATTTGGATAAAAACGGTCTGCCCGCTGCGGCCATTCACGGTAATAAAAGCCAGAATGCGCGCACCAAAGCCTTAGCTGAATTTAAAGCCGGCAGTGTACGTATTCTAGTCGCCACCGATATTGCTGCACGTGGTTTGGATATTGATCAGTTACCACACGTGGTTAACTTTGAATTACCTAACGTTGAAGAAGACTATGTGCACCGCATCGGTCGTACCGGTCGCGCAGGCCGTACCGGTCAAGCCATCTCACTGGTAGCCCCAGACGAAGAACGCTTGCTCAAAGGTATTGAGCGTATGACCCGTCAGAATATCGAAGACGGCGATACCATGGGCTTTGACCCAAGCAGTGTAGTGATTGAGAAAGCTGAGCCGCGTGCTCCACGTCCAACCCGCGGTAGCGGTGCAGGTCGCAATGCTCCACGTACCGATAGAAAAGCAAGCGCAGATAAGCCCAGTGGTACTGATAAGCCACGTGGCCGTCGCCCTGAGCGCACTGAGCGTCCAGAAGCACGTACCACTGAACGTACCGACAGCAGCAGTGCAGCCAAACCAGCACCACGCGCACGTAATCCACGCAACACGCGCAACAGCCGCCCAGCCGCAGCTGGCGCTTCGGAGTTACCCCCCAGTCGTGATCCAGAAGTCTTTCTAGATGACGCCATTGATAACTTCGGTAACAGCGTAGATTACGTCAGTCCGTATAAAAACAAAGGCAACAGCCGTCGCCCGAATAGCAACGCGCCAGCGGCCGGTGCACAGGCGCGTACTGCACGCCCTGCTCGTACAGGCGCAGGTGCAACTGCGCCAGCAGCAGCCGATAAGCGTCGCTCTGGGCCGAGAACACCTCGCCCCAATACGCCACGCACTGACTCTCGTTATGCTGAACCTGCTGTCAATAAAGAAGCACGTACTGCACCGCAGCCGCTGATTATTCGCAAAGGTGAGCGCTTGCCTAGCCTTGAACAGCTTGAGCAATTAGAGTCACGTACACGTAAAGAAAAACCAGCACTGCTGTCGTCACGTACAGAGTAAATCTGCACACCCACCCAGCGACTAAATCAAGCCTCCAATCGTTGAGAAATCAATCTTGGGGGCTTTTTTTAAGCTTAAAATATGCCAATTCTTAAGATGACACACTTGACATATTTCGAGCATGCTTTATAAAAGCGCAGTTCATTGCCTGATATCACTGCGCCATAGATGATTCAGCACCCTTAAGGAGCTCTCATGGAAACACCCACACAACGCAGTGGAACCATTAACCCGCCGGTTTTTTTTGGTTCCGCTATTCTTATTGCAGCACTGGTTTTATTTGCCAGTCTCTTTCCGCAAGTTGCCCAAGACTTTTTTGGAACGATGCAAGCTTGGATTATAGAAAACGTCAGTTGGTTCTATATTCTAGCCGTTGCACTGATCCTATTAAGTACCCTGTTTCTAGCCTTTAGCCGCTATGGCGATATCAAACTCGGCCCTGACCACAGTACTCCTGATTACAGCAGCACCAGCTGGTTTGCCATGCTGTTCTCAGCAGGTATGGGTATTGGTTTGATGTTCTTTGGTGTGGCTGAGCCGGTGATGCACTTTATTGCACCTCCCGTGGGCGATCCCAATACCGTTGAAGCCGCTAAAGAAGCGATGAAGCTGACCTTCTTCCACTGGGGTTTACATGCTTGGGCGATTTACGCAGTTGTTGCCTTGATTCTAGCGTTCTTCTCCTACCGCCATGGTCTACCACTGACCTTGCGTTCGGCACTCTACCCATTAATTGGTGATCGCATCTATGGCCCCATTGGTCATGCTGTCGATATTTTCGCCATTATTAGTACCGTACTGGGTATTGCCACATCTCTAGGTTATGGCGTTTTACAGATTAACAGTGGTTTTAACTACTTATTTGACCTGCCCATCGGTACCAATACTCAAGTTATTCTAATTATCAGTATCACCGCCTTAGCAACACTGTCAGTGGCCACGGGTTTAGATAAAGGTATTCGTCGTCTATCTGAGCTCAACCTGCTGTTAGCGGTAATCCTGTTAACCTTAGTTTTAGTACTGGGTCCAACAGCGCTGCTCATGAAAAGTTTTGTTGAGAATACCGGGGGTTATTTATCCGAAATCGTCAATAAAACCTTTAACCTCTACGCCTACAATCCAACCGATTGGCTGGGTGGTTGGACCTTATTGTATTGGGGTTGGTGGATCTCTTGGTCGCCGTTTGTAGGTATGTTTATCGCCCGTGTTTCGCGTGGTCGTACTATCCGTCAATTCCTCACGGGTGTGCTGCTTGTACCCACTGGTTTTACCTTTCTATGGATGACGGTGTTTGGTAACACCTCCATTTATATGATTATGAAACAGGGGATGACCGAACTGGCAGACACTGTGAATGCCGACGCATCCTTAGCCCTGTTCGCCTTCTTAGAACACTTCCCCTTCTCCACCATCTTGTCGATGGTAGCAGTGTGTATGGTGGTATTGTTCTTTGTCACTTCAGCCGACTCAGGCTCATTAGTGATCGATATGCTGGCCTCCGGTGGTAAAACAGAAACACCACTGTGGCAGCGTGTGTTCTGGGCTTCATCAACAGGTGTTGTGGCAATTACTTTGCTACTGACCGGTGGTTTAAGTGCATTACAAACGTTAACCATTGCCAGCGCACTGCCCTTCTCAGTTATTTTGCTCGTCGCTATTTGGGGTTTATTTAAAGCCCTGCATATTGACTCAACCAAGCGCATACTGAGACAACAAAGTGCCACGCATTATTCGCGTCAAGAAAAGAAAACCGGTGGCTGGCAGCGCCGTTTACGTAGCATGGTGATGTTCCCACGCCGCTCGCACGTCAACCGCTTTATTGATGAAGTGGTCTTGCCTGGGTTTGAGGAAGTCGCAGACGAACTGCGTAAACAAGGCTACACCGTAGCGGTTGAAAGTCGCGACGATAAACGCTGTAAGCTTGAAGTACAGCATAATGTTGAAGTGAACTTTGTCTACGAAGTACGCCCTCGTGCCTATGTCAAACCTGACTTTATGACACAAGATGAAGACGAAGACGAGCGCGACCGCGAAGATCGCGAAGAGCGCAAATACTTCCGTGCTGAGGTTCACCTACTCGAAGGTGGCCAAGATTACGACATCATGGGTTGGTCACGTGATGAAGTGATCGACGATATCCTTGATCAGTACGAGCAACATATGCATTTCTTGCATGTGGTGCGCGAGTAACACAGGCACAACTAAGGCGCTCTTGATGAGCGCCTTTTTTATTATGTTCGATATTTTATTCCACACCCGCTGTACACCAACGCGCTTTATCTACCTGCCTATTTTCCTATTAAACCGTCTCATTGCACTTCAATGCTAGAATAGTGATTTTCACGATTCGGGCCTGATGCATGTCTAAACTCAATCCTCGCCAACAAGAAGCCGTCAATTACATCAGCGGTCCAATGCTGGTACTGGCCGGTGCAGGCTCAGGTAAGACCAGTGTGATCACCCGCAAAATTGCTTATTTAATTCAGCAATGCGGTATATCTGCACGCTATATTGTCGCGGTCACCTTTACCAATAAAGCTGCCCGTGAAATGAAAGAACGGGTGACCTCGTTATTGCGCGGCGCTGAAGGCCACGGTTTAACCGTCTCCACCTTCCATAATCTCGGCCTCAATATCATCCGCCGTGAGCATACTCTGCTTGGTTATAAGCCAGGTTTCTCTATCTTTGATGATTCCGATGTCAAAAGCTTACTCACCGATATTATGCAAAAAGAATACGCCGGTGATGACGGTGCTGATGAAGTAAAAAACATCATCAGCCAGTGGAAGAATGACTTAGTTCTACCCGAAGAAGCCCTAGAGCTGGCACGCGGCGGCAAAGAGCAAACAGCGGCCATCGTCTACAGTCATTATCAACGCACACTCAAAGCCTACAACGCCGTAGATTTTGATGATTTGATTTTCCAGCCGGTGAAGCTGTTTCAAAACCATCCTGAAGTGTTGGAAAAGTGGCGCAACCGCATTCGCTATATGCTGGTGGATGAGTATCAAGACACCAACACCAGCCAGTATTTACTGGTCAAACTGTTAGTTAAAGAACGCGCACAGTTCACTGTGGTCGGTGATGATGACCAATCGATTTATGCCTGGCGCGGTGCGCGTCCAGAAAACCTGATGCAGCTCAAAGAGGACTTCCCCTCACTAAAGATCGTGATGCTGGAGCAGAACTACCGCTCCACTAGCCGCATTCTAAAATGTGCCAATACCTTGATTGCCAATAATCCCCATGAGTTCGTGAAAGAGCTGTGGAGTGAGATGGGCCATGGTGATGAAATTCGCGTGATTAAGTGCCGTAATGAAGATGCTGAAGCCGAGCGTATTGCCTTAGAAATTCTCACCGAGCATATGCGCACCCAGCGGCCTTATAGTGATTTTGCTATTTTATACCGCGGTAATTATCAAGCCAAAATCATGGAACTGAAGCTGCAGGTGCATAAAGTACCTTATCGCTTATCCGGCGGCACCAGCTTTTTCGGCCGTCAGGAAGTCAAAGACCTGATGTCGTACTTCCGTTTACTGGTCAATCCAGACGATGACAACGCTTTCTTGCGCGTGATTAATGTACCGCGCCGTGAAATTGGCTCAACCACTTTAGAAAAACTCAGCGGCTATGCCACCCAGCGTGAAGTTTCGATGTATGAGGCCTGCGCTGAAATGGGTCTTGGCGAGCATTTAGGCGCGCGTTTTACCGAGCGTTTAGCGCGCTTTAAACACTATATGGACAAACTGCGCCAGCGTTGTTTTACTGAAGATCCGATCGATGCACTGAAAGAAATGATCGTCGATATTGATTATGAAAACTGGATTCGGCAAAACAGTTCCAGTGAAAAAGCCTGCGAATACCGCATGAGCAACGTGTGGTTTTTAATCGAAGCACTAAAAAACACCCTAGAACGCGATGAAGAAGGTGAAATGACCATCGAGGAAGCCATCGCTAAACTGGTGTTGCGCGATATGCTCGA
>DATERS010000050.1:0-15798 GCA_035271365.1 Thiopseudomonas sp.
GTTGGCTCAGTGACAGTCGAACTGTAACGCCAGATATCAAACTTATCCCAGTCAGCATGGAATTCAGGCTGAATATCAAAGTCCTTGTAATGCACCACATGCGGTGGACATTCCAACTGCACATAACCACCGGCGCGGAAGTTTACATCTTCGCCATCAGGAATACGCAGGGTCAACTCTTTAATAAAGGTCGCCACGTTCGGGTTCGACTCAACAGTACATTCCCACTTCTTCACCCCAAAAATTTCTTCTGGGATTTCAATGTCCATATCCTGTTTAACCGGCACCTGGCAGGATAAACGCCAGCCTTCTTTACCTTCACGCTTAGTAAAATGTGATTCCTCAGTAGGCAGCATTTCACCACCACCACTGTTGATCACACAGCTACACTGCGCGCAGGTACCACCACCACCACAGGCGGAAGATAGGAAAATATTATTACCCGCTAAGGTTTGCAACAACTTACCACCAGCGGGCACGGTAATCGTGCGCTCGCCGTTGATCGTAATGGTTACATCACCGTCTGATACTAAACGCGCACGAGCGATAAGAATCATCACTACCAGCGCCAGTACGATTACGGTGAACATACCAATAGCGAGAAAAATCTCAAAATTCATAACTCGCTACTCCTTACAGTTGAACGCCAGAGAATGACATAAAGCCCAATGACATTAAGCCAATGGTAATAAAGGTAATACCTAGACCTTGCAGGCCTTGCGGTACGTCGCTGTATTTTAGCTTTTCACGAATCGCAGCCAGTAGTGCGATAGCTAATGCCCAAGAGAAACCTGAACCTAAGCCATACACGGTACTTTCCGTGAAGTTGTAGTCACGCTCGACCATAAATAACGTACCACCCATGATGGCGCAGTTTACGGTAATCAACGGCAAGAATACGCCCAACGCGTTATACAGCGCCGGCACATACTTATCGAGTAGCATTTCCAAGATTTGTACAATAGCGGCAATGACACCGATATAGCTGAGCAAACCTAAGAAACTTAAATCAACTTCAGGCAGACCTGCCCAAGCCAATGCGCCATCTTTGAGTAAGTAGGTATAAATTAAGTTGTTAGCCGGTACAGTAATCGCCTGCACCACTACAACCGCAATACCTAGACCAATTGCTGTTTCCACTTTTTTGGAAATCGCAATAAAGGTACACATACCTAAGAAGAACGCCAAAGCCATGTTTTCAACGAAAACGGCCTTAACAAATAAACTGATGTAATGTTCCATCAGTACGCCTCCTTCTCTTGAGAATGCGCAGCAATGCGAAAGTCAGGCTCTTCAACCTGTTCTTTTTTCCACATGCGCAATCCCCAGATAATCAGACCAATTAAGAAGAATGCTGACGGTGGTAACAACAACATACCGTTAGGTAAGTACCAACCGCCATCGTTGACCACAGGAAAAATGGTGTAACCCATTAACTGACCAGCACCAAACAACTCGCGGATAATACCTAAAACAATCAGCATGGCACTGTAGCCTAAACCGTTACCAATACCGTCGAAGAATGAAATAACCGGTGGATTGGACATGGCAAATGCTTCCGCACGGCCCATCACAATACAGTTGGTAATAATCAAACCGACGAACACTGACAATTGTTTAGACAGTGAGTACGCATAGGCTTTTAACACCTGGTCAACCACGATCACCAGCGAAGCAATAATCACCATTTGCACAATCATACGAATTGAGCTGGGGATCTGTTTGCGGATCATCGAAATAAACATATTCGAGAAGCCCGTTACCAAAGTTAAGGCAATCGACATCACGAGCGCTGTCTTTAGATTTGAAGTCACCGCAAGAGCAGAGCAGATACCTAGGATCTGCAAGCCAATGGGGTTGTTATTAAAGATCGGATCAAGCAGAACTTGTTTAATCGTTGGCTGTGACATGCTTAAGCCTCCCCAGCACGTAAATGCTCAATAAAGCTACCAAAGCCATGTTCACCCAGCCAGAACTGCACTAAGTGAGTCACGCCGTTACTGGTCAGCGTTGCACCGGCCAAACCATCAATTTGGTTGACTGCTGCTGCACTACTCTTATCGACGTTGCCTTTAATAACACGAATTGCGACTTGGTCATTGCTGTCAAATACGCTTTTACCTAACCACAGGTCACGCCATTTTGGGTTATCCACTTCACCACCCAAACCTGGTGTTTCACCGTGCTCGTAAAAACCAAAGCCAGCAACCGTATTGAGATCACCTTTCACCGCAACAAAGCCATGTAGGGTTGACCATAAACCGTAGCCACGTACTGGAATGATTAAGGTATCCAATTGACCGTCGCTCTCAACCATATACACCGTGCTATAACGCTCACGACGCTTGATTGAAGCAATATCTTCAGAACCTTTTAAGGCTTTAGATAAAGCCGGATCTTTAGATGACTGCAATGGATCAAAGGTAATCGGGTCTTGCGCATCAGAAAACTTACCCGTTTCCAAATCCACAACACGCGCTTTAATACGCTTATCAAACTCTGCTTTAACTTGCGCACCCGACATACTGGCATCACCCAGCCCAGCAATCGATAGAATACTGCGCTGTTTATCCAGGAGTCGGTTTTCAATTTGAATGGGGCGTAGAGCAACGGCGGCTCCCGCAACAAACACTGAACACACCAAGCACACCAATAAAGCTACGGTTAACGTGCGGGTGGTTGATTCTCTTTGACTAGACATGACGTGCCAGCCTCCGCTTGATATTGGCCTGAACAACAAAGTGGTCAATTAATGGTGCGCATAAGTTGGCAAACAAAATCGCCAGCATCATGCCTTCAGGGAACGCAGGGTTAACCACACGGATCAACACCACCATCACACCAATCAGAGCACCAAAGATCCACTTACCGGTATTAGTCATGGACGCAGATACGGGGTCGGTCGCCATAAAGATCATACCGAACGCAAAACCACCTACAACCAAGTGCCAGTACCACGGCATGGCAAACAATAAGTTGGTTTCAGAGCCCAGCATATTAAACAGTGTGCTTAAAGCCACCATCCCGATCATTACACCAGCCACAATACGCCATGCGGCAATACGCATAATCAGCAATACTGCACCACCGATAAAGATCGCCAAGGTACTGGTTTCACCCACTGAACCGTGGACTTTACCAATAAAGGCATCCATCCAAGTGATGCCTGCACCAAGCACTTGCTGCATCCCACCTTCAGCAGCTAGGCTCAAAGTCGTTGCGCCAGCGAAACCATCCACTGCGGTCCAGACTGCATCACCCGACAGTTGCGCTGGGTAAGCAAAGAACAGAAACGCACGACCAGCCAAAGCTGGGTTAAGGAAGTTTTTACCAGTACCACCAAAGACTTCTTTAGCAATCACAATACCGAAGCTGATACCCATGGCAACTTGCCATAAAGGAATGCTCGGCGGCAGGATCAAAGCAAAAAGGATCGAGGAGACGAAGAAACCTTCGTTAATCTCATGGCCACGGATGGAAGCAAACAGCACTTCCCAGAAACCACCGACAATAAATGTGACCATATAGATCGGTACAAACCAGGTTGCACCTTGGATCATATTGTCCCAAATACTGCTGGGATCAAAGCCTGCCAGCATGCCGGTTAAGGCCATGCGCCAACCATCCTGCGCTGCTAATAGCTCAGGGTTAGCTTCAAAGATAACGTTAGCTTGATAACCAATATTCCACATACCAAAAAACATGGCTGGGAAAGCACATAACCACACTGTGATCATAATGCGTTTTAGGTCAACACCATCACGCACGTGCGCGGTAGTTTTAGTGACACTACTGGGGCGGTAGAAAATGGTGTCAGCTGCCTCATATAAGGCATACCATTTTTCGTACTTGCCACCTTTTTCAAAGTTGTGCTCGATCTTATCAAGGAATGCACGAAGACCCATTGCTTATCCCTCCTGCTCAATACGCGTTAGATTGTCCCGTAAAACCGGGCCGTACTCGTACTTACCTGGGCATGCAAAGGTGCATAGCGCAAGATCTTCCTCATCTAACTCTAAGCAGCCAAGTTGCTGTGCCACTTCGGTATCACCGACCAGCAGCGCACGCAGTAACTGCGTTGGCAAAATATCCAGCGGCATCAATTTTTCATAGCTGCCCACTGGAATCATCGCGCGCTCGCTACCATTAGTCGTAGTGGTAAAAGCAAACTTTTTATTAGCGAAGAACTTAGAAACGAAGATATTGAGTACAGAAAATTTATTTACGCCCGGGCGTAAGTAGTGCAGCATCTGCCGCTCATTATCTTCAGCCAAGCAGCTTAACTGGGTATGGTAGCGACCGAGGAAGTTACAGGTACCACGGGTGGTACGACCACCGAGTACCGAGCCCGAAACTACACGGTTTTTTCCGGCCTGCAACTCATCGATGACCAAGTCACTGACATTAGCGCCAAGACGTGTGCGTACTAAACGAGGCTTCTTTACCACAGGGCCTGCTAAAGAGATCACACGCTCAACCCATAACTGCCCTGTAGTAAATAACTTACCAATGGCAATCACATCTTGATAACCAATCTGCCACACAGTGCGTGTTGCGCTGACGGGATCTAGAAAATGGATATGGGTACCAGGTAAACCTGCAGGGTGTGGACCGGCAAAAGCTTCAGTCTGTACTTTGTCCAGGTTTTCACCCGGTAAAGTGACACCTTCGGCTTTACATAAGAACACTTTGGCTAAGCAGCTCAGCACAGCTAAACCATGACTAAAGTCATCTGCATATTCAGCGATTACCACAGCAGGATCAGCCGCGAGCGGATTGGTATCCATCGCAGTGACAAAAATTGAACGCGGCTGTGCGTCAATCGCTGGGATCTTGCTGTAGGGGCGCGTACGTAATGCGGCCCATAAACCTGACTGCTGTAAGTTTTCACGAACTTGCTCATCAGCCAAGCCCGCTAGTTTATCCGCCGCATAACTGGCAAAAGTGACTTGATCATCACCCTCTAGCTCAATTACCACAGATTGCAACACACGGCGCTCGCCACGATTGACAGCTTTTACAATTCCAGCACCCGGCGCTGTAAACAGTACCCCTGGTGTTTTTTTATCTGAGAAAAGAACTTGGCCAAGTTTGACCTTATCCCCTTCCTGAACCTGCATTGTAGGCTTCATACCATTATAGTCGAAGCCTATGACTGCAACACTACGTACGGGCCTTGCGGCCTCAATACGCTGCGCTGGCGTACCAGTCATGGGCAAATCAAGCCCACGTTTTATTTTGATCATAGGTTTGCCTAACCACGATAGTAAAATGAAAGTTATATCGAAATATATACTCAGACTATCTATAAAAAGATAAACTGAATGATCATCTCGACGTTAAAAAGTAATCTGCATGATTATAAAGAGGCATGACGGTGACTTGCCAGCCTAAAGGACAATTTTCTACTAAATAGTCTGTTTAGTTGCATATGACGCCTGCCAAAACCAGCCCCTAAAAACACAAAGGGAGCCCTAAGGCTCCCTTTGTTATGCTTCAATCATCAAGCACAACCCGCTTACTGTGGGAATGCCGGCGGATTGACGCCTGCTATATCTTCCATAACACGCACAACCTGACAGCTGTAACCGTACTCGTTGTCGTACCAAACATACAGGATGACACCGTTAGTCGTGCAAATTGTTGCTTCCGCATCGACAACACCGGCATGACGCGAACCTACAAAGTCAGTTGAGACCACTTCTTGTGAGCACACATAGTCAATTTGCTTTTGCAGATCAGAGTGCATCGCCATTTGGCGCAAGTACTCATTCACTTCTTCGCGTGTTGTACCATTCTCAAGGTTGAGGTTAAGAATCGCCATGGAAACGTTGGGCGTGGGTACGCGAATGGCGTTACCGGTCAGCTTACCTTTAAGAATTGGCAAGGCTTTAGCTGCAGCAGTGGCTGCACCCGTCTCAGTAATCACCATATTCAACGGCGCTGAACGACCACGACGACTACCGGTATGGAAGTTATCAATCAAGTTTTGGTCGTTGGTGTACGAGTGTACCGTTTCAACGTGACCGTTGATGATACCGAACTTGTCATTGATAGCTTTCAACACTGGAACAATAGCGTTGGTGGTGCAAGATGCTGCAGAAATAATTTTATCCTCTGCAGTAATCTCAGCATGGTTAATACCATGAACGATATTTTTGATATCGCCTTTACCTGGAGCGGTCAACACAACACGATCAATGCCTGGGCAACCTAAGTGCTGGCCTAGACCTTCCGCATCGCGCCAGCGACCGGTGTTGTCCACCAGCAACGCATCTTTAATGCCGTACTGGGTGTAATCCACCGTTTTCGGATCGCTGGAATAGATGACCTGAATCAGATTGCCATTCACAGTCATGGTGTTGTTCGCTTCATCAGTCACGATGGTGCCATCAAATGGACCATGCACTGAGTCACGACGTAACAGGCTGGCACGTTTAGCCAAATCGTTTTCAGCACCTTTACGCACAACAATAGCGCGCAAACGTAAACCATCACCGGCACCAGTCTTGGCAACCAAGATACGTGCGAGTAAACGACCAATACGGCCAAAGCCATACAGAACGACGTCAGTACCTTGGTGCAGGTTGCTCTCGCTCTTACCCGCGACACTGGCCAGTTCGTCACGTACGAACTGCTCAAGACTGCGACCATTGGCTTGGGTATTGAACTTAACAGCCATTTTACCTAAATCGACAGAGGCACTACCCAGATCCATTTCGCTCATGATCTTTAAAATAGGGTATGTATCACGCACAGACAGCTCAGAATCGCTACCAACACGGTGACGAGCAAAGCGGTGCGCTTTAAGGATTGCAATAACAGAACGGTTGATCATGCCGCGTCCATAAATGGACGTTACCACATTATTATTGCGGTAAAGTTGGCCAACAAGCGGAATCATTGCCTCGGCAAGCGCTTCGCGATCGATCCATTCACCAAGACACTGGTCAGTCTTCTGAGTCACGTGGGATACCTATTTAGGGGCTAAAAAAGAGTTGTATTATCGACTGCATAAAGCAAAGCGGCAAGCTCTAAGCGATGTTTATCTTGAAAAGCTTATATAGCGAGGGATGCAATAGCCCGTTACAATCGCTACTTTTATGGTTTACAAAAGAGTCGAACGTGTCTGTATTGCGCCTTCCAAAACTGCCAAAAAACGCTAACAAACAGCTCTGGGGCAACCTCCCAGGCGCTGCTCAAGGTCTTGCTATTGCTGCCGCAGCGCGCAGTACACAGCGCTTTACTCTGTTGCTGACGGATAACAGTCAAAGTGCTGAGCGCCTAAAAGAAGAGCTCGCGTTTTTTGCGCCTGAACTGCCCGTTTTGCACTTCCCCGACTGGGAAACACTGCCCTATGATGTTTTCTCTCCACATCAAGATATTATTTCCCAGCGTGTCGCCACCTTGTATCAACTGCCACAATTGCAGCAGGGTATTTTAGTTGTCCCTATCAATACCGCCCTACACCGTTTAGCGCCCAAGTCCTTTATGATCGATGCCAGTTTGATGCTGGATGTCGGGCAAAAGCTGGATATGGACAGTATGCGCAGCCGCCTGCAAGCCTCGGGCTATCAATGCGTGGATACGGTGTATGAGCATGGCGAGTTTGCCGTACGCGGCGCTTTACTGGATTTATTCCCGATGGGCAGTGACGTGCCCTACCGCATTGACTTATTTGATGATGAAATCGAAACACTGCGCACTTTTGATCCTGAATCGCAGCGTTCCAATGAAAAAGTCGAACGTATTCGTTTACTGCCCGCGCGTGAGTTCCCACTGGATAAAAAAGCCCGCGGCGACTTTCGTGCTCGTTTTCGTGAGCACTTTGATGTGGATTTTCGCCGCTGCCCACTCTATCAAGATTTAGCCAGTGGCATTATTCCAGCGGGTATCGAAGCGTATTTGCCCTTGTTTTTTGAGGAGACCAGCAATCTCTTTGATTACTTACCTGATGATGCCCAAGTCTTTTCCTTAGTCGGCGTAGATGCTGGCGCTGAAGCTTTTTGGCACGATATTCGCAGCCGCTATGAAGAACGCCGTGGTGATATTGAACGCCCGCTGTTACCGCCTGCAGACGTGTTTGTTGCTATTGATGAATACTACAGCGCGCTAAAAGATCACTCGCGCATTGTGATTGAAAGTGAAGATATCAGCCCAGCAGTGGGCCGTGAACGCTTAGCTGTACAAGTCTTTCCAGACTTATCACTGGACCCTCGCGCGGCGGAGCCACTGAGCAAAGTTAAAGATTTCTTAGCGGGCTTTAGTGGTCGCACGCTATTTACCGTAGAAACTGCAGGTCGTCGTGAGGTTTTATTAGAACTCTTACAGCGTATTGACGTTGCGCCAGTTGAAGTGGATAGCTGGGAAGACTTCTTAACCGCAGATTGCAGCATAGCCATCTGCGTTGCGCCGATTGAAGCCGGTGTTTTACTGGATGATATTGCGCTGATTCCAGAAAGTGCCCTACTCGGCCAACGGGTGATGCAACGCCGTCGCCGCGATAAAAACCGTGATGGCAATCATGAACATGTGATTCGCAACCTAACTGAGTTGCGTGAAGGCGCACCGGTGGTGCATATTGATCACGGTGTCGGTCGCTACCAAGGTTTAGTCACCCTCGAGATTGATGAACAAGCCACAGAGTTTTTAATGCTTGAGTACGCCAATCAAGCCAAACTCTATGTCCCCGTCGCCAACCTGCATCTGATTGCTCGTTACACCGGCAGCGATGACAGCAGCGCACCCTTGCACCGCCTCGGCACTGAGCAGTGGCAAAAAGCCAAGCGCAAAGCGGCTGAGCAAGTGCGAGATGTGGCGGCAGAGTTGCTGAACATTTATGCCATCCGTGCAGCACGCGAAGGCTTTGCCTTTAATAATCCAGGCCTAGATTACACCGCCTTTAGCGCCGCCTTCCCCTTTGAAGAAACGCCCGACCAGCAAGTTGCTATCGATAATGTGCGTCACGATATGCTCTCAGGCAAACCAATGGACCGCTTAATTTGCGGTGATGTGGGGTTTGGTAAAACTGAAGTGGCGATGCGCGCGGCTTTTATTGCCGTACACAGCGGCAAACAAGTCGCTGTTTTAGTACCTACCACCTTATTAGCGCAACAACACTACGACAGTTTCCGCGACCGCTTTGCCGACTGGCCGGTGCAAGTGGAAGTGATCAGCCGCTTTAAAACCGCCAAAGAAACCCAGCAATCCATCAGCAATCTAGCTGAAGGTAAAGTTGATATCTTAATCGGTACACATAAGCTGCTGCAAAGCGACGTGAAATTTAAAAATCTCGGCCTTGTGGTGATTGACGAAGAACACCGCTTTGGTGTGCGTCAAAAAGAACAACTCAAAGCCCTGCGCAGTGAAGTGGATATCCTCACGCTCACCGCGACACCCATTCCACGCACCCTGAATATGGCCTTTGCTGGCATGCGCGATATGTCAATTATCGCCACACCGCCAGCGCGTCGTCTATCGGTACGCACCTTTGTCATGCAGCGCCAAGATGCGGTGGTTAAGGAAGCGCTACTGCGTGAGTTACTGCGCGGCGGTCAAGTGTACTTTTTACATAATGATGTGAAAACCATCGAAAAATGCGCCGCTGATTTAGCCGCTTTAGTGCCGGAAGCGCGTATTGGTATTGGTCACGGGCAAATGCATGAGCGCGAACTTGAGCGTGTGATGGCTGATTTTTACCACAAGCGCTATAACGTTTTAGTGGCTTCAACCATTATTGAAACCGGTATTGATGTGCCCAACGCCAATACCATTATCATTGATCGTGCCGATAAATTTGGTTTAGCCCAGCTGCACCAATTGCGCGGCCGTGTGGGACGCAGTCACCACCAAGCCTATGCCTACCTGCTGACTCCACCGGAAAAAAGCATGACACCGGACGCGAAGAAGCGCTTAGAAGCCATCAGTAATGCCCAAGATTTGGGCGCAGGCTTTATGCTCGCCACCCATGACTTGGAAATCCGTGGTGCGGGTGAATTACTCGGTGATGGACAAAGTGGTGAAATTCACGCCATTGGTTTTACCTTATATATGGAGATGCTCGAGCGCGCCGTGGAATCCATCCGCAAAGGTGAAGAGCCCAACCTTGAGCAACCGCTCGATAGCGGCACTGAGATTAATATGCGCGTGCCTGCATTGATTCCTGATGAGTACCTGCCTGATGTACATACGCGTCTAATTCTCTACAAGCGCATCTCAGCAGCGCAAGACACTGCAGCACTTAAAGAACTGCAAGTGGAAATGATCGATCGCTTCGGCTTACTACCTGATTCGGCGAAAAACCTGATTCGCGTTACTGAGCTGAAGCTACAAGCACAAGCACTGGGTATTCTTAAAATCGATGCGGGCCCACATGGTGGTCGTCTAGAGTTTGCTGGCGATACCTGCGTGGATCCAATGCGCTTAATTAAACTGATCCAAAGCCAGCCTAAACACTACCGCTTCGAAGGGGCTACGGTGTTTAAATTTAATGTACCCATGGACAGTCCACAGCAGCGCTTTGCTACAATTGAAGCTTTATTAGCGCAATTGGCTGCATAACAATACTTTAAGGATCTGCATATGCGTTATATCGTTCACCTTGCTCTGCTGCTAACCCTGTGCGCTAGCTCAGCTTTTGCTAGCGATACACAACTGGTGGAGTTAATTGTATTTCGACAGGGTGGCGATAGCCTGCCGTCCAGCGCTATCGTGCCAGACCTCTGGGCAGATAACGCCACCAGCGTCAGCCGAGATATGCAACGCACAACACAGCTGGATTACTTAGCACGCAAACTGACTGCAGATGACGGTTATCAGGTACTGATGCATCAAGCATGGCTGCAACATAGCAGTGATGCACAAGCAAAAGTGGCGATCAAGGCAGGAGAAGCGCACTTTAATCATTATCCGATTGAAGGCACGCTGGCTTTTAAGCTGGCACGTAATAACAAGGTAGAACTTGATCTATGGCTCAATCAGTTTAACGCCGATAAAACCTTGCGCAGCAGTGAGCGTTTTACACATAGAGCCACAGTCGCCAATGATCAAGTCACTTTTATTGATCACTACCCTTTTGGCGCGTTAATGCGTATCCAGCCGCAAAACACGCAAGCTCCAAAACGGACCAACACGACCAACCACGCCTCAGAGTTTGAATAGTAGATGCTACTCAACACGATTCGCTCAAATATTGAACTGAACCCGCAGATGTAACGCAATCACCGCAGTCAAATAAAAACGCCTTCAATTCAGAAGGCGTTTTATATTCAGCAGGCTTAATTCACTTCATTGAGCCACTTTGAGTAACCCTGCTCTTGCATCTGCGCTTTGGGAATAAACCTTAAACTCGCGCCATTGATACAGTAACGCAAGCCGCCACGATCACTTGGGCCATCCTCAAACACATGGCCTAAATGCGAATCTGCAATCTGACTGCGCACTTCGATACGACGCATATTATAACTTCTATCCGTTTTCTCAATGATGGCACTGGCAGTGATAGGCTTTACAAAGCTCGGCCAACCACAACCCGACTGATACTTATCGCTGGAGCTGAATAACGGCTCACCGCTGACAATATCAACATATAGACCGGGCTCAAATAACTCATCATAGCGATGACTAAAGGCACGTTCAGTGCCGCTGTTTTGCGTAACCTGATATTCCTCACGACTTAGACGCTGCTGCAAGGCTTGGCTATCGGGCTTTTGAAAACGACTCGCATCAAAATCCTGCTGCGCTTTATCCGCTGGCTTAGCTTTGCCTGGCAATGGCTTATCTGCCATCTTTAAATCCACATGACAGTAGCCATTAGGGTTTTTCATTAAATAGTCTTGGTGATATTGCTCAGCATCATAGAAGTGTTTGAGCGGTTTGTTTTCCACCACAACTGGACGCTTATAACGCTTTTGCAGCTCGGTTAAAGCCGCAGCAATCACAGCCTCTTCGGCGGCATCGGTACTGTAAACACCGGCACGGTACTGTTCGCCACGATCATTGCCCTGTTTATTTAAACTGGTCGGATCAATAATGCGGAAGTAATACTGCAAGATATCATCAAGACTCAATTTGTCTGGGTTATAGGTCACTTTGACCGTTTCCGCATGACCGGTATTGCGATACACCACATCCTCGTAACTGGGGTTTTCAGTGCGGCCATTGGCATAACCCGACACCGCATCCAGCACACCATCAATACGCTCAAAATAAGCTTCCACCCCCCAGAAACAACCACCGGCTAAATAAATAGTCTGCGCATCCACTGGCACTGATTCTTGATTGGCTTTGGGCTGGTAAAACCTATGTTCCGCAGCACTTAGATCAGCTTCAGGATTCTTCAGCAGCGCTAAAGCTTGGGATTTATTGATACTGCCCTTAATCACTCGCGCCAGCTGACCTCGGTGATCAATCAACGCCCAACTAGGATAAACCTTCACGCCTAAACGCTTGACCAGTTCACCGCTGCTGTCCATACGCACCGGTAACTGTGGATACTCTAAACCGCTGTACCAGTCTTTAAAAGCGTCTAATGGCTGCTCACCTAATATTCCAGGCGAAGCCACAGTCAGCAGATTGGCGGCGGAAAAATCAGCATCACTGACCCACTCTTCCGTTTGCCCCAGCTCTGACAAACATAAAGGGCACCAACTGGCCCATAGTTTAACTAGAGTCGGCTTGCTTTTATCAAAGGCGCCTGCAGGCTGCACGCCACTTACATCAGGCAAGCTGTGCACTTGTTCAGCTAGATTAAGACTAGAAGGTTTAGCAATAGCCTGCGATTGCGGCCCTGAAATAAACCATAACAACAGTGCTGCTAAGACAGCGAATACAACCAGTATTTGCCAACGAATAGATTGCGACATGATCTTTTTCTCTATGAGTAGATACAGATTATTATGGCACAGAATTGATTTAACCCACGAAAAATCTATACGCAATCGATACAAAACGGTTGAATAAAGTTATACAAACAATAACAAGCAACGGATTATTTTTAGGTATAAAAAAGCCCAATATACATATTGGGCTTAGTCTCAGACGGCTGATGCTCAATCTTCTGGCATATCCTGGCCTTTGATCGCCGCTTGACGACCCAGCTCAGCGAGTATATTGGCGACAACATCCAAACCTCGGCGTGCATCTTCATTCTGGTTAAATTTCTTCACGCTTTGCCATAAGGTCGGCGGTGTCGGATTGGCTGCCGACTGCGCTGATGCGTAACGCAGCGCATTGGTCAGCATCCAAATGCCACCGATGCTTTCCTCATACAGAGACATCACTTTCTGCAGCATCGCATCGTCAGTCATTTCAATCACATCCGACGTAGCTGCCAGCAGATCCACAATATTATGCAAACGTCGGCCTTGTAACAACGGCGCGAGCTTTTCTAGCAAATCAGCCGCACCCGCCTGTGTTGCTTCATCCTTTAGAGCAGGCAAGCACTCGAGCAGCCGCTCTAACGTTGGGTTGGATACTTCTGGGTTTTGAGTACTCATGATTATTCTCCTTAAACCAAGCCGCGAGCGACTGACCAATACACGCCCCGGTTAAAGCTTTTGCGCATCAGGCCGCCAATTTTGGTGGGTGGTGTTGGGATCACATCCACTTCATAGTCGTACCACAGTGGCATACCCACATCCATGCCCATCTGGGCAATCGCCTGTACTTTACCGTCGTATTCAGCCACGGTTTTACCCCAACGCATCAGCCCAGCAATATTATTGCAAATCACCGGTGACTGGTTGTGGCAACTACCGCCTGCTTTACTGATCGGTAAGTCGACCGTATCGCCCATCACAAAGACGTTCTCGAATCCTTCAAGCTGCAAGGAGTAACGATCGGTGGGTAACCAACCTTCGTTATTGATGGCTTGGGAGACACCCGAATTCAGCACGGCATCCACTGCGCGAATCGGTGGTGTTTGAATCAGGATGTCAAAGTCCTCTTCATCACCCTCTTCTGAGATCGCAACTTTGCGCTCCGGATCAACACTGGCCAGCGTAAAGCTGCGCTTATGGACAATACCTTTGGAGTCAAAGATGCTCGGTAAAACGGCACCGGTATCTTTTTGCAGAAACAGGCAGTTGCGCACCAACTGAGAAATAGTCGGATAGGTATAAACGATCTCAATTTGATCGCGCACACCTCTTTTACGTAAAAACTCATCCAGCATTAAGGTCGTTTCCATCGGCGCAATACCGCACTGATGCGGCACGTTCGGCGTTTTCGGGAAGGTTACACCGATAAAAATACGGCCCTTTTCAATGGTAGAGATCTTCTCGTAGAGCTTACGCGCAGGCTCATGCTGGTAGAAGTGATCACCTGCTTCCACCAGACCCTCGATACGCTCAGGGGATGGAATACAGCCGGTGGAGACTACAAGGTAGTCATACTCATAGGTATCGCCAGAACGCATCTTTAAGCGACTTTTTTTAAATTCAAAATCGTCAACTTGATCAAGAATAAAGTCGACTTCGGGTCGCAGTAACGACGCCTGATGACGCCTCAACTCTTCTTTATAGAAAGCACCAAAAGCCACATACATAAAAGCTGGCTTGTAGTAATGCCAAGGACTATTGGAAATCAGAATAATGCGTGCTTTACCGCGACTGATCTCTGGGTAAAGTTTGCTGACGAGATTATTAGCCGTCATGGTGCCGCCAACACCACCGCCCACTACGATAATAGTTTTGATCATTGTCTTACCCCTTATTATTGTTTTACTTCATCGGGTACGGATGAAATCTTATACTTGGTTGTGCTGTGGTTCTGTGTTGTCTTGATTCTCCTTTAAAGCGAGTAATTGTTGTAAAACGTGGAAAGGTAATAAAGCAACTTCATGCCGGTCAGGCATTCCAGCTGCACTCTGTAATGTCAGTAATTCAGGCCAGACTAACGCTGCTTGTTCAGGAGGCTTATCCTGCAGAATAGCTTCAAGAGACTGCTGAGCGGCCAATAGAATGGGGGCGGTTATACCGGGAATGCGAGCGGCAATAATGCCCGTGGTTGCCTGCGCTAAAGAGCACGCACGAATTCGATAGCCCAACTCAGTGACCACGCCCTGCTCGATCCGCGCATCAAGGGTCACGCTATCTTGGCTTTCCAGCTGACTGTTCAGCGTTAAAGTAAGGACATCCTCTCCACTGAGTCGCCGATCACGGCGCACGCTGGATGCATACTTGCGAAACAACGTATGCAGGTCAGGCTGATTTGCTGTAATTGCGTCACGACCCACTTCATACCTCCAGCATTTGAGACGCCAATACCTTGGTCGACTCATTAGAAACTGTCAGCTAAGCAGAACGATAACAACACGACCTTAGTGGAATGACTAGTCAGTCATGTAGTATAAAATTTAAAGAAAATCACGGGTGCGTTGACGACTAAGCAGGCGTATTAGCGCGACTGATGACATTCGGCTCAATTTCTAAATCAACTGCAAAGCGCTGAAGAATATCTGCCTGAATCTGTGCAGCCAACTGTAGAATTTGCTGCCCCGTCGCCGAGCCATAATTGACCAGCACCAGCGCTTGTTTCGCATGCACACCGGCATCGCCCTGGCGCACACCTTTCCAGCCCGCTTGATCAATGAGCCAACCGGCTGCCAGTTTCACCTGACCATCATCTTGCGGGAAATTGACTATGTTGGGATAACTCAGTTTAAGCTGCTGAGCATGCTCGGCACTGACCACAGGATTTTTAAAGAAACTACCGGTATTGGCCAGCTCGGCCGGGTCGGGTAGTTTCTCCGCTCGAATCTCACACACAGCACGACTGACATCCAGCGCTGTGGGCTGG
>DATERS010000051.1:0-7506 GCA_035271365.1 Thiopseudomonas sp.
TACTGCCCAGCCTCCACAGTGATCATTTTTATTCCCGTAACAATCAGCGTGATACCTGCTGCCTTATTAATAAGATTGATAACCCAAGCTTTCATCTGCTTTTTTGCTAACTGTGCGCCCATACGGCCGAACATACTGTAGACCAGTACATCGGCCAAAAAACAGGTGAGCCCCATCAGGAATATTTGAAATATTAAAGGCTCATTGGGATCCACAAACTGCGGTAACAATGCGGAGAAATACAGCAGCGCTTTAGGGTTGGATAACTGAATCAGTAAGCCTTGTGAAAAGGCTTTCATAGGATTGATGTTAGTCGTCTGCACATCAATTTTAATGGCTCCCGCTTTGCTAAAAATGGCCGACGCACCCAGAAACAGAAGATAAGCAACACCCAGCCATTTAATAATAGAAAAAACCAGATGTGACGCTACCACCAGCGATGCAATACCCGTCGCCGACAATATAAAAAACAATACGTCAGCACTGGCCACACCAAGAACACTTAAAAAGGTTAACTTTGAGTTATTGGCAGCCCCTTGTTTAGCCACAGTGATCGCCGAAGGCCCGGGAACCAAAATAAGCATCACCGTTGTCACCAAAAAGAAAAGATAGAGTTCGATATTCATTTTTTTCCTTTATTTTTTAATGCAAAGCAAGAGAAAAACAGTTCGATCAGCTCAAATCAATACATCATATGCCTTGCAACAGCCCATTCTCATACATAAGCTTCCTGCGGAATCAAAGCCAACAAACCAGTCATCTCAATATGCTCACCGGCCTGCGATAGCACAGCAGACACGCGCCCGCGATGATGGGTTTGATAGTTGAAAAAATGCAAAATAAGGCTGGAGTATTGCTTTTGAGAGGGAATCCCTTGAGTGTTGTAATAGCTGAGAAAGCTATCGAGATCACTGCTAGGAAGCTGAGTGACCCAATTGATAATTTGTTGATCTAACCAGGTGCGATGTTTTGCTAGGCAACTGAGATCATTGAAAAAATTCTGGCCCAAGCCGATTGGACTGGGAAGATTTGCAACCGCATTTAAAGCGCTAGAGGAGGATGGATGCGTGGCAAAGCGCTTAAGCCAAATCGTATCGCCAACCATTAAGTGATTGAGCATACCCTGAACCGAGCCAAAAAAAGCACCACGATCTCTGTCTAATTCTATTGCAGAAAGACGACTGGCTGCGGCATACACCTTAGCGTTTTTCAGCTGATTATAAGTTGCCAGCATTTCAAAGTGGTATTTGAGACTCATCAGAGATCCTTCTCATAACTATTATTTCCTTTAGTAGAGCTCATAGCACTACATAAAATTTTACTGACCCTAATATAAGCCACAAGGTGACACATACTCAATACTATTTATATAGCACTTTCTGTCAGGTAATTTACAGGCTCGGTATGGCCAGTGGTACCGGCTGTTGGCGATAGAACTGACACAGTAGCCTATACACCTCAGGCATATGCTCTTTCATATGCTTAGGCGCCTCAAAAAAAGCTTCACTGCACACGGCAAAAAATTCTGCTGGACTGGTTAAGCCATACACATTGATAGGCAAGGGTCGATCCTCTTGCCAGTCATTCTGCAAGCGCTGCCACGCCGCAGTAAAAATACCGCGCCATTCACCCGAGCGCATATCGGGGTGCATTGGTGGTGCTCCATTGGCACCATCACGCAGCATATCGAGTTTGTGCGCCACCTCATGAATTACCACATTACTGGCTTTACCGTTACTGGCATGCGCCCCTGTGTTACTCACCGCTTGCCACGATAAAATCACAGGACCACGAAACCACGCTTCGCCACTCAAGCCGGGCCCTTTGGCATGCACCACTCCATCGGCGGTACGATAAGAACGATTGGGCACAAAACCACCTTCATAAATAATGATGGTGTACCAACTGTCGTACCAATCTAAACCAAGGTGCAAAATAGGCACGCAGGCCATGGTGGCAATTTTTATGCACATGGCGTCAGTAAATTCAAAACCAGCGCCGGAGGTGAAGGTTTTGCGAGCAAGAAAACGAAACGTCATATGACGCAGTGCATCACGCTCAGCGCCTTGATAGCGCTGCATGACCGGCCAGTCAGCAATAGCTGATTCCCATTGCTGCGCGGTCAAGCCCATCTTTTTAACGCGCCTGTTATCGCGCCAATTACGCAATCGCTTAAACATAGTTCACTCGCACCCTATAAAACACTGATCGAGTGAACTATATAGCAACTGCTTTTTAATATTCGATCAAACTAGCAGGCCGCTTCTGTGTGCGGGCCACACCCGTACTCAACATCAGTAACCTGAAAACTCCTCTGTACGGATATTATCGACCTCGACACCCGCTTTCATCAGCATTTCCAGCATGGCATTCACCATAGCTCGCGGGCCAACCAGGTAGTAGATAGGCACAGTCAAATCATCAATATATCTCAGCAACATATCCTTATTGATAAACCCGGTCTCGCCATTCCACGCGCGGCTGGATTTTTCCATCTGCGTCATCGTACCCACAAAAGTGTAATTTGGATTTGTCTTCTGAGCGTCCATCAACTCATCCAAGAACACTGCATCTTCAGGTCTTTTATTGGAATCAAATAGAAAAATCTTATGTGCAAGTGTGTCGTATGCCGCTTGCAGAATAATACTTCGAGCAGGCGTCAGTCCGATGCCGCCGGTGAGAAAAACAGCCGGAACACTTTCATTATTGTGCAGCGTAAACGAGCCGTGCGGCGCGTCCAGTGTCAGCTCTGTACCCATCGGCATAGTTTTTAATACGCGCTTAAACGCGGTATCACGCATGCGGGTGGCAAACATTAACCTATCTTCATACGGCGCATTCGCCAGAGTGAAGGTGCGGATATTGCCCTCGGCATCAGTTTCGCTAGGGTCAATCAAAGTAAGGTCAGCGTATTGGCCGGCTTTATGGGTAAACCCTTGTGGCTTTTCAAAATAGAACGCCATGGTGCCATCAGCGATTTCTTGCCTGCTTTCTAACTTAACTGTATAGACGGGCATGATCAAATCCTCTTTGTTCGTGGTGTCATTATGGTGTACAAAGCGGGCGAACATTGGGCCAAGCCTAGCTGATAGAACCAGCCTAAACGCCTTGCAAGCCACTGCGTGATATTAACCTGCCAAAATATGCCGCCAGACTGTAACAACAACGTTGACTGAGCTAGCCATACTCTCGCAGCTTTCCTTTTTCACTTAAGTATAGAAGTACTGCAATTGCAGGATAAACTCAAGAAGAGAGATATGATGTGCAGCGTAAAAACCACTTTCTTGATCAATATCAAACAGCATAAAGCAGTCTGCTGTGAAAACTCTCGAATCCGTCAGATACAGCTATGAACGCCTTCAAGCCGATACGAACTGAAGACCCTGCCCTATAAAACCGCGTCATGTTTAGGTAGTCTTCTGCTCAACGTATATGGAGCACGTTTTCATAATGCTCTTAATCAAAACAGTTAAAAACTAAGAGAGATTTTAAAGTGACTGACGATCTGTATCAAAAAGGTATCAACAAAATCCAAGAGCTGACAGCATCACCGGATGACAACCCAACAGGTGAAATGGATATCGGTGAAGCATTTAAAGATATCGCGCCAGATTTGACTAAATATGTCGTGGAGTTTGCTTTTGGCGAAATCTATTCGCGCCCAGGACTGGATAACAAACAAAAAGTACTCACGACAATTACCGCACTGGTTGCCCAAGGCAGGCCACAAGTCGGCATGCATATTAAAACAGGGCTAAAAGTTGGCCTGACACCAGAAGAGATTGTTGGCTGCATTATGCACCTGATCCCCTACACAGGATTCCCAAGTGTTTTGAATGCTTTAACCGTGGCTAAAGATATCTTCAAAGAACTTGACCTAACAGTTGATACATCCGCTTTTACATAAAAGAGCACAGCGCAGCGCTTCTGTGCTGCGCTTTTATGCTTGGCTTATATGAGCCAAGCAAGCCTGTTTCTTGCTCTAAATGTCTTTAGAAAAGCTAGCTAAATCCCTTACTATTTGTAAGTCTTCAGGTATTTGCAGCACATGTTCCGCTCTAGAAAGTGCCAAGCGCGAATGGTGTAGTGCTGCATCGCGCATCGCAAGATCTCCGATCGATACCAATGACTCAAGTGCCTTTTGTAGCCGTCCGGTCACTTCTATTGCGCCAGCGCCGTCACGAGCAATTGCGGTAAAGGCATCATCAAACATATCCCGTATCGCTATCTCCGGCACCTCAACACGATCATTATCACGTTCTTGCGCATCACCCTCTTCAAGCGGTTCGCACCACAGCGCAAACAAGCGCACAAAAACGCCAATAATATAGATGGCAGTACCCGGATCGTTCACTGCCGGTGATAAGGCGCGTCCGGCGATTTCAGAAAGAACAACTAGGCCAAAACGCGGATCTTCCTCAAACTTTCTATCATCGCCAATAAAAAAAGCCTTGGCGATCTGACTGATATCAATATCCTCTACAACACCGGAATCGGGGGTGATAAAGGCCAGTGCCCGACCTGGAGCGGAAAACGTGCCTGGCAAGGCTGTCAAAGTGATGCGTACCTGTAGTTTTTCCGCGCAGCTCTGCAGTCTATCAATATTAATCTGCTGCACATGACCAATCGATGTTCCATACACATTCTGACTGTCACTCACTGGCTGTCGCCCCGCAGAAACACCGCCAAGGGTAGGAGCACGGCGTCTTCGCTTCAGCGCAGCAGTCGTCGCGACTTCAACCTTATCAATGGTTCCTTTTAAACGTCCAAGCCGAGCGATGCGATCAACCCACCTCACAAAGGTCACAATCACCATGGTGAGAATAAGCAAGGTTAAAACAAACAGCACGAAACGACCGGCTTTGTCGTAGTAACTGTTATCCATCGCAATCAGCGCGACAACGCTGTAAATAAAAGCGCCAATAAAAGTCGATAGAGCATTCTGGGAAACGTCGTCGGAAATGACTAAAGGTAAAGAACGCGGCGTGGCGTTATTACTCGCAGAAGCATAAGCAGCGACCATCGAGCCCACAGCAAAGGTGGCGACCATCAACATACTTCCGGACACAATCGTCAGCAAGGTTTGTATGGATGCTTCAGAAATTGCCGGTACAAATTGACCGACTTCCTCAATATCCAATATCTTCACCATGAATACTATGGCTGCTGACAATACCGACATCGCTAGCGGTTTGACCCATAATCGCTCATGGATGCGGTTTATAAAAAACCTGATTCGATCGCTCAATTTCTCACTCCTCTGTCGCTGATGATGACAGTCCGCGATCGATCTTCTTCTCAGTGATGAAGTCGCCTAATAAGACTATTATTTGTTAAATTAATTTTGATATCTCTTGGGCTAAGTCAAAATCTCTTTTTGAGATACCACCGGCTTCATGCGTGGTTAAACTGATTGCCACTGTGCTATAGACATTAAACCACTCGGGATGATGATTGGCTCGTTCGGCAAGCATAGCGACTTGCGTCATAAAACCAAATGCTGAAATAAAATTAGAAAACTTAAACTCCCTAAATAATTTCTCGTCCTTGATACTCCATAATATCTCAGAATCTTTATTGAGTTCTTTCAGCGCAGTATCGATCACGCTTTGATTGAATTTCTCGATCATATAAACCTCCAAAAAAACAACACTAAAACCTATAAGCCATACTTTTAATGACTTTCAAAACGCAACTTAATCATCGGTACTGATGGCGTCGCGTAGCAGATCCGCTAAACGGATCACTCCCAACAGACGGCGCTGCTCGTCTACCACCGGAATCTCTTCGGCACGACGCTCTACGTGCTGCAGGAAGAAATCATGCTGATGTAATATATCATCGATATCCTCCTCAAGTTCTGCACACATCACTTGATCGTTCATATGATCAGCCACGCTGCCGAGTGTGATCTGCTCGATCATTTCACGCAGACTGCTTGTCGGTCGCAGTTCGGACAGCAATAAGGTGGCCACATGCCAAAAGCACAGATGCCCACAGACCGCACCTTCGGCGTCGAGCACAAAGAGATCACGCCCTTTAGGAGCCTCCAGCAGCAGGTGTGCCGCATCTTGAAGACTGCATTTACCTGAGATCGTCAACGCCTTAAACGGATATTTTTTGAGCCATTCACTTGCCTTCATATTGCCTCCTGACCTTAAGGGTCAACCGCTTTGCCGAGTTCACCGGCCCGTGCCAGTCCAAAACGCGTGGCAACTGCACCAAAGGTTTCGGTCAGCAGTGTGGTTGCTGTCACGATATTAACAATCAGTAGTGCAGAATCTTCTAGGCTCGGGACGCTGGTCAGCATCAACGCCATACCAATAGCCACCCCGCCCTGCGGCAACATCACTAAACCGACATTATCGCTGATCACCCGTGGGGCGCCAGCCAGCCGTGCACCCGCCATCGCGCCAACGATCTGACCGCCCGCACGTAGCAGAAAATACAGCACTATTAGACCCGCATGACTGAGCACGACAGCAGGAGAAAAGTGCAACCCAGCCAGGGTAAAGAACAGTACGAAGACCACTTCCTGAAGCTGCTCAAGCGGTCGAAATAAGGGCTCTGAGTGAGCTCCGGCAAACAAGCGTACCGAGAAACCCAGCGCCATCGCTGCAAGTAGCGGAGAGAAGTCCCAGGCTTCGGCCAATCCGGTCAGCAAAATAATGCCACCGAGTAATGCCACCAGTTTCAGCTCTTGATCAGGCAAAGAGCGTGCGGCACGTTCTATGACATAACCACCCGTCACCCCCAATCCAATTGCCGCGACAATTTCCCATATAACAGCTGGAACCGCCGCACCGAAACCGGTGCTTTCCATTGAGGCTAGCACCAGCGAGAAAATCACTAGCGCCAGCGCATCATCCAGCGCGACCATGCCCAACAATGCTGTCGTGAGTGGACCACGCGCCCGATACTGATGAATGATGGCAACAATAGCAGCCGGAGCCGTAGTGGTCGCAATGGCAGCGAGTAGCAGCGCCAGCGACAGACTGGATACATCAGGCACTGCCACGCCCAATAGCAAAAAACCCACTAACACTGCGACAAAGCTACCCGAGACCTTACCTACAGTAGCAGTAACGATAGTCCAGCCTAATTGGCGAAGCTGCGTAACGGTGGCGGCCCCGCCAATCAAGTAAGCGATAATACCTAGCGCAACAGTCACGATCGAGCGGGTCCACTCGGTTGTGTCAGCGCCTAATGAACCACCGAGAAAATCGGGGGCAAATAATATACCTGCAAGTATATAGCCCACCACGCGAGGCACATGAAAGAGATAACTACCCAGTACTCCGAGCGTCAGCCCGGTCAGCATCAGCAAGCCGATCAACAAAATTTCCATCTCACCTCCATTTTGAGCGGGTGATTGCCAGTGTAATAACACACAGCCTGTCGGGTGTATCACCCATGATGCGCCCAAGTCAAAGTTATGCCCGCTAAAACTGCTGCGCTTTGAGTACTTAGCATCGCGGGTGTGGCTATTACCTGAGTTCTGGCCGA
>DATERS010000052.1:0-3564 GCA_035271365.1 Thiopseudomonas sp.
GCAAATCGCGCCCTGCAGGCTGGCTTAGTCAGTGAGGTTTGTCCGACTGAACTCACTGTGAAGCGCGCTATTGAAATTGCTCAAACTATTGCCAGTAAAGCACCTATAGCGGTGCGCTTTATTAAAGAAGCAGTTTATAAGGCCAACGACACTGATCTAGCCACTGGTCTTAGATTTGAACGCCATGCATTTACAATTTTGGCGGGCACAGCAGATCGAGCTGAAGGGTTAAAAGCTTTTCAAGAAAAACGCCAACCTCTTTTCAAGGGGCAATAAGATGCAAGCACTTGATACTTCAGTAAAAATTGCTGTGATTGGCGCTGGCGCAATGGGGTCAGGTATTGCCCAAGTTGCCGCCCAAGCAGGACACACTGTGTACCTACAAGACCAGCAAGCCTGTAGTGGTCAAGTAAAACTGGCCACCGACTTATAGTTAACCCAGTAATTTTCCTCAGCTTTATTTGGGCTCATGCCACCATTGTGTTTATGCGGCCTTAGCTGACTGTAATACCCGATTAAATACTTAACGATATGATGCTGTGCTTGGGTAAATGAGTGGTAACCATAAGTTGGCACCCATTCAACTTTTAAACTTCTAAAAAAGCGCTCCATTGGCGCATTATCCCAGCAATTACCTCGTCGACTCATGCTCTGTTTGATCTGGCACTGCCAGAGCGTTTGCCGGAATTTACGGCTCGTATAGTGACTGCCTTGATCGCTATGAAACATAACACCTTTAGGCCGTCCACGGCTTTCATAGGCCATTTTAAGCGCCTTACTGGTTAGCTCACTGTCGGGCGATAATGACATCGCCCAACCAATAGGCTTGCGTGCAAATAAATCCATCACCACTGCTAAGTAAGCCCAGCGATGCCCCGTCCAGATGTAAGTGACGTCACCGCACCAAACAAGGTTTGGTGCATCAGGATTGAACTGACGATCGAGTTCATTAGATATTTCAACATGCTCATTACCTGTTTTCTTATATGTGTGGCTAGGGATCTGGCAGCTGATAAACCCCAGCTTCTTCATCAGACGCCCAGCGCGGTAGCGGCTTAAGGGAACATCTTGATCCGTGGCCATTTGCGCAATACTTCGTGCCCCAGCTGAGCCTTCGCTGTCATCAAAGAGCTTTATAACCTTGGCTACTTCCATAGCTTTGACAAAGCATGCAGGCTTTTTTGAACATTGTTTCCAGTATTTAAAGCTGCTTCGATGTACGCCAAATACGTCGCAGAGCGTGCTCACTGGATAGCTCTTCTTGAGTTTCTCGATTAACGAGAACTGTTCAGGGAGTCCGACATCAAGAGAGCTGTAGCCTTTTTTAATATGTCTTTTTCCATCTCAATCCGACGAATACGTTGCTCAAGCTCACGAATCTTAAGCTGATCGGGCGTCATTGGCGTTGCTTTTGGACTTTCACCGTTACGCTCTTGGCGTAGCTGGCGAACCCATTTATCCATAGTCGAGAGGCCTACATTCATGGCTTCAGCCGCTTGCCGAATGCTGTAGTTTTGATCAACAACCAGTTGGGCTGCTTCGAGTCGAAACTCAGGGCTGAAATTACGTTTTGGTCTTGTTTTCATACTGTCACCTAATTGCTTCCTGGTGCATAGTAGCACCTCTAATTAGGTGGCCAAATTCACTATGCCACTACAGCCGGTGCTGCTGAAAAAGGTAAAGCAGGAGTAGCTAAGACTCTACAAAGACGCGTGGATAACGGCAAAATGCAACAAGCCGATCTTGATGCGTTGCTCAGCCGTATTCAACCCGTCAATAGCGTAGAAGAACTCGCGGATGCGGGTCTAGTGATTGAAGCCATTATTGAAAACTTAGAAATTAAGCGTCAGCTGTTTGCTCGCCTTGAAGAAGTCTGTGGCGAAAAAGTTATTCTCGCCACCAACACCTCATCTATATCTGTGACATCTTTAGCTGCTCAACTTCAACGCCCAGAGCGCTTGCTCGGTATGCACTTTTTTAACCCTGCGCCATTAATGGCCTTAGTTGAAGTCATCCTTGGCCTAGCAACAGATAAAAAATTGGCTCAAATTATTCATGCAACGGCCTCAGCTTGGGGTAAAAAACCAGTCTTTGCCACCTCCACCCCCGGTTTTATAGTCAACCGAGTAGCACGTCCTTTCTATGCTGAAAGCTTACGTCTAATGCAAGAGCAAGCCGCTGATCCTGCCACGCTGGATGCCTTGCTGCGTGAAGCCGGTAGCTTCCGTATGGGACCTTTTGAGCTGATGGATTTAATTGGTCATGACGTGAACTACGCGGTGACTGAATCAGTATTCTCGGCTTATTACGGTGATTTCCGCTTCCAGCCGTCATTGATTCAAAAAGCCTTGGTTGAAGCAGGTCGCCTAGGGCGCAAAACAGGCCAAGGTTTTTATTCCTATGCAGAAGGTGCTGAGCGTCCACGTCCAGTGGCTGAGTCAAGCTGCAGTGCAACTGAACAACCGGTTATTGTTGAAGGTGAGCTAGGTGCAGCCAGTGCTTTAATCGAGCGCTTTACGCAAGCCGGCTTAACCATTATTGAGCGTGCCGGCGCCGGCGTTATTCGTTATGGCGAAGCAACGTTAGCACTGACCGATGGCCGTATGGCTGGCGAACGTGCTGTGGTTGAAGGTTTGCAAGAATTAGTGCTATTTGATTTAGCTAAGGACTATACACAAGCCACACGCTTAGCGATTGCAGCGGCGGAGCAAACTAGTAGCACAGCAGTGCAAGATGCTACCGCTCTTTTGCAAAAGGCAGGTTTTGTGGTCAGTCGACTCAGCGACTCGCCTGGGTTGGTGGTGATGCGCACCTTAGCGATGCTCGCCAATGAAGCTGCAGATGCTGTATTGCAAGGCGTTGCCAGTGCCGCCGATGTCGACTTAGCCATGTGCGCCGGGCTGAATTACCCACAAGGGCCGTTAAGCTGGAGTGATAGCTTAGGCCAAGGTGTTATTTGGCAGGTTTTGCAGAACTTACAAGCCAGCTATGGCGAAGATCGTTACCGGCCGTCGTTATTATTGCGTCGTCAATTTTTTCTAATATAACGGATGAACTGGTGGGTAATAAGTGGTCCTTACCACTTATTACAGACGTGCTACATGGAGCGTCGTGCGTCTGTTTTTATGGCAATGCCATCGTCATATCTCTTGCGGCTTGCTGCATTATCGGGATGAACTTATCCACAATATCCTTTAGAGAAACCGTCGATATATGGCTGCTCACGTTGATAGCGAACACCAACTGTTGACGGCGGTCATAGACTGGAACTGCAACAGCGCGCATTCCAAGTTCTAATTCTTGATCAACAATAGCGTATCCCTGTAGGCGAACTTTGTTAAGTTCATCAGGTAAGTTTTTTGGGCATATTGTGCGAGGGGTTAGTTGTCTGAAATCCACACTGTTCAAAAAAGATTGCAGCTGATCCTCAGGTAAAGCGGCTAAGAATACTCGCCCTGGTGAAGTGGCATAGGCTGGCAAGCGCGCACCAATTTGTAAGCTAATAGGAATCAGCTCTTTTCTAGGGATGCGTGCAATATAAACGATCTCATGTCCATCTAAAAC
>DATERS010000053.1:0-3161 GCA_035271365.1 Thiopseudomonas sp.
TATTGCTTGCCCCTGCGCGATGGGCCTCGCTACACCCACTTCAATTATGGTGGGTACGGGACGTGCAGCGCAGCTGGGGATTTTATTTCGCCAAGGCCAAGCGCTGCAAAATCTCAAAGATGTCAAAGTGATTGCGGTGGATAAAACCGGCACCCTCACTGAGGGTAAGCCGCAGTTGACCGACTTTACCGTGACTGATACTCACCAAGAAGATCTCGTGCTGGCACTTGTGGCTGCTGTTGAGCAGCAGTCCGAGCACCCGATTGCCCAAGCTATTGTTCAAGCTGCCGAGCAGCGTGAACTGCAGATTCCTAGCATTAGCGAGTTTCAATCCATCACTGGTATGGGCGTACAAGCCATCGTCGATGGTCAGCAGATCCAAATTGGTGCTGATCGTTTTATGACCAGTCTCAATATCAACACTGAGCAGTTTGCCCAGCAAGCACAGCAGCTCGGTGAGCAAGGTAAATCACCCCTCTATGCCGCAATTGATGGCCGATTGGCGGTGATGCTGGCCGTCAGCGACCCCATTAAAGTCAGTAGTAAAGCAGCCATTGAACACTTGCATGCGCAAGGCCTAAAAGTCGCAATGATTACTGGGGATAACCAACACACCGCCGATGCCATTGCCAAGCAATTAGGCATTGATCATGTCGTGGCGCAAGTGATGCCCGAAGGTAAAGTGGATGCTGTCAAGGTACTGCAAAAGCAATATGGTCTTCTCGCTTACGTCGGTGATGGCATTAATGATGCGCCAGCCTTAGCCGCGGCAGATGTGGGGATTGCCATTGGTACCGGTACTGATGTCGCCATGGACGCCGCCGATGTGGTGCTAATGTCAGGCCATTTAACTGGAGTCATTAATGCCTTGGCTCTGTCCAAAGCCACGCTGCGCAATATCAGCCAAAACCTATTCTGGGCTTTTGCCTACAATATCGCTTTGATTCCCGTAGCTGCAGGGATTCTCTACCCCTTCAATGGCACCTTGTTGTCACCCGTATTAGCCGCAACAGCCATGGCGTTATCTAGTGTTTTTGTGGTAACTAACGCGCTACGTCTGCGCGGCTTTAAAGCACCGCTAGAGGCCTTATGAATATTGGAGAAGCTGCGAAATTGTCGGGCGTAAGTCGCAAGATGATTCGCTATTATGAAGATATTGATCTGCTGGCCGACATGCCGCGTAATAGCTCTGGCTATCGTGTTTATGATGACAGTAATATCAAGCAATTGCACTTTATCAAACGCGCTCGCGACTTAGGCTTTTCGCTGGAACGGATTAAAACCCTACTCGGCCTCTGGCAAAATACTGATCGTAAAAGTGCTGATGTTAAAGCCTTAGCCCAGCAATATATGACAGAACTGGATCGTGATATCAGCAACTTGCAAAGCATGCGCGAGCAACTGGCGGGGCTGGTTGAGCAATGCCATGGCGATGGGGAGTCAGCGTGCCCGATTCTCGATGGTTTGGCGCACAAGCAAGCCGCGTCTGTGAGTTCAAGCTAAATGCACTTGCAGCGCTCGACACTACATCAACTGCTGTTGGTGTTGTGCCTTATCTTGGCCGGGCTGCAACCCGCATCAGTCGTGCACACTCCTGCGCTGCAAGTATCCAATACTCCAGTTACCAGTACGCAGCATAAGCACACGGCACCCGCTAGTCATACAGGTATATGCGCTGGCGATTGCCTCAGTACAACGTACCACTGCTGCGTGTATGCGCTGTGTAACACCACACCATTGATCACTATCAAACACCATTCCACGCATCATATTATGATGCCTTACTTTTTTAATTCTCGCGTTATTACTCCAATCACACCGCCACCCAAACAGGTGTAGCGCTACCGAATAATTAATTTTTAATTTTTGGAGTAATACCATGAAAAACACATTAACTAAATTAATGTCTGCCAGCATCCTCAGCCTATTTGCTGGTCATGTGCTCTCAACACCGCTTAATGCCACCCTGCACAAAGACCCCAATTGCGGCTGCTGCATCGAATATGCCAACTACTTAGAAGACGAAGGCTTTAACGTCAGCATGATTGACCATCACAATATGACACCAGTGAAGCAACGTTTAGGCACTGCACAAGCAGCCAGTTGTCATACGGTAGAAATTGAAGGGTATGTTGTGGAGGGACATGTGCCGGTCGCTGCCATCCATAAAATGCTTGCCGAACAACCTGATATTAAAGGCCTGGCTTTACCAGGTATGCCGCTGAACTCCCCAGGCATGGGCCCAGAAAAAAAGGGCAGTTTGCAAGTACTGGAACTCAATGCTCAAGGCATACCAACCGGTATCTATATGACCTTATAAGGCTTAACCCATACCCCATCGCCGTACTGATATGCGGCGATGGACTGGCTCAACATTAAAAAATACCCGCTTCCAAACCAGCCGCTATCGACATCCCCAGCTCTTCGCACTGCTCTAAAAATCCCTCATCCCAAGAACCTTTACACAACAGTGGCTCTTGCACTAACTTCCAACGTAAACCATGAGTGATACTTTCAATGGCTTTGCGCGTACCGGTACCATCAAGTCCTGCACGAATATAAAATGCAAAAGGCAGACCTTCTGTATGTTCAAGACACGGGTAGTAACACCTATCAAAGACGTCTTTCACAAGACCTGCCATATAGCCAAAATTTTCTGTGGTGCCCAAAATAATGGCGTCGGCGGCAATAATATCTTCTGGCTGTGTTTCAAGCGGCGCTCGGGTGAGCACTTCAACATTATCTATATCTGCATGAGAAGCACCTTTGAGTACAGCTTCGAACATCTGCTGAGTGTTCACTGAAGGAGTGTGAGCAATGATCAGTAATTTCTTTTTTTGAGACATGACAATCTCCGAGCTGATTAACGATGTCTTTTTATATCTTAGGTGGGCGCTTGAAACAAACTAGGTAAGACTACTGGCAATTAGATTGCCAAGACATAACTCATATTCTAGCTTGTACAACATCAAATACAGAATCTCTCGCTCATCAGTGTTGACCTCAATAAGAGGTCAAGGATGACTTAAGCACTCGCAAACAAATACTAGTAAATTAGCCTCATCGTTGGTCAATTTTTAGCTGCCTATACGGCAGTGAACGTGCGTGGTGCTGACAACCGCATCGTCTTCATTTTCTGAGCTGCCTATACGGCAGTGAAC
>DATERS010000054.1:0-3548 GCA_035271365.1 Thiopseudomonas sp.
GTGAGACGTTACTACGCGCCAGGTACGGTGGCAAAGTTGGGGTTGCGAGTCGAAGATTTTGGTTTTGCTCCTGAGGATGATTTTGTCAGTACGCCAACACTAGAGGGTGAAGAGGTTTTTGAGCTTATTGCAAGCGATGCAGACCAGTGCAACCTCGATTTTCAGAGTAATAATAAAATATATTATCAGTGGCTTAGTGGGGTCCCTGACGTAGTGGTTAATATGGAAACCTTCGCAACCAAACCGGTGAAACTTGCTTATCCCTATGCGCAGTTTATGGCCGTTTACCTGCCCAATCCTGACGGCAATCCCCGCGGGTTTTATTTTATCAATACTCCAGATGGCTGGAAACTCGCTTTTGTAGATGATGCCCAGTGTGGTGCGTGAATACATGAATTCCGTCATACTTTCAGAAACAGAATAGTTTCTTACTTTTTTATTAATGATCCGCAGAGAAAATAACTTTTCAGGGCAAGGCTTCAACGAAGCTTGGTGTTAGCTGCTATAAGACGACAGATATAGAGCTTAATTTTTTGCTTCACGCCTACAGATCAAATCATGCTTTAATGGTCATCAACTCGTTCGCCCAGACGCCTCCGGTGCTGAGGTTTGGACATATAGCGAAAGGACTCAAAAAATGAATACAATTAGAACTCTTGCGATCGCTTTGATTATTGCCGGGACGCTGGGTCTTGCCTATGGTGGGTTTAGCTACACAAAAGACACAGCAGTAGTGAAGTTAGGCTCCGTTGAACTGACTGCCAAAGAAAAAGAAACTGTCAATATTCCAATGTGGGCCGGAATTGCGGCAATCTTTGCCGGTGGTTTACTGCTTGTTATGGGAACCAAGAGGTAGGGTGATGATCGATGACTAAGCGTATTGAAACAATAGGTGCTCATAGATAAAGCACCTTATACGTTTTAGTAGTGCAGTATTGCGACTACGCAATATGTGTATTAAGCAGCTTGCATAGAAGGTAGCGACTCGTTAATAACGAACAAAGCGAGCCTTCACAAGTTGTTTTCTTGATTTTTTCGGACCACTTATAATACATAAAGGTTTATTATGACAAGTCGTCGCTACCTCTTAAGCACTGTTTTTGCCGCTAGCTTACTTTCCACTTCACTCACAGCGGTTGCCCAAAACTCAACGCTAGACCCCATCCATACCCATTTCGCTAAAACCCAGACTCAAGTAAGTTTTGACCTTAAAGCAAGTAGCTTTTCCGATGTTGAGTTGGATGAGGCTGATAATTTTGATGGTTATACTGCAGCGCTTGAGCTGACTGTACCCTTTGACGTTAATAAGCAGTTCAGGTTTTCGGTGCCTTTTTATACGAAGGGTGATGCTTATTTGAAGCCTGGTGGGCAGCCCATTGATATTGATGGCTATGGTGGTGTATTTGATTACTCAACTCTGCAATTTGAATATCAAGCACGGGATGCCGCCGAAGCAGGCTTTAATCTTGCCTACACCGTAGGTGGCGGTATGAGAACAGCAGTACTGGATACTGGGACGGGTGATTATTACAATCACACAGGGAAGATTTTTTTGCTCGGCCTCAATATGGATAAGAGCATTTATGATGATCAGGCCCAGCTATTGCTCAATGCCGGTATCCGTTATTATTTTGACGCTGATGATCTGCATCCGCGCGGCCCAGACAGCTGGGTGTGGGCTGATATCAAAGGCGCAATTGTTTTCAACCCTTGGGGTCAGTATGTGCGGCCGGCACTTGAGCTTACTTACTTAGGCGGCTTTAATGACTATAATTCGGTGTCTTTGATGCCTGAGTTGATCATACAAGTTGCTGAGTCAGCTTCTGTAAAACTGGGCGGTATTTTAGGTCTAACCAATCATGGTAATCAGCGCGGATTTATAGGCGAACTCTCGATCAGTTTCTAAATTTTTTTCTTAAGGTCAACGACTCAGATTGATCGTGACTAACGCGCCTGTATCATCGGTTTCCAGTCGATGTTGTCGGCCTGCGAGCAGTGCCATAGAGGCAGCAAAGGCTAGAATCGTGAGCAGTAACCACGTAATACCTTTGATGCCGATATTGGCATTAATCATCAGGCCTACAACCAGTGGTCCCATCGCCGCCAAGGTGTAACCACCACCTTGGACTAGCGCGGACAGTTCAGCAGCAATCTTGGCATTACCACTGCGCAGTACGATCAGTGTGAGTGCTAAGCTGAATGAGCCGCCCTGACCCAAGCCAAGCAATATAGCCCCAGGCCAGCGTAGTGCAGTTGGGCCAAGCAATAACATCAAAATGCCTACGCCCACTAGGGTTAATACCAGCATAATTGCAGGTCGTTGATCTTTGCTCATGCGTGCAAGTAAGGGGGCCGTAATCGCCGATACCAACTGCGTCATAATTGAAACGCCCATTAGCCAACCTGCTTCGCCTTCACTGTAACCTTGCCTTACCAGCAGGGTGGGCAACCAGCCAAAAACGATATACGCCAGTGAAGATTGACTGCCCATAAACAGCATCACTTGCCAAGCCAATGGGTTGCGAATGAGCGCGCGAGCATGGCCATTGGATGCTTTGAATTCAGGGTCGGGCGCGGGTTGCGGCATGATCCACCACCAAGCGATCAATGCTGTCAGTGCTAAGCCTGCCCACGACATGAGACTGAGCGACCAACTGCCCAGCGCATCAGCCAATGGAATGCTCAGGCCCGCTCCCAAAGCGCCGCCTAAGCATAGCGCCATGGTATATACGCCCGTCATTAAGTCAGCGCTATCGGCCAGCTCACGTTTAACCAGTGCGGGTAATAAGGTGCCAACGATACCGATGGCTGCGCCCACCATTAAGGTACCGATAAAAAGCGTGGTTGCATTGGTCAGGCCACGCAGAGCCAGGCCTGCACTGAGGATAATAAGACCCAATGCCAGACATCGTTCAATACCCAGTCGTCGAGCGAACAAGGGTGCAAAAGGAGCAAACAATCCAAGGCAAAGCACAGGCAGTGTGGTCAATAATGAAAGTGTGAGTACAGAGAGCTCACCCTCATTCTCTATACGCGGTAGCAGAGGTGCCAGCGATGATAGAGCAGGGCGTAAATTAAGGCCGACCAGTATCATTAAAAGAATAAACTTGATGCGATTTGGGCTTTTACGACTGCGAGTGATGGGCAGCATAGGGGTTGTAAGTTCCTGATAATAATTGAGCTGTTTCGTAAACGCTCAAGCAAGTACCCCGTAAATGCGCGTGCCTTTAATGTGCTGTTAGTACGGCGTCGGGGGCGTTTTATTATTCTGTAGTGCGCCAACCCTATTACGCTTTATCGACCAAGGCAATTGTCATTGTATTACTGACTTAAAAATCCACCTTACCGCGCAATGACTTAGTCACGCCACGCTGCGTTTTTTGGTCGGTGCGTTTGCGCCTAGCATTCTTACTCGGTTTAGTCGGCCGGCGCGTTTTACTAATGTAAGTGGCTTCGATTATAAATTGCTGCAAGCGCTCAAAGGCATTGATCTTGTTTTTTTCTTGAGTACGAAACTGCTGCGCTTTAATGATCAGCACGCCATCTTT
>DATERS010000055.1:0-61114 GCA_035271365.1 Thiopseudomonas sp.
CAAGTCTACGATCAAGAATCTATTATTTATAATCGTAAAGTCATATGACAGTCACTCAAAAATAACACTGAACAACAGCGCAACTTGCCTGCGACAAAAGAAGCTCGCAACTATTTGGCTCTGTATGAGTCTTATTGCTACTTAATACACAAAGGATATACGTTATGCGCTACGACACAGATAGCCATACGCCCGTCATCGGTTACTTACTGTGGATCTTTGGCTTTATGGGTGCGCATCGCTTTTACTATGGTAAACCCATCACAGGCACGATTTGGTTTTTCACCTTAGGCTTTTTTTTCATTGGTTGGATTATCGACTTGTTTTTAATACCCAGCATGGATCGCCAAGCCAGCATGCGTTTTCATACCGGACGGATTGACTATAATGTGGCGTGGATTCTCTTAACGTTTTTAGGTGTATTCGGTATCCATAGAATGTATCAAGGTAAGTGGATCAGTGGCGTTTTGTACTTATTCACCGGCGGTTTTCTGCTGATGGGTGTTCTGTATGATTATTGGACTATCAACCAGCAAATTTCTGCTAGAAACAGTATTTTCAAGTGAAAAGTAAGATTGCCGCACTGCTCAAATAAAAAAGCTGCTTAGAGTACATGACTATAAGCAGCTTTAGATCACTCTGTGTGACTTACAGCTTTTTTGGGCGCGGCCAATTTTCTAAATTACGCTGACGCCCACGTCCAATTGATAAAGCATGCGCAGGAACATCTTCCGTAATTGTCGAACCCGCGCCAGTCGTTGCACCATCACCGATGTTCAACGGCGCAATCAATGAGCTGTTTGAACCGATAAAGACATCTGCACCCATCACAGTTTTAAACTTATTTACACCGTCATAATTACAGGTAATAGTGCCTGCACCCACATTGGTCCGTGCACCAATGTCAGTGTCGCCTAAATAGGTTAAATGCCCTGCTTTAGCACCTTCACCTAAATGTGTATTCTTCAGTTCAACAAAGTTACCCACATGCGCGCGTGCTGCTAATACAGTTCCAGGGCGCAAACGTGCAAAGGGACCGCAGTCGGCACCTTCACCGACATCTGCACCATCCAGATGACTGTTGGCTTTGATCACGGCACCGGCACGTAGGATAGAATTTTTAATCACGCAGTTCGGGCCAATTGAAACATTATCGGCGATTTGAACTGTGCCTTCTAAAATCACATTCACATCAATCAATACATCACGGCCAACAGTCACTTCGCCACGCAGATCAAAGCGCTCAGGATCAAGCAAAGTCACACCTTGGGCCATTAAACGACGCGCAGCACGCTGCTGATAGTGACGCTCAAGCTCAGACAACTGCAAACGATCATTGGCGCCCTGCACTTCCATCGCATCAGCGGCTGTTTCAGTATTGACTGATAAGCCATCAGCGACGGCCATGGCGATAATATCGGTTAGATAGTATTCACCCTGGGCATTACTGTTCGACAGACGACTCAACCAATCGGTTATAGCAACCCGCGGTGCCGCCAGAATCCCGGTATTACCTTCACAGATTTTAAGCTGTTCAGGATTCGCATCTTTATGCTCAACGATCGCTTGTACCGCAGCTTCGCTGTTACGCACGATACGACCATAGCCGGCAGGATTATCAAGAATCACTGTTAATAGTGCCATGCTGTCTGCTGAGAGCTGCTCAAGTAAACTTTCTAACGTAGCAGCCTCAATTAACGGCACATCTCCGTACAACACCAAGGTGTTATCCGCTTTTAAATACGGTACAGCCTGAGCCACAGCATGACCGGTACCCAATTGTTCGTTTTGTATAACAAAGGTCACATCATCAGCGGCTAATTGCTCACGTACCAGCTCGGCACCATGGCCAATCACCACTTGGATGCTTTGCGGTTTAAGGCTGCGGGCGGTTTGTACCACATGCGCCAACATGGACTGACCAGCGATAGGATGCAGTACTTTAGGTAAGGCCGAACGCATACGCGTTCCTTGGCCAGCGGCGAGAATAACAATATCTAATGACATGCTACAAATCCTAAATAAAAAATAATTATGGCACTTAAGCGGTCAAAATAAGTAATTAAAAAAGGGTAGCACTAGGCTACCCTTTTTTAATTACTACGATGAAAATCGATTGGCTTATCGACGGATTTTATTACGCAATTCGCTGATCGTTCGCAGCTGCGCTACCGCTTCTGCTAAACGTATTGCTGTAGCTGCATAATCAAAATCAGCGGACTGATTGATTAATGCTTGCTCAGCCGCTTTTTTTGCTTTGAGAGCTGCCACTTCGTCAAGATCCGCAGCACGAATAGCCGTATCTGCTAAAACCTTAACCATATGCGGTTGCACTTCGATAAAACCACCCGAGATGTAATACACCTCTTCTCCACCACCTTGCTTAATCACGCGGACAGGGCCCGGCTTGATTGTCGAGATCAGTGGGGCGTGGCCAGGCAAAATACCCAAATCACCCATGTGACCATGAGCGATGACCATTTCGACCCGACCGGAGAACAACTCTTCTTCTGCGCTAACAATGTCACACTGGACTGTTCTGCTGGCCATATAAATCGCCTCAGTTTTTAGGCTAAGCGGATGCTAATGCACCCGCTGCCATATTGCTCACCATTAAGGATCACAAATTACATTTTGCTCGCTTTTTCAATAGCTTCTTCGATAGTACCAACCATATAGAACGCTTGTTCTGGTAGGTCATCGTAATCACCATTTAAGATACCTTGGAAACCACGAATGGTATCTTTCAGCGATACGTATTTACCTGATGCACCGGTGAAGACCTCGGCCACGAAGAATGGCTGAGACAGGAAGCGCTGGATTTTACGTGCACGGGTTACTAACTGCTTATCTTCTTCAGACAGCTCGTCCATACCCAGAATCGCAATGATATCTTTCAGCTCGGTGTAACGTTGCAATACGTACTGAACACCACGTGCACAGTCATAATGCTCTTGACCAATCACTGCAGCATCAAGCTGACGTGAAGTTGAGTCAAGTGGGTCAATCGCTGGGTAAATACCCAAAGATGCAATATCACGTGACAGAACAACGGTAGCATCCAAGTGCGCAAACGTAGTGGCTGGAGATGGGTCAGTTAAGTCATCCGCAGGTACGTAAACAGCTTGAATTGAAGTAATGGAACCTGACTTAGTCGAGGTAATACGTTCTTGTAAAACACCCATTTCTTCAGCCAATGTTGGCTGGTAACCTACCGCTGAAGGCATACGGCCTAACAGTGCAGATACTTCAGTACCGGCTAGGGTGTAACGGTAGATGTTGTCAATAAACAACAGTACGTCACGACCTTCGTCACGGAACTTCTCAGCCATGGTCAAACCAGTCAAAGCAACACGTAAACGGTTACCTGGTGGCTCGTTCATTTGACCGTAAACCAGTGCTACTTTGTCGAGTACGTTGGAGTCTTTCATCTCGTGATAGAAGTCGTTACCTTCACGAGTACGCTCACCAACACCAGCGAATACAGAATAACCGCTGTGCTCAATAGCAATGTTACGGATCAGTTCCATCATGTTAACGGTTTTACCAACACCGGCACCACCGAACAGACCCACTTTACCGCCTCGAGAGAACGGGCAAACAAGGTCAATAACCTTGATACCTGTTTCTAGAATTTCGTTACCGCCCGCTTGTTCTGCATAAGAAGGTGCTGGACGGTGAATGCCCCAACGCTCTTCTTCGCCAATTGGGCCAGCTTCGTCGATTGGGTTACCCAATACGTCCATAATACGACCCAGGGTTTTAACGCCCACAGGTACGGTAATTGGACCGCCTGAGTTGACTACTTCTAGACCACGTTTTAGACCCTCGGTCGAACCCATGGCAATAGTACGTACTACACCGTCGCCCAACTGTTGTTGAACTTCTAATGTAGTTTCAACGCCCTGTACTAACAGTGCGTCATAAATGTTCGGGACCTGTTCGCGTGGAAATTCCACATCGATGACGGCGCCGATAATTTGAACGATACGTCCGCTACTCATATCTGGTTCCTCTGAATATTTGAACCGTTCTTAAACCGCGGCTGCGCCGCCGACGATTTCTGAAATTTCTTGAGTGATCGCTGCTTGACGAGCCTTGTTGTAAACCAATTGTAGGTTATCAATAAGATCGCCAGCATTGTCTGTTGCATTTTTCATCGCAATCATTCGAGCCGCTTGTTCGCATGCTGAGTTCTCAACAACCGACTGGTACACCTGAGATTCAATATAACGAACAATCAAAGCATCCAGTAATTCCTGGGCACCTGGTTCGTAAATGTAATCCCAAGAGCCAAGACGATCGCCTTCAAGCCCTTCATCAACCGCCAGTGGCACTAACTGCTCAACTGTTGGCTTTTGCGTCATAGTATTTACAAATTTGTTAGATGCTATGTACAAACGATCGATACGTCCCTCAGCAAAACCATCCAACATAATTTTTATACTGCCAATTAAGTCAGTCATTGTTGGTTTTTCGCCAAGATCAGTGACTACTGCAACAACTTTGCCACCGTAAGTACGGAAGAAACTTGCACCTTTTTTGCCGATGACGCAGAACTCTGCCTCAACGCCATCTTTATGCAAATCCTTCATATTATTCATCAGGGCCTTGAACAGGTTAAAGTTCAGACCGCCGCATAGACCACGATCGGTTGACACGAGGATATAACCTACGCGTTTAACCGGACGTTCGACCATAAATGCGTGCTTATACTCAGCATTGGCTTCAGCTAAATGGCCAATGACCTGACGTATGCGCTCTGCATAAGGACGACCAGTAATCATGCGCTGTTGTGCTCTGCGCATTTTACTAACTGCCACTTTTTCCATGGCACTGGTGATCTTTTGCGTACTTTTGATGCTCGCAATTTTACTGCGAATCTCTTTTGCGCCTGCCATTTGTCACCCTTCAGGTTAAGCAAGCGGGAGTTTTAACACTCCCGCTGCGGCTTACCAGCTCTGAGTGGCCTTAAACTTCTCGATACCTTCTTTAATAGAAGCATCGATATCGTTATTAAAGTCACCCTTCTCATTGATTTTCGCCATTAACTCAGCGTAGTCACGTTTGAAGAAGGCCAACAAGGCTGCCTCGAAAGCACCCACTTTATTCACTGCTACATCAGTCAAGAAGCCACGTTCAGCAGCATACAAAGACACAGACATATCAGCGATAGACATAGGAGCATACTGTTTCTGCTTCATCAGCTCAGTGACACGCTCACCGTGCTCAAGCTGCTTACGCGTTGCTTCGTCTAAGTCAGAAGCAAACTGAGCAAAGGCCGCCAATTCGCGGTACTGAGCCAGTGCAGTACGAATACCACCTGAAAGCTTCTTAATAATCTTAGTCTGGGCAGCACCACCAACACGCGATACCGAAATACCTGCGTTCACTGCTGGACGGATACCTGAGTTAAACATAGATGACTCAAGGAAGATCTGACCATCAGTAATAGAAATTACGTTGGTTGGTACAAACGCTGAAACGTCACCAGCTTGAGTTTCAATGATTGGCAGCGCGGTTAAAGAACCGGTTTTGCCTTTCACTGCACCCTTAGTGAATGCTTCTACGTACGCTTCAGATACACGTGATGCACGCTCCAACAAACGACTGTGGAGGTAGAACACGTCACCTGGGTACGCTTCACGACCGGGTGGACGACGCAACAACAGGGAAATCTGACGGTATGCAACAGCTTGTTTAGATAGGTCATCGTAAACGATTAACGCATCTTCACCACGGTCACGGAAGTACTCGCCCATGGTGCAACCCGCATAGGGTGCCAAGTATTGCAGAGCAGCTGATTCAGATGCACTTGCAGCCACAATAATTGTGTTGCTCAGCGCACCGTTTTCTTCAAGCTTACGTACTACGTTAGCAATAGTGGATTGCTTTTGACCAATGGCCACGTAGACACACTTAATGCCGCTGTCTTTTTGATTGATGATCGCATCAATCGCCAGAGCAGTTTTACCAATCTGACGGTCACCAATAATCAGCTCACGCTGACCACGGCCGACTGGAATCATCGCATCGACAGATTTGTAACCTGTTTGCACAGGCTCGTCGACTGATTTACGCCAAATTACGCCTGGTGCAACTTTCTCAACTGCATCAGTTAATTTAGTTTCAACAGGACCTTTGCCATCAATCGGGTTACCCAGTGCATCAACAACGCGACCTAACAGTTCTGGACCAACCGGAACTTCAAGGATACGTCCTGTGCACTTGGCGCTCATACCTTCGGTCAAACCGAAGAAGCTACCCAGGATTACCGCACCAACGGAGTCACGCTCCAAGTTGAGTGCCATACCAAAAATACCACCTGGGAATTCAATCATTTCACCGTACATAACATCGGCTAAGCCGTGGATGCGTACGATACCGTCAGACAAGCTGACGATTGTGCCTTCATTACGGGCTTGCGCAGATACATCAAGCTTAGCTATACGCTGCTTGATAATCTCGCTAATCTCGGAAGGATTCAGTTGCTGCATGCCATGCCCCTCAAATCAGGATTTCAACGCTTCGGCTAACTGGTTCAGTTTGCCGCGGATCGAACCGTCAATAACTAAGTCACCAGCACGAATGTGCAAACCGCCAATTAAAGCGGGATTCACAGTCGCTTTGGGTTGAACGGTACGATCAAGCCGCTTGGATAAGGCGGCAGCCAGTGTTTGGAGTTGTTCTGCGCTCAGTTCAAAAGCAGACTGTACTTCAACATCTACGGTGCGCTCTGCTTCAGCTTTAACAGCTTCAAACAGTTCGCTGACCATAGGCAGTAAAGTCAAACGGTTATTCTCGCCAAGAACGCTAAGAAAGTTACCGAATGTATCGTCGATATTGCCTTCGCACAATTGCTTTAGAAACGCGACCTTGCCTTCTCGAGTCAGCGCGGGGTTACCCAGCTGCTTAAGAATGACCGGCTCTGTTACCGCCGCTGCAGTTAATGCCAACATCGCAGACCAAGCATCTGCTTGTCCTGCATCCGAAGCAAACTCATATGCTGCTTTTGCGTAAGGTCGTGCAAGCGTATTGATATTAGACATCGCTTGCCTCGCTTAAAGTTGTGCGGCCAATTGTTCGACCAGTTGATTGTGAGCGCTTGCATCGACGGACGAACCGAGGATTTTTTCTGCACCCGCAACCGCTAATACTGAAACTTGCGCACGGAGATCTTCTTTGACGCGATTCACTTCAAGATCAATCTCTGTTTTAGCGTTTGCAATTAAACGTTCGCCTTCGGCGCGCGCTTGTTGTTTAGCTTCTTCAACGATCTCACTTGCAGTTTTGTTCGCTTTTTCAAGCATCTCTGCTGCAGTTTTTTTCGTATCGCGCAACATTTCTGTCGCTTTTTCTTGAGCAAGCTTTAGGTCGCGCTCGGCGCGTCCAGCTGCATCTAAACCTTCAGCAATTTTCTTCTGGCGTGCATCCATTGCATTCGTAATTGGAGGCCATACGAACTTCATGCAAAACCATACAAAAATAGCGAAGGAAATCAATTGACCAATAAGCGTCAAATTAATATTCACTGATCTACCTCATGCTATTTCGTTGTTTATCCGAAAGATAACTTCGCGCAGTAACAAATTACTGCGCGATGAAATCGCTAGATCAGCCTGCCATACCTGGGGCTACAACGAAGATCAGGTACATTGCCATACCAACACCAATCATTGGAACGGCGTCAAGTAGACCAGCCATAATGAAAGTTTTAGTTTGTAATTGTGGTGCTAGCTCTGGCTGACGTGCTGTTGATTCCAACAGTTTTCCACCTAACAGTGCGAAGCCAATACCAGTTGCTAATGCGCCCATACCGAGGATGATGGCGGCAGCGATAATTACGATTTCCATAGTTACTCCTAGAGTTTTAAGTTTTCAAGTTTATTACAGTTAAAGTTTTAAGTTAACGCCCGCTTTCGCGTCAATGGCTTTCTTCGTGGGCTGAGCTCAGGTAAACGATGGTCAGCACCATAAAGATAAAGGCCTGTAACGGGATCACCAGAATATGGAAGATTGCCCATGGCCCATAAAGCGCCCACTGTACGTAAAACGGCAGTAGCGCAATAAGGATAAACACCACTTCACCAGCGTACATGTTACCAAACAGACGTAACGCAAGGCTTAATGGTTTAGTAAACAGACCCAGCAACTCAAGGAACAAGTTAAACGGGATCAGCGACCAGTGTTTAAAAGGGGTAAACGACAGTTCTTTAACATAACCACCAGCGCCTTTAATCTTAATACTATAGAACACGATTAAGAGAAACACACCGATAGAAATACCGAACGTAGCGTTTGGATCAGCTGTAGGTACATATTTAAAATAAGGTATGCCCACAGCAGCAGCTAAGCTTGGAATCACATCAATTGGGATCCATTTTAAGCTGTTCATTAGCAAAATCCACATAAATACTGTGAGTGCTAATGGAGCAATCAGTGCGCTACGACCGTAAAAGGTGTCGCGAACCATATTTTGTACAAACTCAACAACCACTTCTACAAAATTTTGTAGACCTGTTGGTACACCTTCGTTCGCTTTAACAGCCACACGTCGGAATAAAAACAAGAAAATAAAGCCCATCAGTAATGACATAGCCATGGTATCCACGTGGATTGCCATAAAGCCCATCTCGCTAGCTTGCTCTGCAGTTTCTGCAAACTGCCAAGTGCCATCTAACTTACCGTAGGTTAGGTTTTGTAGGTGATGCTGAATATATCCAACAGAGTCTTGTGCCATAGATGCCTCAACCGCTCAACGCTTTAGAAAGCTTTTCGTCAAAAGAAGTGATGTTGCAGACGTCATCTGCACCAGAATATAACCAATGAACACAGCAAGTACGTTCAATGGCTTCACCCCCAAGAACAACAATGCAAAAAGCACTGCTGTAAGAATCATTTTACCCATTTGCCCCGCCCAAAAGGACTGGACAATGGCGCCTATCGAACGTGCACCATAATACTGAAACGCTTTGTATGTGAAATACATATTCGGTAGTAGTGCAGTCAGCCCACCCAGCCATGCCGAGTATGCGGCGACCCATCCTTGAGTTAACCAAAACAACAATCCGATCAGAACACTCATCAGAGCCTGTAACACGATAACGCGAAACATTGGCTGACGATAAAAAGCAACTTTATTTCGATATGCCACTATTTGCCTGATTCCTTCGCTATTGTCATTCTGTAATGAATAGCAACAAAATTGCGCGCAGAGTATAAGTGGCTAACGCTATTCATTCAACTGTCATATGATTTTTTACCACCAACAGTTCTAAATAAATTAGCGAATATGCGCTAAAACCCCTTGTAACTCTTCCAATGTGCCATAGCGAATGACCAACTGCCCCTTACCTTTTGCGCCATGCTTAATCTGTACTTGCGTGCCTAAACGCTCAGCCAGTTTTTGCTCTAAACGCTTAACATCAGGATCAATTACAGGTTTCTCAGCCTCAGGCTTATCCGCCAATCGATTGCGCACAAATGCTTCGGTTTGCCTCACAGTAAAGCCTTTAGCAACCACTTCTCGCGCTGCCTCAACCTGCTGATCAGCCGGAAGACCTAGCAAAGCTCGAGCATGACCCATCTCTAAATCACCATGCACCAGCAAGGTTTTCACTTCATCAGGCAAGCCAATTAGGCGCAATAAGTTAGCAATACTGGCTCGTGACTTACCTACAGCATTGGCGACTTCCTGTTGCGTCAGCTCAAATTCTTTTTGCAAACGCTGCAAAGCAACCGCTTCTTCAACAGGATTTAAATCTTCACGCTGAATATTCTCAATCAACGCCATCGCAATCGCAGCTTCATCGGTGACATCACGCACAAGTGCAGGGATAGTACTTAAGCCGGCTAATTTCGATGCGCGCCAACGGCGTTCACCGGCAATAATTTCATAGATATCTTTCGCAACCAGACGCACAACAATCGGCTGCATCACACCTTGGGCTTTAATCGACTGCGCCAGCTCTTCTAAGCTGCCCTGGTCCATATCACCGCGTGGCTGATACTTGCCGCGCTGAATGCACTCTACACTTAAGTGCTGCAACTCACTGACTTCAGTCTGGGTTGCAGGCTTTTGTAAGGTATTGGCCGTTGCGCCGCCCAGTAATGCATCGAGTCCTCGTCCAAGACCGCGTTTTTTAACCGCCATAATGATTCCTTATGTGCGTGTTGAAGCACGCTGACTGGCACGCTGGCGACGGGATAACTCACCAGCAAGCTCTAAATACGCCAAAGCACCACGTGATTTTTTATCGTACGCCAAAACAGGCAAGCCATGACTTGGGGCCTCAGCTAAACGCACATTACGTGGAATAACCGTCTCATACAGCTTGTCACCAAAGTGATTTTGCAACTGCTGCGAGACATCATTGGTTAAGCTTAAGCGCGGATCATACATGGTTCGCAAAATACCTTCTATTTGCAGCTCAGGATTCAACTCTGCAGAAATACGTTGAATACTGCCAATCAAGTCCGTTAAACCTTCCAGAGCAAAATACTCACACTGCATCGGGATCAGTACTGCATCAGCGGCGACCAAGGCGTTAATGGTCAGCATGCTTAAGGCCGGTGGGCAATCGATCAAAATATAATCATAGTTGCCACGGACCGGCTTTAGCGCATCGAGTAACCGCCGTTCTTTGTTGGGTAAATCCAACAGCACCACTTCTGCTGCAGTTAAATCACGGTTAGAAGGCAACAGCTGATAACCGCCTTCCTCAGAGAACTGCATCACATCAATCAAATCAGCTTGACCGGTTAACACATCCAAGACTGAGTGCTGCAAACTGTGTTTATCAATACCACTGCCCATCGTGGCGTTACCTTGTGGATCAAGGTCAATCAACAAAACATGGCGGCGCGTCGCCACTAAAGAGGCAGCCAAGTTAATGCAGGTTGTCGTTTTACCGACTCCGCCTTTTTGATTCGCAATTGCCACGACCTTGCCCATGTTATCTCCTAAATTGTTACTGACGTTGCAAGATCAATAAATGCCGTTGCCCTTGGCAACCTGGCACTTTGAGAATCTGGCAGCTTTCAAGACGAAAATCTTCTGGCAATGCTTGCAACTCATCATCAGGGTGCACACCTTTCATCGCGAGCCAATGCGTTGTTAAATCACCTAAATGGCGTGTCCAGTTAGTAAAATCTTCCAGCGCGCTAAATGCACGCGAAATAATCCCAGAGAACGGCTGCTCAGGTGTATAGGCTTCAACACGACTGTGGATAACTTTTAAGTTATCTAATTTTAACTCCAATTTAACTTGGGTTAAAAAACGCGTTTTTTTACCGTTCGAATCCAGCAAAGTAAACTGACGTTCTGGAAACAAAATAGCTAAGGGTACGCCAGGCATACCACCACCACTGCCGACATCTAGCCAATTGTCACCGTACGGCTCAACATATTGAACAACGCTTAGGCTATCCAGCAGATGACGCGAGACCATTTCATCAGGATCACGTACTGCGGTTAAATTGTAAGCCTTATTCCACTTAATCAATAAACCTAAATACTGCAGCAATTGCTCTTGCTGCAGTTCACTTAAGCTGACGTTGAGTTGCTGCGCACCTTGAGTTAACTCTTGCGCATGCTGTGTCGTGACACTCATAAATCTGGCTGCTCCAACAACTGCGTAGCTTTACGTTTTTTCAAATGCACCATCAACAGGGATACCGCTGCTTGCGTCACACCGGGTATGCGCGATGCTTGTCCTAAAGTTTCAGGACGCGCGGCTAATAATTTCTGTTGAATCTCTTTGGATAATCCAGAAATCACCGTGTAATCCATATCAGCAGGTAACTTCACCGCTTCGCTGGCACGCATTTTAGCAATATCGTCCAATTGGCGATCTAAATAACCGGCATATTTGGTTTTGATCTCAAGCTGCTCAGCAATATGCTCATCAGTGATACCACCACCGGTGACTGCAACTAAATCCAAATAGTTAATCTCTGGACGTGCCAGTAAATTCATTAAGTTATATTCATGGGTCAAGGGCGTATTAAATTTCGCCATCACCGCTTCACCTAACGGAGTACCCGGACGTACCCAGGTATCTCTTAAACGCTGCTCTTCAAGTGCAATCGCTTCACGTTTGGCTTCAAACACTGACCAACGGTGATCATCGACTAAACCGATTTCACGACCTTTTTCGGTTAAACGCATATCGGCGTTGTCTTCACGCAGAATTAAGCGGTATTCAGCGCGTGAGGTGAACATACGGTAGGGTTCTTGTGCACCCTGTGTGATCAAATCATCCACCAATACACCTAAATACGCTTCATCACGACGTGGATGCCAGCTGTCTTTACCTTGTGAACGCAGTGCTGCGTTACTACCGGCTAACAAACCTTGGATACCGGCTTCTTCATAACCGGTGGTGCCGTTGATTTGTCCAGCAAAGAACAAGCCGTGAATCACTTTGGTTTCTAAACTGTATTTCAAATCACGTGGATCAAAGTAATCGTATTCAATGGCATAGCCTGGACGAATAATATGCGCATTTTCCATCCCTCGAATCGAGTGGACTAAATCCAACTGCACATCAAAGGGCAAGGATGTGGAAATACCGTTGGGATACAACTCATGCGTTCTTAAACCTTCAGGCTCTAAAAATATCTGATGGCTGTCTTTATCGGCAAAACGATGAATCTTATCCTCGATGGATGGGCAGTAACGCGGGCCAACACCCTCAATTACACCCGCATACATCGGTGAACGATCCAAATTCTTAGCGATAATCTCATGGGTTTTGCTGTTGGTATGGGTAATCCAGCAACTGACCTGCTCGGGGTGTTGTTCACGATTCCCCAAGAATGACATCACTGGCAGCGGTGTATCACCGGCTTGCTCAGTCATCACTGAAAAATCAACCGAGCGTGCATCAATACGCGGTGGTGTTCCTGTTTTTAAGCGATCGATACGTAAAGGTAATTCACGCATACGTTGTGCTAAGGCATTCGCGGGTGGATCACCGGCACGGCCGCCTGAATAGTTTTGTAAACCAATATGGATCAAACCACCGAGGAATGTACCTGTGGTCAACACCACGTTATCTGCAAAGAAACGTAAACCCATTTGTGTCACTGCACCACGTACGCAGTCGTTTTCCACAATTAAGTCTTCAACAGCTTGTTGGAAAATCCATAAGTTGGGCTGGTGCTCGATAATTTCACGAATCGCAGCTTTGTACAGAACGCGGTCAGCTTGTGCACGAGTGGCACGCACCGCGGGTCCTTTACGGCTGTTGAGAATTCTAAATTGAATACCGCTTAAATCTGCTGCGGTTGCCATTGAGCCACCCAAGGCATCAATTTCTCTGACCAAATGGCTTTTACCAATCCCACCAATGGCTGGATTACAGCTCATCTGCCCGAGGGTTTCGATGTTATGAGTCAATAATAAGGTTTTTACACCCATTCGTGCAGAAGCCAATGCAGCCTCAGTGCCCGCATGGCCACCACCAATTACTATCACGTCAAAACGGGAAGGATAATCCACCGTACACCTCAGGATTTTAGCTAAAAACGGATGAACTCATCAATACAGCAATCCTGTGTCATCACACTGGATTTGTATACAGGGCTATTCGGTTTGGCGATAGCGAGTTCTAAGACCGCAATAGTATAGATTTTTGCGCAGCTTTGCATAAGCGTTTCATCACTGAGCTTTTGCTCTGGGCCGGTTGTTAATGCAATTAGATATTAATTAAGTATAAAGATATAAAGCTTATTACTAATGCTATTACTACTGGAGCTATTTTTTGTGGATATCCTTATAAATCCTTTTAAAAACAATAGCTTGCAAAGGCTTTAAGGCTGTTGAGAACCACCATTGAGTGGGTTGGATAAGCCCTCTAAGCTTGTGGACAACTAGGCTAGTTATCCACAGGTGAAGTTATCCACAGTTTTAGCCACCGCTTATCAACTGAGCTCAACAGCGGTTCTCCACAGGGCTCATCAGTGAAAATAATTTTAAAAATACCGATAAATGAATGAAATCACCTCGGTAATAGGGATAAATATCGATAGGAAGAGCTTTAAATGCCGAAAGTGGGCTGTGGATAACTGTATTAAGTACGCAAGGCGTCTAAGTTATAGCCATGGAGTTGTGCATAAAAGCATTTTTCGAGTGCGGATTACTGTAAATAATCTGTTTAGATGGGGCGAGACTGAACGCTCGCCCCGAGATGTTTAGCTTATTTTTACAATAGGTTTAATGGTGGTGCCACTGGCAGAGTCTGCAAAGGCTTGATTGATTTGTGCAAAGTCATAAAACTTGACCAGCTTATCAAAAGGAAAGCGTCCAGCTTTATAGTATTCAATCAATTGTGGGATAAAGACTCGAGGTACCGAATCGCCTTCAATCACACCAATCATGCTCTTGCCTTCAGCCATCAGATCATTGTGGATATCAATGTTCATCTCTGGAGTGATACCGACAATGGCAACAGTGCCCAGCGGTCTTAAAGCATTCAGTGATTGTTTTACAACTGCAGGTACGCCGGTGGTTTCAATCGCATAGTGACTGCCACCATCAGTGATGTGCTTAATCTGTGCAACGATATCGCCGTCCTTACCATTTAAGGTATGGCTGGCGCCGAGTTCTTTAGCTGAGGCTAAACGGCTGTTATGCACATCCACTGCAATAATATGCTGACAACCAGCAATTTTAGCCGCCATGACGGCACTCAGTCCGACAGCTCCTGCACCATAAACCACTAAGCTTGAAGCAAACTCAGGTTTTAGACGGTTTAATACAGTTCCTGCCCCAGTTTGAATACCACAGCCCAATGGACCCAGTAAGGCCAGGTCGACTTCAGGATCTACTTTGACTGCGTTGCGTGATTTAACAATGGCATGAGTGGCAAAAGAGGATTGGCCAAAGAATGTCGCTAAGGATTGCTCACCTTGCGCTAAGCGACGACTGCCATCATCCATCGCTCCAGCAAAGTTAAGCTCATTAAAAGTTGCACAGACTGTTGGATGACCGGTGAGGCAATTGCTGCAGTTACCACAGTGGGCAAAAGACAAGACCACATGATCACCGAGCTCTAGATCGGATACACCCTTGCCAATCGCCTCAATCACACCAGCGCCTTCATGACCCAACACAATAGGAAAGGGTGCAATACCTAGGTCGCGGGCAACCACATCGGTATGGCAGACACCTGTGGCGACAATACGCACACGCACCTCATCAAACTCGGGTTCAGCCAGTTGTACTGACTCGAGTTTAAAATCATCTCCTAAGCCATGGGTTACAGCAGCTGTTATATCCATTGTTATCACCTCTGTAAATAATGAAGAGAGATACAATAATATAGCAGTCGCTAAACTATTGTTGCTAGCCGCTCAATGACTCAAGCTCTGTGGATAACTCTGTGTGCTTTAATTAAATTAGACGGATCTAATCATGCTTAAAGCATTGATTTTGCTGGCTTTAAGGGTATTAAATGGATTTATACTTTACCTGTGGATAACTCTGAGGATAAAAGTGCCATGTTTAAAATATAAGTACGGGCATTTCTTAAGATGGCCTGTGCATAACTTGCGAGACTTTTGAACTGCGGAGGATATAACTTGAATGATATGCAACTGTGGATAAGTTTATCCACAGTTTTAGATTGAGCGCTAAACAGAATTTATAAAGTTACCCACAAGGCTATAAGCTTTGAAAACCTTAGCTATAGCCTAATAATCAGTACAATTTGAACCTGTAATAGGAGCCGCTTAATCTTTTAACTCACAGAGTTACCCACAGGGTATGCACATTTACTTACCAATACAGAAGCTGGAGAAAATACGTCCGAGTAAATCATCCGCGGTAAACTCACCGGTGATTTCACCCAAAGCCTGCTGCGCCATACGTAAGTCTTCAGCCAGTAATTCTCCGGCACTGGCATGCACAAGCTGTTGATAACCCGTTTCCAGATATTGCTCAGCTTGCTGTAAGGCATCCAAATGACGACGACGGGCGCTAAAGCTGCTTTCCGCAGTTTGGTTATAGCCCATACAACTTTTTAAATGCTCGCGCAGCAATTCTAAGCCGTCGCCACTGCGTGCACAGAGGTTAATGGTGACATGACCATCACTATTGCTGTGCATCTCTACGGGCTCACCTGATAGATCCACCTTGTTACGTATTAAGGTGACTTTTTCGGGGTTGGGTGTGCTGTCTAAGAATTCAGGCCATAAAGCAAAGGGATCAGCCGATTCAACCGAGTGTGCATCCACCACTAATAAAATACGGTCAGCTTCATTGATGGCTTTTAAAGCGCGCTCAACACCGATTTTCTCCACTTGGTCAGCGGTATTGCGTAAGCCTGCAGTATCAGTGACATGCAGTGGCATCCCGTCAATGTGGATATGTTCACGTAAAATATCCCGCGTGGTGCCTTCAATATCGGTGACAATCGCTGCTTCATAGCCCGCTAGACTGTTGAGTAAACTGGATTTACCCGCATTCGGTCGACCGGCAATCACCACACTCATACCATCACGCAGTAATGCACCTTGGCCTGCTTCACGTACCACTTCTTTCAGTTCAGCTTGTACATCTGTGAGTAACTTTAGAATATGGCCATCGGCTAAGAAATCAATTTCTTCTTCGGGAAAATCAATCGCTGCTTCCACATAGATACGCAGTGCAATCAGTTGTTCGGTCAGCGCATTAACGCGTTTAGAAAACACCCCCTGCAAAGAACGCAGAGCATTACGTGCCGCTTGTGTAGAGCTGGCTTCAATTAAGTCCGCAATGGCTTCAGCTTGGGCTAAATCGAGTTTATCGTTCAGAAACGCACGCTCACTGAATTCACCAGGGCGTGCTAAACGTGCGCCCAATTCCACGCAACGTTGCAAGAGCATATCCAGCACCACTGGACCACCATGGCCTTGTAACTCCAAGACATCTTCACCAGTAAAGGAGTTGGGTGCGACAAAGTACAGCGCCAAACCCTCATCAATTGCTTGCTGATGGTCTGCATAAAAAGGACCGTAATGAGCATAACGTGGTTTTAATTCACGGTCAGTCATTTGCTGCGCAATCTGCTTGGCTTTTGGACCTGAGACTCGAACAATCCCGACTCCACCGCGACCTTGTGCAGTGGCAATGGCGGCAATAGTATCGCGCGACATGGGCATAACGCTTTCCTCAACAGTATTCACAAAGCACAACGCCCCTAAAAAGGGGCGCTGTGAACTCGATTGGTTCGACTAACTTGCGTTAGCTGCCGCCATTGATTTTTCAATCTTGCGAGTAATGTACCACTGCTGACCAATGGACAGAAGGTTGTTAACCACCCAGTACAATACCAGTCCAGCTGGGAACCACAGGAAGAAGAAGGTAAAGATAATCGGCAACAGCTTCATAACTTTAGCTTGCATTGGATCCGGTGGTGTTGGGTTGAGTTTTTGTTGAACAAACATACTCGCACCCATAATGATTGGCAGAATAAAGAACGGGTCTTTACTCGACAAGTCAGTCAGCCAGAACATAAAGGGGGCTTGACGGATCTCGACACTTTCCAGCAATACCCAGTACAAAGAAAGGAAGACCGGCATCTGTACTAAAATCGGTAAGCAACCACCTAATGGGTTGATCTTCTCTTTTTTGTACAGCTCCATCATGCCTTGTGAAAGTTTTTGCTTATCACCGGCATGCTGTTCTTTAAGCTCAGCCATTCTTGGTGCAACAGCGCGCATACGCGCCATTGATTTGTAGCTTGCAGCTGATAATGGGAAAAATGCCAGCTTAATCAAAACGGTTAACGCAATAATTGACCAACCCCAGTTACCTAGAATGCTGTGGATAACTCCCAGCAACCAGAAAATAGGTTGAGCAATAAACCAAAGGAAACCATAGTCCACGGTTAACTCAAGGCCTGGCGATAATGCTTTAAGGTGGCTTTGTATTTTAGGACCGGCGTACAAGGTTGCCGTGGTTTGCGCATGCTGACCCGCAGCAACACTCATCACTGGGCTGGTGTAGCCAACAATATAGTTACCTTTACTGTCTTTACGCGTCGTCACTTGATTGGTTTGCTGTGGATCTGCAACCCAAGCAGTTACAAAGTAGTGCTGCAACCAAGCAACCCAGCCACCTTGAACAGCTTCATTAAACTTTTTATCATCCATATTGCTCATGGATAATTTTTTGTACGGCTCATCTTTTGTCCACAGTGCAGCACCTAAATAGGTCGCAGTACCTGTTGCTGTGGTGGATGAAGGATCACCTTGGCCATCACGCTTGAGTTGGGCAAATAAGTTACCCTTCCACTCGCGATCGCTCTGGTTATCCACAAGGTAAGTTAAGTCAACTTGATAGGCTTTATCGTTAATGCAGCTGACTTGACGTTGGCTGATTTCACGTGCCGAACACTCTAAGCTTAAACCACGGTGAAAAGTGAAGCGCTTAGTGTAATTAATACCATTTTCTTGGAAAGACAAATCAACATTCAGTTGAGTTTGGCCATCTTGCAAAGCGAAAACTTGTTGGTTAACACTGTATACAGGACGTCCGCTGGCGCGAGCATCAGGGCCATCAGTCCCCACTAAACCACTTTGTGCAACATAGACACGCTCACTGCTGTTTTCAAATAACTGCAATGGAATATCTGGATTAGATGCATTGCGTGGATATTGGCTGAGTTTTAACTCAACAATATCACCACCATTGGGATCAATCGCCAATTGCAGTACATCGGTATTGACGTAAATTAAATCATTGCTAACGGGGGTGCTAGCTAACGTAGGATCTTGAGCAAGCTCATTAACTGCTATAGGTAAGTCATCACTGGTCGCTGCTTGAGCAGTGTTTTGTGCTACTTGATTGCTGGCAGAAGACTGCTGATTGACTGAACTTGATTGCGTGATTGCTGCTATTTCTGGAGCCTGGCCGTAGTCTTGATTCCACTGAAGAACCATCATATAAGACACAACAGCTAAGGCAACGAGCAGGATCGTACGTTGGATATCCATAGTTACTCGGCCGTAGAAGATGAACAAGAGGGAGGTGGAACCGGATCAAAACCGCCCGCATTCCAAGGATGACAACGTCCTAGTCGTCGTATTGCTAACCAGCTGCCCCGAATAGCACCGTGCTGTTCAACTGCTTCAATGGCATAACATGAACAACTTGGATAAAAACGGCAATGACTTGCCATCATCGGACTGATTGCATAGCGATAAAACTTGATTGGCAAGATCACCAATTTACGCATTGGTTTGCCCTGAAGAATCAGAATCTGCTGTTTGCAATGCAGTAAGTCGTTGGCGAGCCAAGCGCTTCCACATTTTATCGAACTGTTGTCGAAGCTCAATATTAGACAAATCAGCAATACCCCTACGGGCAACAATAACGATATCTACACCATCCAAACGATCTTGGCTGTGGCGAAATGATTCTCGTATTTGACGTTTTATTCTGTTGCGTTCAACAGCAAGCTTTACACTTTTTTTACCAATAACCAACCCAAGACGTGGATGCTTGAGTTGGTTATCACGAGCAAGTAACAAGACACTTTTGCCTTGTACTTTATTGCTAGCAGAATCAAAGACAGCTTTAAACTGCTGAGGTGTCAGCAGACGCTTTTCTCGGCCAAAGCCTAGATTCATACTTTGCTCGATTGGATTATGCGCTTAAACGCTTACGGCCTTTTGCACGACGACGCTGAATTACAGAGCGGCCGCCGACAGTTGCCATACGTGCGCGGAAACCGTGGTTACGAGCGCGTTTTAGGGTGCTGGGTTGGAATGTACGTTTCATGATTCGCTACCTGGTGACTTCTTGGGCAAAAGGGGGCCCGAAGTGGTCCCCGTTAAATAGACCGACAATTCTATTGAAAGCTGAGCCTTAGGTCAATTATCTACTGCATTTGTTTATAAATTCTCTTATCAACCGTTTTGAAAGCTGGATTTTATATTGGCTTATGCAAGATAGATTAAATTAGAAAAGAATATATAAAGCTTATTACTGTTGTTATTACTACTGAGCGATAATTCTGTTGGTAACCCTATAAAGTCTTTATTAATCAATAGCTTACAAGACATTAAGAGCTGTGCTGAAGAGGTGCTCTAGGTGTGCAACAGATGAACATAAGCTGTGTATAAGTAGGCTAGTTATCCACAGCCTAGTTTTCAACAGAGTTATCCACAGCTTGTTGCACCGAGCCTAGGTGGGGTTCTCCACAGGGTTTAAACTGGCTAAAACAGTCAGTTTGGCTAGAAAAATAATATCCAAACGGCTGTGCTTGCATACCAAAGTACCGCTGAACGCACGAGAAGAAGCCAAATATTATCTAAAGTTGCTGTGCCTTTCTCACCTAAAGCATGACTTTCAGCCTCTACTGCTGCGCGCCCTGCTTTACTTAATAGGCTATTAGCGGGCTCATTGATGCACAGTAAGTCAGACATCAGCGCTCTATTGACGGTGATAAAGTTACCAATTAAGGCAAAGCTAGCGCTGAGTAAACGCACCGGTAGCCAGTCTAAAATATGCAATAAACGCGTGGTTTTACCAGCTGCTTCAGGCCACTGTGTTTGTTCTGCAGTGAGTACCAATAAGCGATAAGCCAGTGCCGCTAAAGGCCCACCAATCAAATAGAAGAAGAGAATGGCAAAAAAGCCTTGATAGCCTTGCCAGAGTAAATGACCCTGCACAGCCTGTAACAGCCCTGCAGGCTCTTCGGATTGGATCAGCAGGTCACGTTGTGCTGCCAAGCTTGCGGCATGGGTGTCTTGTCTGCGCCAAGCATCTCTAAAGGATCCTAGGGAGGCACGTACATCACCACGGCTCAAGCTGTAGAGCACCACGATAAGGTGGATCGGGATCAGCCATAAGCCGTACATGACTGACTTGGCCAGTACCAAGAGTAAGGCTAAGCCGATGATGGGTAGGCTAAAAGCCAGTAGCAGCGCTAAAGTATGGTATTTGGACAGCAGATTTGTACTGCGTTTAAGTTGTTCGTACCACCACTGATCTTTTTGCAAGCGCTTGCGCCAGTTGGAGAGTTTTTCAATCAGGATAGTGAGCATTAAAATTAGAAAACTCATAGGGTTTCTCCAGTGTATTTAGCGTTTAAGCGTTGCCAATTAAATGCAGGGCCGGGGTCAGTTTTACGCTCTGGGGCGATATCGCTGTGCCCACAGATACGTTCTGCAGTAATCATTGGGTAATGTAGAGTCAGTTCAGCAACGAGCTGATTGAGGCTGTGGTATTGCGCATCGCTATAAGCCAGATGGTCTTCACCTTCCAGCTCGATACCCAGCGAGAAGTCATTACAAGCTTGCCTACCCTTAAAGTCAGAGACTCCTGCATGCCAAGCACGATCGAGACAGCTGACAAATTGCGTGATGGCTCCGCTGCGTTTGATAAAAAAATGAGCTGAAACTTTTAAATGAGCAATATCTGCAAAGTAAGGGTGAGCATCCACAGGAAGCCTATTAGTAAAAAGAGCTTCTACCATGCCAGTCTCAAATTCACCGGGCGGCAAACTGATATTGTGAATGACTAATAACGAGATTTCAGCGCTGGGGCGGGCGTTATGATTTGCCGATGGTAGATGCGTTACGCCGTTGAGCCAACCTGTTGACGTATCTAGAGTTAAAGACTGTGAATGCTGCATAAAATATCCTGTACCGCATGGTTGCCGTTGGGCATTACGCTGTCTATCTGCGTAACACTTTGTACTGTTTCAGTGAATGATAACTGAGACAGTAATAGCAGTCTTTGCGCTAGAGAAAAACCTATTACGGCTTTTGCAGGATTTGTGTACGAAATGCTCTAGATGTATAGAGCTTTTTTAAGCAGGGGCAATAGGTTGTGGATAACTTTTATAGAAATAATTAAGGCCGCAAAAGCGGCCTTAATGATGTACAGGTTACAAAGATTAACCTTGGTGATACTTAGCAGATAAATCATGTACAGCATTGATAAATGCGCCAGCATTCTCAGGCTTCACTTCTGGAGTGATACCGTGACCGAGGTTAAAGATATGACCTGGACCGTTGCCGTAGCTTTGTAGAATACGGCCGACTTCTTTCTCAATTGCCGCTGGGTTGGCATACAGAACGGTTGGGTCCATATTACCTTGCAGAGCAACTTTGTCGCCGACACGTTGACGAGCCACACCAATATCACAGGTCCAGTCGATGCCCAGTGCTTCAACACCGGTATCAGCCATGGACTCAAGCCACAGTCCGCCACCTTTAGTGAATAAGATCACCGGTACGCGACGGCCTTCGTTTTCACGAATCAAACCGTTAACGATTTTCTGCATATAGGCCAGTGAGAACTCTTGGTACGCCGCTGACGATAAGCTACCGCCCCAGCTATCAAAAATTTGTACGGCTTGTGCGCCAGCAAGAATTTGCGCATTCAGGTAGCTGGTGACCGACTGTGCCAATTTATCCAGCAATAAATGCATGGCCACTGGGTTGTCATACATCAGTGCCTTACTTTTGCGGAAGTCTTTGGATGAGCCGCCTTCAACCATATAAGTGGCTAAAGTCCATGGGCTACCGGCAAAACCAATCAAGGGCACACTGCCATTGAGTTCTTTGCGAATGGTACGCACAGCGTTCATCACATAACCTAAATCTTGCTCAGGATCAGGAATCGGCAGCGCTTCAATGGCTTCAAGGGTATCAACAGTTTTTTTGAAACGTGGGCCTTCGCCTGTTTCAAAATACAAACCTAAGCCCATTGCATCGGGGATGGTTAAGATATCTGAAAAAAGAATCGCGGCATCCAATGGATAGCGTTCCAGCGGTTGCATGGTGACTTCGCAAGCCATCTCAGCGTTCATGCATAAATCCATAAAACCACCTGCGCGTGCACGGCTGGCTCTATATTCAGGTAGATAACGGCCTGCTTGACGCATCATCCATACAGGTGTCACATCAACCGGCTGTTTAAGCAGGGCGCGGAGAAAACGATCATTTTTCAGAGGAGTCATATTAGCGTCCATTAGAAATTAATAGGCTATTGTCGCAAACTTGCACACAAAAGGCACGGAGCAGCATATAAGCTGTCCAATTTGCTGGATTGGTATCAATTACCACAGGGTGTAGCTTAAGGTGCTAGTTTAGCGCATGGAGCATTCTTAAGCATATAAACAAGGGTGGCAAGCATGCAAAAAACATTGATAGATCCAAGTCTTTTCGTCGCATCAGTTGAGCAAGGCGGTATCAGTGATACTGCTGAACACCGATTGTCTGAGCGCTCACTTTACCCGCCCTTCCCTGAGACCTATCAGTATGCGTTATTTGCTATGGGGTGTTTCTGGGGAGCGGAGCGTCGTTTTTGGCAGCAGCCTGGAGTGTATGTCACAGCTGTAGGTTACGCAGGTGGTGCAATAGAAAACCCAAGTTATCCACAGGTGTGCAGTGGTTTAACCGGACACACTGAAGCCGTCTTGGTGGTGTTTGATCCAGCTGAGGTGAGCTTTGCTGAGTTATTAGAGTTGTTTTGGCAGTCACATGATCCAACCCAAGGTATGCGCCAAGGCAATGATATGGGCAGTCAATATCGATCAGCGATTTATTGTATGGATCAGCAGCAGCTAGAAGAAGCACAGGCCAGTTGTGCACACTATCAAGCGCGCTTAACTGCAGTGGGTCGAGGTGTGATTACGACAGAAATAGCTATAGCACTGGTATTTTACTATGCCGAAGCCATGCATCAGCAGTATCTCGTGCAAAACCCCAGTGGTTATTGTGGTTTGCGCGGTACAGGTGTGATGTATTGATTTTTATAGGCCTGAAATTAAAAAACCCCGCGTAAGCGGGGTTTGCAGACTGTCTCCTAACTTCCTTGCTATTAGCCATCCTGGCTTTAATCATTGATCCGTAATGATTAATACATTCCTTTGTAACTCCTTGCGATCTATTCTACGGATATGGGTTGGGTTGCATAGTGGGTGAATGACTACAGGGCGTGTAAGCATTTGCTTACACGCCCTGTTAGATAACTCAATCAATCCCCTATTGTGTTAAAACTGCTCAGCATTGAGTAAGTATAAGGATTCACTGCCGGCTTTAACCGAGCTGCTCAGTGATTGCGTACGCGGCAGTAAACGGGCAAAGAAGAAGCGCGCTGTACCCATCTTGCTGGCATAGAAATCATCTTCTTGTTCTTTACCTTGCGCAGCACCTGCCATTAGCGCCCACATATAAGCGTAAGCGGTATAGCCAAACACTTGCAGATACTCAACCGAGGCAGCCCCAATTTCATTGGGGTTGGTTTTAGCCTGCTCAATCAACCATGCGGTTAATTCATCGAGGTTTTCAATGGCAGCTTGCAGCGGTGTGGTGAATTCAGACAAGCTGTTATCGGTGGATAGGATAAAGGCTTTCACTTCATCAGCAAAATGTTGATAAAACGCCCCGCTATTGCCAACAATTTTACGCCCCGCTAAGTCCAGTGACTGAATACCATTGGTGCCTTCGTAAATTTGCGTGATACGGCAGTCACGAATCAATTGTTCTTGGCCCCACTCACGAATATAGCCATGCCCGCCAAAGATCTGCTGGCCATGAATGGTTGACTCTAGACCCATATCGGTTAAGAACGCTTTAGCAATGGGGGTCAGTAACGCCACCAACTCTTCAGCGCCTTGTCGTTTTTGTGCATCTTCGCTGTACTTGGCTATATCCAGCTGCATGGCTACATAGCTGGAAAACGCTCGGCCACCTTCATTCAGCGCTTTCATAGTTAATAGCATACGGCGTACATCAGGGTGCACGATAATTGGATCAGCTTGTTTATCAGGTGCAACGACACCGGTTGGCGCACGGCTTTGAATGCGATCTTTAGCGTATTCAATGGCGCTCTGATAGGAGCGCTCACCCAAGGATAAACCTTGAATACCCACGCCCAGACGCTCGTAGTTCATCATCGTGAACATAGCTGCCAAGCCTTTGTTCGGCGCATCAATAATATAGCCAGTGGCGTTATCAAAGTTCATCACACAGGTTGCCGAACCTTGAATGCCCATTTTGTGCTCAATGGATCCGCAGGACAGGCTATTGCGCTCACCCAGTGAACCGTCATCATTGACCATAACTTTAGGCACTAGAAACAGTGAGATACCTTTAGCCCCTGCTGGCGCATCAGGGAGTTTGGCCAAGACCAGGTGAATGATGTTGTCAGTGAGATCATGCTCGCCACCGGTGATAAATATTTTTGTCCCCGTCACTTTATAACTGCCATCAGCTTGTGGTTCGGCTTTAGTGCGGATAATGCCTAAGTCTGTTCCTGCATGCGGTTCTGTTAGGCACATTGAGCCGGCCCAGGTACCGCCATACATATTAGGTAGGTATTTTTCTTTCAGCTCAGCACTGGCATGCGCGTGAATGGATAAGCAGGCACCCGCTGTGAGCATCGGGTATAAGCCAAAAGATAAGTTGGCTGAGTTGATCATTTCTTCGATTTGCGCGGTGATCATTTTAGGCATACCCATGCCACCCAACTGTGGATCACCACCGACACCGACCCAGCCACCTTCAGCATAGGTTTTATAGGCTTCAATAAAGCCTTGAGGGGTGGTGACTGCGCCGTCTGTCCAAGTGCAGCCCTCTTCATCGCCATTGCGGTTAGTGGGTGCGATGGAGCCAGCAGCGACTTTACCGGCCTCTTCTAAAATAGCCGTGGCGGTGTCGTTGTCCACAGTGTCTGCTAAGGCAGGGAGTTGTGCCCAAAGCTTAGCTGCTTCGAACACTTCATTGAGTACAAAGCTCATATCACGTAAAGGTGCTTGGTAGTCGGCCATATGGCATTCCTCTTTATTATTAGCGCCAGTTCAGCTGTACAGCGATACACAACAAGGCTTGCAGCTGGAAGCATAGGTTGGATTTTTGAGTCTACATTAATAAGTTTTTAAAACTAATAGGCTCTTTTTATGACTCAAAGGTTCTATTAAAAATCATAAAAAAACCCGCTACTAAATTGAGCCTAGGTAGGTCACTTTAGCAGCGGGTTGTTGTGTAACGTCAGTTACAGATGACGCTTAGTAGCTTAGATCAAAATCTTCTTCAGCCATATCCATCAGGTTATCAGCGCCTGATAACATTGCCGCAACATGTGTACGAGTACGTGGCAATAAGCGCGCAAAGTAGAAACGTGCTGTTTGTAATTTAGCGCGGTAGAAGGCTTCTTCATCGGTGCCAGTTGCGAGTTTCTCAGCCGCTACACGGGCAATATCCGCCCAGAAGTACGCTAAGCAGGCATAACCGCAGTACATCAGGTAGTCCACTGATGCTGCACCCACTTCTTCGCGGTTCTTCATGGCAGCCATTCCCACTTTCATGGTGATCTCGCCCCACTCTTTATTAATCTCAGCCAAGGGTGTTACAAATTCTTGGATGGCTTCGTTGCCTTCGTTGGTTTTACAGAACTTATGCACAATTTTAGTAAAGCCTTTCAGCGCTTCACCTTGAGTCATCAGTACTTTACGGCCGAGTAAGTCTAGGGCTTGAATACCGGTGGTACCTTCATACAGCATAGAAATACGGCTATCACGAACGTTTTGCTCCATACCCCACTCAGAGATATAACCGTGGCCACCGTAAATTTGTACGCCATGGTTGGCAGCTTCAAAACCCACTTCAGTCATAAAGGCTTTAGCAATGGGAGTTAAGAACGCCAACATAGAGTCGGCAGCGATGCGCTCTTCTTCATTGGTACTGCGTTGCATCACATCCACTTGCTGTGCTGCGTAATACAGCATGGCGCGATTACCTTCGGTAAAGGCTTTCATCGTCAGCAGCATACGACGCACATCAGGGTGCACAATAATGGGGTCAGCAGCTTTTTCAGGAGCTTTTGCACCGGTCAGTGAACGCATTTGTAAGCGGTCACGTGCATATTCAATACCGCCTTGGAAAGCGACTTCAGCGTGAGCTAAACCTTGTAAAGCAGTACCAATACGAGCGGTATTCATAAAGGTGAACATGCAGTTCAGGCCTTTATTTTCTGGGCCAATCAAGAAGCCTTTAGCGCCATCAAAGTTGATCACGCAGGTGGCGTTACCGTGAATACCCATTTTGTGTTCAATGGAGCCGCACTGCACACCGTTACGCTCGCCGACACCGCCTTCAGCGTTAGGCAAGAATTTAGGTACGATAAACAGTGAGATACCTTTGGTACCTTCGGGTGCGCCAGCAATACGAGCGATTACGATATGGACGATGTTGTCAGCTAAATCGTGTTCACCAGCAGAAATAAATATTTTAGTACCGCTGATGCTGTAACTGCCATCTGCTTGCGGTTCAGCTTTAGTGCGCAACATGCCGAGGTCGGTACCGCAGTGAGCTTCAGTTAAGCACATGGTGCCAGTCCACTCGCCTGATACCAGCTTAGACATATACACAGCTTGTTGCTCTTCAGTGCCGTGGGCATGCAAGGTATTCATCGCGCCGTGGGATAGACCCGGGTACATACCCCATGACCAGTTGGCCTGACCGACCATTTCACTGATGGAAATACCCAGTGACTCAGGTAAACCTTGACCACCGTGCTCAGCATCATGAGCCAGACTTGGCCAGCCGCCTTCAACATACTGTTGGTAAGCCTCTTTAAAACCTGTAGGTGTTTTAACGCCATCAGCAGACCAGATGCAGCCTTCCATATCGCCGACGCGATTCAGCGGAGCAATAACGTTTTCACAGAATTTTGCGCCTTCTTCAAGGATCGCATTGACCATATCAGGCGTGGCATCTTCGCAGCCAGGTAGGTTTGCATAGTGTGCTGGATAGCCGAGTAGTTCATCACGAACAAAACGGATATCACGCAAGGGAGCTTTGTATTCAGCCATGGCCATTAACCTCTACAGTGAGACTTTATTATTAAGTGAGCCTATCCAGTGTCTGGGTAGGCTTTTCTAGCAGCGCAGTAAAAAGGTGTGCGCATGCTGAATTAAATCAAACGACTGTTTGAAAGTTACGGCGCTATCCTATTCTTGTCAAGCACTGCTAAATAAATTTATTTTATTTTTTGATTCAGGCTTGAATGTCAATCAAGGTGCCCAGCGATTCTTCTGCTGTGGAAACCACTCGCGCACCGAGTTCATTCATCTGTTTGGCTTGTTCTAACATCAACAGTTGTTCAGTCAGATTAGCCATATCGATCATCGGTGCTGCCGTGGCTGCTGGCGCACTGAGTGCAGCACTGCTGGGCTGTTGGGCAATGGCTTGTGCGGCATTGGCCAATTGCTCTTGACCTGTTTTGATCGCGGATAGACCCGCTGAGAATATATTTGCTGAAACTTGCATACGACCTCCTGCTACCGACAGTGAGTTACAAGTCGACGTAGCGTTTTTTCAGTATAGAGCAAAAGAGTCCGCTGTATAGCGACTGTGCTTAAAGGCTGGCAATCAACCAGTGCGCCAGCTGTTGTGCACGCTGTTCGTGCTGATTTTTGCGTGTCAGTAACACCAGTTTTGCTGACGTTTCCACAAAGCCCCAAGGAGCAATCAGGCGACCGCTGGCTATATCGCTGCGCACTAAATGCTCTGGTGCAATAGCAACGCCCAGCCCAGCCACTGCTGCTTCTAATAAATAATACAGGTGCTCAAAGCCCTGTGCATAACTCAGTTCTGTGATGGGGAGTTGTTGTGCCTGAGCCCACTGTGGCCAAGCTTGTGGTCGTGAGTGAGTGAATAGTAGCGGCTGATCTAAGAGTTGTGCAGCAGAGGCTGTAAGCAGTGCTGGCGCCTGTTGATAGCGTGGACTGAGTACCGGACCAATACGTTCAGTATCTAAAATATAGGCCTGCATATGATCAGGACAAGGTTGATCTAAAAACATCAAACTGGCATCTGCATCGCTCTGCTGCAAATTATGGTCATCGCCGGTATTGGTGATCACCTGCAAACGTAAGTCAGGTAAGTCATGCTGCAGCTGCTCAAGACGCGGTATCAGCCAGCGTGCCAGTAAACTGCCGGGGCAAGCCAGAACAAAGGGAGCTTGTTGAGTCTGTTGGCGAAGCTCAACGCAAGCGTTATGCAGCTGGCTGAATGCAGCATGACTGGCTTGGTATAAGTGGTTGCCAGCATCGGTGAGTTTAATGCCGCGACCTTGCTTGCTCAGTAGTGCGATACCGAGCTGTGTCTCCAGTTGTTTGACTTGGCGACTGACTGCACCGTGAGTGACATGCAGTTCTTTAGCAGCAAGGGTGATACTTTGTAAGCGTGCACTGGCTTCAAAGGCTTTTAGGGCATTTAACGACGGTAAGTCAAAATGATTAGACATGTGAGTTTTCCTGACCTGTTGTTGCAATCATATCGCTTTTCCTAATGAACGCTATCAGGTAGTTTAGACTCCATAGAAATATTTCTAATTAAATTCGGGAGTTGGTTATGAGTTCTTTATGCAATAGCCCTGATGAGTATGGTCTGTTTGGTGATTTTGGCGGCCAATATGTGGCTGAAACCTTGATGCCACTGATTCTTGAGTTAGGCCGCGAGTATGAAAAAGCGAAAACCGATCCAGCTTTTATTGAAGAGCTTGCCTATTTCCAGCGTGACTACGTTGGCCGCCCTAGCCCGCTGTATTTTGCTGAGCGTTTAACTGAGCATTGCGGTGGTGCAAAAATCTACTTCAAACGTGAAGAGTTAAACCATACTGGCGCGCATAAAATTAACAACTGCATTGGTCAGATTCTTCTGGCTCGTCGTATGGGTAAAAAACGCATTATTGCTGAAACTGGTGCGGGTATGCACGGTGTGGCAACGGCAACAGTAGCGGCGCGCTTTGGTTTGCAGTGCGTGATTTATATGGGTACTACGGATATTGAGCGCCAGCAGGCTAACGTGTTCCGCATGAAGCTCCTCGGTGCTGAAGTTCGTCCAGTGGTATCGGGTACCGGTACGCTAAAAGATGCGATGAACGAAGCACTGCGCGACTGGGTGACCAACGTTAACGATACTTTTTATCTGATTGGTACTGTGGCAGGTCCACATCCTTATCCTGCCATGGTGCGTGATTTCCAAGCCGTCATTGGTAAAGAAACCCGTGAGCAGTTACAGGAAAAAGAAGGTCGTCTACCGGACAGCTTGATCGCTTGTATTGGCGGTGGTTCCAACGCTTTGGGTTTGTTTCATCCGTTCCTTGATGATAAAAGCGTCAAGATTATCGGTGTTGAAGCAGCCGGTTATGGTATTGAAACCGGTAAGCATGCGGCCAGTTTGCAAGGTGGTACGCCAGGTGTATTGCACGGTAACCGCACCTATTTATTGCAAGATGATGATGGTCAAATTGTCGATGCGCACTCGATTTCTGCAGGTCTAGATTACCCAGGTATTGGCCCGCAGCACGCATGGTTACATGATATTGGACGAGTGGAATACACCTCGATTAAAGATGACGAGGCGCTAGCTGCCTTCCATATGTGTTGCAAACTGGAAGGTATTATTCCAGCACTGGAAACTGCACATGCGATTGCTGAAGTGTTGAAGCGTGCTCCACAATTACCTAAGGATCACTTAATGGTGGTCAACTTATCAGGCCGTGGCGATAAAGATATGCAAACGGTGATGTACCACGTTGAGAAACAAGCGCAGGAGCAAGCACAATGAGCCGGATTGAAGCGTGTTTTGCTGAGTTGAAAAAACACAATCGTGCCGCACTGGTGACCTTTGTCACAGCCGGTGACCCTGATTACGATACGGCCATGCGTATTTTTAAAGGCTTACCCGCTGCTGGCGCAGATGTGATTGAGTTAGGTATGCCCTTTACCGACCCTATGGCAGACGGTCCAGCGATTCAGTTGGCGAATATTCGCTCAATGAAAAATGGTCAAACCTTAGCCAAAACTCTACAAATGGTGCGCGAGTTCCGTGTGGATAATCAACATACGCCTGTGGTGTTGATGGGCTATTTTAATCCGCTGCATCAGTATGGTGTACCGCGTTTTATTGAAGACGCTAAAGCAGCGGGCATTGATGGTTTGATTATTGTTGATCTACCACCTGAGCATAACGTGATGTTGTGTGATCCTGCACAAGCAGCCGGTATTGATTTTATTCGTCTAACCACACCGACTACAGATGATGTGCGTTTACCTAAAGTGCTGAATAACAGCTCAGGCTTTGTTTATTACGTCTCAGTGGCTGGCGTGACTGGCACAGGCTCAGCAACCATGGAGCATATCGAAGAAGCGGTGGCGCGTTTACGTCGCCATACCGAGTTACCGGTATGCATTGGTTTTGGTATCCGCACGCCAGAGCATGCAGCCAATATCGCGCGCTTAGCAGATGGGGCTGTGGTGGGATCAGCGTTTGTGGATTTGATTGAGAAAGCCACCAGCCCAGATCAGGCTGTGGAAGGTGTCTTAACTTTATGCCGTGCGATTGCTGACGGCGTTCACCATGCGCGTGAATAGCGCAGGGTGAACCTGTATCACTTAAGGACGCGGGCCGAACAGCTCAACCAGCTGTGAACCCTGCGGTGCACCTGGGTGCATTTGCATCATACCGGTTTCATCCAGTTGTAAAACAGCCGGTGTACCGTTGACACCAAGCAACGCCATCAACTCATGATTATCATCAATTTGTTTGCGTTGCTTGGCTTCAATTTTGATTTCTTTAGCCGGTGATTTAGCGCTTTCATTATTTTTGAGCGCTTTTTTCGGATCTTTAGCAGAGAGTAAAAAGGCTGCTTTCTTCTGGCTGCTTTCGCCAAGCGAGCCGACTATAACGTGGCGTAATTGTACTTTGCCTGCATCAACCCATGGACGAGCGTCATTCCATAGGCGTTTGCAGTAGGGGCAGTTAGGATCAGTAAAGACGTAAACAATCTTTTCAGCTGTATCAGAACCGTCGCTGATCCAGCTGCTATTGCCTAGCTTTTCCCACATCACTTTGCTTTGTGGGCGGCTGACTTTTTCTTCTAAGACTGCACCGGTTAAATCTTCACCTTTGGCATCCAGTAAACTACCGATCAGGGCGTGTTGGCCATCTGCAGTGACGTAGAGTGCTAATGGACGACCGTTATACATGGCGGTGTAGCCTGTCAGTCCAGCGGGTGCTTCAAACTTTTCTAAAATTTCGATACCGCGATCACGCATGGCTTCCACTGGTGCCGGGTAGTCTGCTGCTTGCGCCAGTACAGGCAAGGCCAGCAAAGCTAGAGACGGTAATATTTTTTTTAAATTCATGGTTGTTCCTCTAAAGTGACTTGATAATTTTCTGTACTGATATGACGTAATGCATGCTTTAAGCTGGCATGCGATAACTCACCTAAATGATTGTTTTTTAACAGGCCATCGGCGCTATAAAACAATGTCGTGGGTAAGGATAATGAACCAACCGCTTGGCCAACACGGCCACCGGTATCAAGTAAGTTGTTGCGCAAACTCAGTTGTTGCTGGGTTAAAAACTTCTCGACCAACTCTTGGCCTTCACCTTGGTTGACAAAGACAAAACGAATATCTGGATTGGCCTGCTGTGCTGCTGCCAAAACGGGCATTTCACGACGGCAGGGTGGACACCAGGTCGCCCATAAGTTTATCACTAATGGCTTACCGGCTAAATCTTGCAGTGACAACGGCTCACCATTAATATCGCGTACCGATATATCGGGTATTTGCTGGCTGCTTTGTAAAGCGCTCAGTACTGAAACGCTGGCGCCCCAGACCACTAGACCAATACACACACCAATAGCTAAGGGTACTCGCAGTGGTGCTTGGCGCCACGCTTTGTAGATACCGGTTAATACTGCAGCAATCAAGCCGGGTAGTAATAAGAAGCCGCCATCGCGAATATCAATAATTTGCCACAGGTTGTTGCTGTATTGCTCAAAGTATTGCCCGACAAATGTAACACGAGCCACGATCACACCGCTGATCAGCATGCTGAATAGAGCTGATTCGGGGTTAATGCCGCGCTTTTTACCAATCAACCAGCCACTCAACCACGCAATAAAGAAGGCGCCATAGATCAGGGCTAAATCCATTGGAATGGCCAGAGGGCCTAAATTAAAACTCAACATTAACTGTCCTTTTGTGCGCTGGTGAGCTGTTGTAAAAATTCTGTAGCAGACACTTCACCGGTGATGCGTTGCTGGCGTTGTTCTACACCCTGAGGGTCATAAAACAAAATAGTGGGTGGACCCATAATCTTGAGGTCTTTCATTAACTGCTGCTGCTGCGCTGTATTTAAAGTGACATCCGCCTGCAATAGACGCACATCGGCTAGAGCTTGCTGCACATCAGATTTGGCGAATACGGTTTTCTCCATCACCTTGCATGAGACACACCAGTCTGCATAAAAGTCCAACAGTACCCACTTTCCGTCCAGCTGTGCTTGTTTGAGTTGCTCTTGCAGTTGTTGCATATCAGAAAAACGCTGCATGCTCTGTGCACTAGACGCTGAGTTGCCTTGTACACTTAAGTTAGCCAGTGGGCGCAAGGGGTCATCGCCACCGGTTGCTGAGCCGAGTAGCATAATCCCACTCCAGATACCCAGCAGTAAGGCTAGATAACGGCTGACAAAGCGCCAGTTAGCCTGCTCGTTTAACCCTATTTGTACCGCAATGGCGAGTAACCAAGCGCCCCATAAGCCGACAAATAATGAGTCGTCTAGAATCGGACGGGTGACAATGATGGCTGTGGCTAATAAGGCATAACCAAAGACACGGTTAACACTTTGCATCCAGTTGCCCGGTTTAGGTAACCAGCGCATACCGATAGTGATCGCTAGCAATAAGGGTAAACCACTACCCAGACCCAGTGAGAACAGCGCTAAACCACCGCGCACACCATCACCGCTTTGCGCGATATAGAGTAAAGCGCCAGCCAGTGGTGCGGTCATGCACGGGCCAACTAATAAAGCAGATAATGCACCTAAGCTGGCTGCACCCAGCAGGCTGCCACCTTTTAGTTTCTGGTCTGCACCTTGTAAGCGCTCACGAATAAAGGCCGGTAGTTGTAAGGTAAAGACACCGAACTGAGCTAAGGCTAGGAGAATAAAAATAATCGCAAAAGGAATCAGTAACCACGGTTGTTGCAGTGCGGCCGAGAGGTTATTACCGAGACTGGCTGCTAGGATGCCAAGACCCGCATAGACCAGCGCCATCGGTAGAATAAAGGCTAAGCCTAAGCGTGCACCCTGCCAACCACCACTTTTAGAACCACCGATCACACTGGTTAGAATCGGCAGCATTGGCAGCATGCAAGGGGTAAAGGCCAGCAAGACACCCATCATAAAAAACGCTGCCAGATTCAGCAGCAAGCCAGAACCGGCTAAACGTTCAGCAATGGACTGGTCTTCAGCTAAGCCGGAATTTGCAGCTGTTGTGGCACTGTCTACGGCGATATCACCACCGACGGTAACCGTTTGCGGGGGATAACATAAGCCCGCATCAGCACAGCCTTGCCAAGTCACTTCTAAAGGTCGCTGTACATCGGCATCGAGTGGTAATTGTAAGATCTGGCGATAAATTTCTGTCTCGCCAAAAAACTCATCGGAATTAGGAATACCTTCTGGGTACTCAATTGGGACCGTTTGGCCATTGGCATCAGTGACGCCGAGTTTGTGTTTGTATAAATAATGCTTATCGGCAATCTGCCAAACTAAAACGTTGGGCTGCATATCTTCCATCACTTCAAAGCGAAATGCTTCTTCGACAGGTAAGAAGTCTTGCTGATTACTGGTAAAAGCGTGGGTTAAGCTACTGAACAATAGCAATAACGCAATAAACATAGAGCGCATACGTGTTCTTCCTATTGAATTTGTAGACATTATGCCGCGATTTCATTAAGACAACATTAACGCTTAAGTTAATCTTAAAGTGTTGTAGGCTTTGCCTCGTGCTATCGGATCAATGTGGCGTTGATGATTTTATTATGTCGCTGTTGGGGTTAACGGATTTATGCATGTTTTATTAGTCGAAGATGATCTGTTAATTGCGCAAGGCGTTTTGGCTGGTTTGCAATTACAAGGTTTTACTGTGGATCATATGGGGCATGCTGCAGCCGCTGAGCAAGCGCTGCAGTTAGGCCATTTTGATGCCATGATTCTTGATCTGGGTTTGCCGGATGAAGATGGCTTAAAGCTGCTAGCGCGTCTGCGTAGTCAAGGTAAGGATCTACCAGTGCTGATTTTAAGTGCGCGTGATTCTGTGGTGCAGCGTGTGGCGGGTTTGCAAGCCGGCGCTGATGACTATTTGTTGAAGCCATTTGATTTACGTGAACTATCGGCCCGCTTGCACAGCTTGTTACGTCGCAGCAGTGGTCGCAGTACACACTTGATAGAACATCATGGTTTAACCTTTGATCCGAGCACGCGTGAAGTGACGCTGCATGGCCAGGAGGTGACATTATCACGGCGTGAACAAGCACTGCTCAGTGCCCTACTACAAAAACCCGGGCAAATTTTAAGTGCTGAGCAATTACAAGACAGTCTGTATGGCTTAGGCGATGGTGTAGAGAGTAATGCGATTAATGTGCATATCTATAATCTGCGCCGCAAGCTGGGCAGTGATGTCGTAAAAACTGTACGCGGCCTGGGTTATCGCATTGGAGTACCGCATGAGCCTGCGTAATCGTTTGCTATTAATTTTAGGTGGCACTTTTATTGTATTGTGGGGTTTAGCGGCGCTGTGGTTGTTGGGGGATTTACGACGTGAAGTCACTGTAGCTTTAGATGAGCGACTGGCCTCCTCGGCACGTATGGTTGCAGGTTTACTCGAACAATTACCCCAGCCGCTACCGACCCATAATGCCAGTCCATTAAGTGCCATTGAATTAGGTCTGCAAAGCGGCTTGGTTTGTCAGGTACGTTCTTTGCGTGGCGAAGTGTTAGTACGTACACCCAATACTCCGCAGGCTACTTTAGCTGAGCATGGTGTGGGTTTTCATGAGGTAAGTATTGGCGATGAGCGCTGGCGTAGTTTTACTTTAAAGCGCCAGCATCTTTGGGTGACCACCGCTGATCGTGTGGATGAGCGGGAAACCTTACAGTCGGCTATTTTGGTGGCTGCTGCCCTGCCCGTTGCGTTTGCCTTGCTGGGCAGCTTAGTGTTGATTTGGTTTGGGATTGGTCGGGGTTTATCACCATTGCAAAGTCTACGTGCAGTGTTGGCCCAGCGCGATGCTGAAGATTTACAGCCGGTGCAGATGCCAGGTTTACCCAAAGACTTACAGCCCTTAGTAGCGACTCTCAATCAATTGTTTGCACGTATTGCTGCGGCTTTAAATCGTGAGAGGCGCTTTACCAATGATGCAGCGCATGAATTGCGCACACCATTAACTGCGGTCAAAATACATCTGCAAGTGGCACAAATGAGTTCGGGTGATGGGGCACAGCACGCCTTAAAGCAAGCCGAAACAGCAGTTGATCGGATGCAAAGTGGCTTGGAACAATTGTTGTTATTAGCCCGAGTTGAAAGTGCCCAAGATTTTGATAAAGACGGTCAAGTCAGCGCACAAAGTTTAGCTCGCGATGCACTGGCGGACTTAATTGCTGTGCCGGGGTATCAGCGTATTGAAGTGGTGAATGAGTTAACCGATGAAGTGTATGTTGCTGTGCCTGAGTCGTTAGCGGTGGCTTCACTACGCAACTTGTTGGATAACGCTTTACGTTACAGCCCTGCTGAGAGCCCTGTTGAGTTGTATATGGCGGTGGATCATCAGCGTTTATTATTGCGAGTGCGAGATGCGGGTGCAGGTTTGTCTGCTATGGATATAGAACAGGCTAAGCAGCGCTTTTGGCGCACAGCCAGTATGCAAGGCGGTAGCGGTTTAGGCTTGGCGATTGTGCAAGCGGTGACGGAACGCTACGGTGGCGAACTGCACTTGCAAGCAGCCCCCACCGGCGGTTTAGATGCCTTACTGTATTTACCCTTAAGCTCGGTGCAATAGTATTATTGGCTGGCGATGATCTGTTGGCGCTCGTGCTGCTTGGCTTTTTTATAGCTCAGCGCTGCAGCTGGAACTGGTGTAATCGCGCCGGTTTCCAGCCATTTTTTTAGACGGTTTGCGTCAGCCATATGAGTGTATTTCCCAAAAGCGTCCAGCACCACAAAGGCTACTGGGCGCTTATTCATTTCAGTACTCATCACTAAGCAATGCCCTGCACTGTTGGTAAAGCCGGTCTTGCTCAGCTGAATATTCCAGTTGTCTTTGCGCACTAAGGCATTGGTATTACCAAAGCCTAGAGTGTAGTTGGGTTTAGTAAAGGCTACGGTTTTTTTATCCAATGTGCTGAACTGGCGGATCAGTGGGTAGGCTTGTGCAGCTTTGACCATACGTACTAAATCTTCTGCGCTGGAGACGTTGTCTTCTGATAGTCCAGTGGGCTCTACAAAACGTGAGTGATGCATGCCCAGTGCGTGTGCTTTGTCATTCATCGCTTGAATAAATGCAGCGTGTCCGCCTTTATAGTGATGAGCAAGACTGGCTGCTGCACGGTTTTCTGAGGACATTAAGGTGATCAGTAGTAAGTCATGACGGCTCAGTTCGCTGCCTAAACGTACGCGTGAAAATACGCCCTGCATTTCTTTGGTGTCTTTAATGACGATCGGTAGTTTTTCGTCGAGCGCTTGTTGCGCATCAATCGCCACCATCGCGGTCATCAGCTTAGTCACTGAGGCGATCGGTGCGACAAAATTTGGATTGCTGGAATAGAGCACTTCATTGGTTTTTAAATCGATTAATAACGCACTGCCGGCAGCCAGTTCTTGTTGTGCTGTAGTGGTTTTAACCGCTGCGGCGGTTGCGTAGGTTTGGCCAGCGAGCACGCAGGTAGCCAAAAGTCCTGCTTTAATAAGATTGGAAATATTCACAGATGCTACTCAGATTAAATGGTTTTACGCGGTGATGCGTAGAATGCTTCCCTGCAGTTAAGAATACTTAGACAGCATTATGACGTAGTAAATTCGCTACACCTTGGATAAAGGTGCGGTTTTTTATTACAGAATATGAGCAGAGTATTTTAGCAGCACGACTAGGATGGAATTTTTGTGCAGTATATATCAAGTTTACGGTGTTAAGTGAGCAGCTTTATCAGGTGTAGATTGCAATTAATAAAGCCGCCGTACCCATTGCAGGTACGACGGCTATAAGAACTTTAGAAGTCTAAGTTAGACACCGCTAAAGCATTTTCTTCAATAAAGGCACGACGCGGTTCAACATGATCCCCCATCAAGGTATTAAAGATCTGGTCTGCAGCAATGGCATCGTCAATGGTCACTTGCAGCATACGACGCTGACTTGGGTCCATGGTGGTTTCCCATAACTGCTCTGGGTTCATTTCCCCCAGACCTTTATAGCGCTGCACGCTGAGGCGACGGCTACCTTCTGCCAGCAACCAGTCCAAGGCTTCCTTAAAGGTACTGACGGCTTGTTTGCGCTCACCGCGCATCGCATAGGCATCATCTTCAAGTAAGTTGTTAAGTTTGTTACCCAACTCCGTCACGGTGCGGTAGTCATTACTGGAATAGAAATCGTGATTAAACAGAATACGGTTGGTTAAACCATGTGCTTTAATTTGGATTTCTGGCAGCCAGTAGTTTCTTTCGCTGTCATGACGTAAGCCTACGGTGTAGACCTCACCTGATTTTTCTACATTATCCATACGTGCTTGTAAAGAGTCTATCCAAGCCTGCATTGCAGCTTGATCAGTCAGTTGCTCAGGCTCAACACGTGGCAAGTAGAGGAAATGCTCAGTGATTGCTTTTGGATACAGGCGCGATAAGCGGTCTAAGGTTTTTAATACCGAACGGTATTCATTGACCAGTTCTTCCAGTGCCACACCGGACAAACCTGGTGCATTAGCATTCACATGCAAGCTGGCATCTTCTAAGGCTGAAGCGGTTAAGTACTCATCCATCGCATCGTCATCTTTCAGGTACTGCTCTTGTTTACCACGCTTTACTTTGTACAGCGGTGGCTGAGCAATATAGATGTAGCCGCGTTCAACCAACTCAGGTAACTGGCGGAAGAAGAAGGTTAACAAGAGCGTACGAATGTGCGAACCATCCACGTCAGCATCCGTCATGATGATGATATTGTGGTAGCGCAGTTTCTCAATATTGTATTCATCACGGCCAATACCACAGCCTAAAGCGGTAATTAAAGTACCGACTTCTTGCGATGAAATCATTTTATCGAAACGAGCTTTTTCAACGTTTAGAATCTTACCTTTGAGTGGCAAGATGGCTTGGGTCTTACGGTTACGTCCCTGCTTGGCTGAACCACCAGCAGAGTCCCCTTCCACAATATACAACTCAGATAGTGCAGGGTCTTTCTCTTGGCAGTCAGCAAGTTTGCCGGGTAAGCCTGCGATATCCAAGGCGCCTTTACGGCGAGTCATTTCGCGAGCTTTACGCGCTGCTTCACGCGCACGGGCTGCATCAATCATTTTACCGACAATGGCTCGAGCTTCAGCAGGGTTCTCTAGCAAGTAATCGGCAAGTTGTTTGCCCATTTCTTGTTCGACCGCTGTTTTGACTTCGGATGAAACCAGCTTGTCTTTAGTCTGTGAACTGAATTTCGGGTCAGGTACTTTAACTGAAATAATTGCAGTTAAGCCTTCGCGGGCGTCATCACCGGTGGTGCTGACTTTATCTTTCTTACCTAAACCTTCCGCCTCAATATAGTTATTGAGGTGACGGGTCAGTGCTGTACGGAAACCAACTAAGTGCGCACCACCATCACGTTGTGGGATGTTGTTAGTAAAGCACTGTACGTTTTCATTAAAGCCGTCGTTCCACTGCATCGCCACTTCAACACCAATACCATCTTCTTCACGTTGAGTGGAAAAGTGGAAAATTTGGTTAACTGTAGTTTTGTTGATGTTGAGGTATTCAACAAAGGCTTTTAGGCCACCTTCGTATTTGAATAACTCTTCCTTACCTGTGCGCTCGTCTTTTAAGTAAATACCAACGCCAGAGTTAAGAAAGGATAATTCGCGTATACGTTTAGCGATGATTTCCCAGCTGAACTGAATATTGGCAAAGGTGTCTGCAGAGGGTTTAAAGTGAATGCAGGTACCCGTTTTTTCAGTATCACCAATGGGTGCCATCGGAGCTTGTGGTACACCGTGGTGATAGGTCTGCTCCCAGATTTTACCCTGGCGGCGGATGGTCATGATCAGCACGCGTGATAGCGCGTTAACCACTGAAACACCTACACCGTGTAAACCACCGGATACTTTATAGCTGTTGTCATCAAACTTACCGCCAGCGTGCAGTACAGTCATAATCACTTCAGCTGCTGATATCCCTTCTTCTTTATGGATATCAACAGGAATACCACGACCATTATCCTGGACAGTGATGGATTCGTCGGAGTGAATAGTAATAGTAATTTCATCACAATGGCCGGCTAGGGCTTCATCAATCGAGTTATCCACAGTTTCAAAAACCATGTGGTGTAACCCAGTGCCGTCATCAGTATCACCGATATACATACCCGGGCGTTTGCGTACTGCGTCCAGACCTTTTAAAACTTTAATATTACTGGAATCGTACGTTTGTTCTTCGCTCATGCGGTCACTCCTGAAGGTGTAATTTGGCCATGTTCCACGTGGAACAAAGAGACTGGTGTATCCATTCGCCAGCCTGAGCTCATAATATGTTGGTCTACACAGGTGATAAATACCTGGCAGTTTAAGTCGTCGAGTAATTTACACAGGGCTAAACGGTGTTGTGCATCCAGCTCTGAAGGTAAGTCATCAACGAGGTAAATACATTCGTTGCGTCGTGCTTGAGAAAGCAAATAACCTTGAGCAATTCTCAGTGCACAAATCACCAGCTTTTGCTGACCTCGGGAGAGAATATCAACAGCATTGTTTTTCTCTATCCGGACTCTAAGGTCAGCGCGTTGTGGTCCCGCTTGTGTATAACCCAGCGCCCTATCGCGCTCTAAGTTTTTATTCAGTACATCTTGCAACGTATTGGTTCGATCCCAGCCGCGAAAATAGCTGAGCGTCAGCCCCGGTAAATCCAATAACTTGGCTAACGTCTCTTCAAAAACCGGCTTGAGTTGAGCAATATAGGTTTGACGTAATTGGTCAATTTTATCACTGGCAAGACAGAGTTCACGGTCCCACGCAGCGATAATAGATGCGTCCATTATACCATGCCGCAAGCATGAGTTTCTTTGTCTTAGGCTGGCTTGCAAGCGTTGCCAGGCAGAAATAAACTGATGTTCCACGTGGAACACTCCCCAGTCTAAGAACTGACGGCGTAGTTTGGGCGAACCTTCGAGCAAGCGAAAACTATCGGGGTTGATCAATTGCAACGGTAGCAGCTGAGCGAGCTGTGCTGCGCTACGCGCGTTTTGCCCATCAATACGAATGCGTAACTCTGATTGACGGTCACGGCTGATACCTAGATGGGTTTGGCTGCCATCGTCACGATCGATCTGTGCAAATACGGTGCAACTGCCTTGCTCGTACTGAATCATCGGCTGGAGGCGGGCACTGCGGAAGGAGCGCGCCATGGCCAGCAAGTGGATCGCTTCCAGCACGCTGGTTTTGCCGCTGCCGTTATCGCCGTAGAGAATATTAATGCGCGGGGATGTAGTTAATGTCACCGGCAACAGGTTACGGATGCCGGTGATTTGCAGTTGGCTAATCGCCATAGTAAGCGCTAGTTACAGGCGCATAGGCATAACAACGTAAGATGCACCGTCGTTGTCAGCCTCTTGGATCAATGCGCTACTGTTTGAGTCAGAGAGCACAATACTGATTTGCTCAGATGAAGTGGCGCTGAGCACATCCAGTAAGTAAGTCACATTAAAGCCGATCTCTAGCGGGTCGCCGGTGTAATCAACGCTGACTTCATCTTCTGCGACTTCTTGCTCAGGGTTGTTGGCTTGTATTTTCAGTAAGCCCGTCTCAAGCTGCCAGCGAATACCGCGGTATTTTTCGTTGGACAAAATAGATGCAAGACTTAATGCTTCACGTAAATTTTGACGATCAGCGATGACGGTTTTATTACCGCCGCGTGGCAGAACACGTTCGTAGTCAGGGAATTTGCCGTCCACTAGTTTCGAGATAAAAGTGAATTCTGCAGTGGTGGCACGGATATAGTTACTGCCGAACACCACTGCTACTTCGCTTGTATCATCCGACATCAAACGTGCCAGCTCGAGTACGCCTTTACGCGGTACGATCACTTGATGCTGAATGTCTTCAGTGATGTTGGCTGGAACTGAGCAGAGCGCCAAGCGGTGGCCGTCTGTGGCTACTGCACGTAATAGACCTTGTTTGGCTTCGAGCATTAAACCGTTTAAGTAATAGCGCACATCTTGTTGTGCCATAGCAAAACTGGTGCGCTCGATTAAACGACGTACATGGCTTTGCGCAACGGTAAAGCTCAGCGATCCGGGTGTTTCTTCCGATGATGGGAAGTCAGCAGCGGGCAAAGTGGTTAAAGTAAAGCGGCTACGCCCTGCCCTAATCATCACTTTTTGATCATCCACTTTAAAATCAATCATGGCATCGGCAGGTAAGTTTTTGCAGATATCCATTAACTTACGGGCAGGCACAGTAATTTCACCCGGTTGCGCAGGCTCTTCTAGGGTGATGCGTGCGACCAGTTCGACTTCGGTGTCTGTACCGGTCATTGATAGGTTCTGGTCTTCGATGACGAGCAGTACGTTGGATAACACAGGCATGGTTTGCTTGCGTTCAACAACACCGGCCACCAGTTGCAGCGGTTTTAACAAAGCTTCGCGTTGGATGGTGAAGTGCATGGTTAGATCCTTGCTTAAAATTGCTGGCACTGCTGTTATGTAGTTAACGTGCGCAGTAGGTTTTTATAGTCTTCGCGGATATCTGCATCGGTTTCACTAAGCTCGGCGATTTTGCGGCAAGCGTGTAAAACCGTTGTATGGTCTCGGCCACCAAAAGCATCGCCAATTTCTGGCAGGCTGTGATTGGTGATTTCTTTGGCCAGAGCCATCGCGACTTGACGTGGGCGTGCAACCGAACGCGAACGGCGTTTGGATAAAATATCGGAAATTTTAATTTTGTAATATTCAGCCACAGTGCGCTGAATATTATCAATACTGACCAGCTTGTCTTGCAGTGCGAGCAAATCTTTAAGTGATTCGCGGATCAGCTCAACGGTGATGGGCTCATTGGTAAAGTGCGAGTGAGCAATCACACGCTTTAATGCACCTTCCAGCTCACGCACGTTAGAGCGAATACGTTGGGCAATAAAGAATGCACAATCGTGTGACAGTTGCACCCTGCTCTGCTCAGCTTTTTTCATTAGAATCGCGACACGCGTTTCCAATTCAGGTGGCTCAACGGCAACGGTTAAACCCCAGCCAAAGCGTGATTTTAAGCGCTCTTCAAGACCGTCAATTTCTTTTGGATAGCGGTCACTGGTTAGAATCACCTGTTGGTTGCCTTCCAATAACGCATTAAAGGTATGGAAGAATTCTTCTTGTGAGCGCTCTTTTTTCGCAAAGAATTGAATATCATCAATCAGTAGTGCATCCACTGAGCGGTAATAGTTCTTAAATTCATTAATCGCATTGTTTTGCAGTGCGCGCACCATATCGGCAACAAAACGCTCAGAGTGTAAATAAATGACTTTGGCGTTAGGGTTTTTCTGCAGTAAATGGTTGCCCACCGCATGCATCAAGTGAGTTTTACCCAAACCCACACCGCCGTATAAAAAGAGTGGGTTGTAGCCATGTTTTGGGTTGTCAGCCACTTGCCAAGCCGCCGCACGGGCGAGCTGGTTGGATTTACCCTCAACAAAGCTATCAAAGGTAAATGAGCGGTTAAGTGCGCTGACATGCTTAATGGCACCGGCACCCTTGCCTGTTGTTACCGGCGCTGGGCGCTCAGTACTAATACTGGCAGGGTTATTACCATATGCAATGGGTGCATCAGGCATCATCGGTTGTATAGGCAGTGGCGCTTGATAAGGTTCAGGCCGATTCACAGGAGCACTCACCACAGGGGTTGCAACAGGCGCGGGACTGGCCGGACTGTTAATGCTGGTGCGTGTCTTGGCCTTACTACCAATCAGTAAAGCAATAGATGGAGCATTGCCATTATTACGTTCGGCCATCAGCTCGAGTAAACGGTTGATATATTTATCGTTGACCCAATCTAATACAAAGCGGTTCGGTGCGAAGATATGTAGCTCATCACCGACTGCTTCAACTTGTAATGGACGGATCCAGGTGTTGAAATGCTGAGCAGGCAGTTCATCGCGTAAAAAATCGACAGACTGTAGCCAAAGTTCGACAGACACAGAGATCCCTCAAGTAAAACGTTGAAATTGCAATCTGCTATTGTAGCTGTCAGACGCAAAGTTATCCACAGGCTGGTAAAAAAACTACATGTTAAATTGAGACACAGAACGCCAGTGTATTGCGTACTGGGCAGTGACTCAAAAGACATAATCAGAGTGATATATATGATAACACTGGGTGAGCTGTTTGCTTGGTTACTGGTCGGCTTGGTGATTGCCTGGCTTTGGCGTGGTCACGGTATTCGTGAGCGTGCTTTATCTTTTGTACGCCAGCATTGTAAAAATGCAGGGGTGCAGCTGCTCGATGGTAATGTAGCGTTAAAAGGCTGGCGAATTATGACCGATGGCCAAGGCCAGAAACGCTTAGCACGTCAATATGGCTTTGAGTTTACTGTCACCAGTCAAGAGCGTTTAAACGGTACTGTGGCTATGTTTGGCAACCATTTAGGCAAGATTGAGATGCAAGCCTATCTGATGCCTGGAAGTGTCAGTGATAGCCATGATGCGATTGTTGTTGAGCCGCAAGCACAACAGCGCTCAGCTACGTCTAATAATGTGGTTGAGTTAAGTGATTGGCATAAGAACCAGAAGAAAAGCGACTAATGTGAGTATTCAACACTCGTCGCTGTAGAGGCTGATTTATTCAGCTTCGAGGGTAAAACCAATGCGCTGTAGCCAGCCTGCTTCTTTCTCGAAGTCGGCTAAGGTTAATGGGTTATTATCCAGCCAGTTCTGCGGAAAACAAATATGCAGACTGTTATCTTTAGCGGTGAGCTGCAGGTCAGGGACGGCTTGAGTACCGCGAATATGATGCAGTAAAATCGCAAAACGCAATAAAATACATAAGCGCAACAGTTGCTGGCCGTCTTGCCCAAACTCAGTAAAGCGTTCTTTAGGAATATTGCGACGATGGCCACGTACGAGTAGGGCCAACATTTGTTGATCCTGGCGGGAAAAGCCTGATAAGTCAGAATGTTCGACTAAATACGCGCCGTGCTTATGGAAGTGATAGTGCGCAATATCTAAGCCCACTTCGTGTACACGTGCAGCCCAGCTGAGCATATCGCTGTGCCAATCCTCTTGCAGATCCCAGGCTTGTGCAACTTGTTCAAGTGCTTCAAGGGCTTTGCACTCAACTTTTTGCGCATGCTCAATGTCGACATGACTGCGTTCCATTAGCGCTTGAATTGAGCGCTCGCGCACATCTTCATGTTGATGACGGCCGAGCAAATCATAGAGCACACCTTCACGCAACGCCCCATCACAAGGGGCAATTTTATCGAGTTCTAGTGCATCATAAATGGCGTCGATAATAGCTAAACCGGCTGGCAAAATAGCACTGCGCTCAGGTTTAACACCGGCTATTTCAATCTTGTCGATCTCGCCAATATCCAGCAGTTTGTGCTTGAGCCAGGTGATGCCTTCTTTGGTGATTTCGCCATTACTGAGGCCTTCGGCGGCAATGGCTTGGGCGACTGAGCGGATAGTGCCAGACGCGCCCACAGTCTCTTGCCAACCCATTCGACGCAGGCTTTGCTCCAGCTCCATCAGCTCTAGGCGTGCCGCTGTATAGGCTTGTGCATAGCGTGCTGCAGTGATTTTGCCATCTTTAAAGAAGCGCTGAGTGAAGCTGACGCAACCCATTTGTAAGCTGCCGCGCAATTGTGATTCAAACTGCTGACCAATAATAAACTCAGTACTACCGCCACCGATATCAACCACCAAGCGCTTGCCGGGTGTATCAGCCAATGTGTGCGACACACCGAGGTAAATCAGGCGCGCTTCTTCGCGACCGGAAATAACATCAACGTCATGGCCTAAGATTTCTTCAGCGCGTTCAATAAAGGCTTGGCGATTGTGTGCAACACGTATTGAGCTGGTGCCGACAATTCTTACAGCACCTTGTGGTAAGCCATGAATCAGCTGAGCAAAGCGACGCAAGCAGTCAAGACCACGCTCAATGGCGTCATCCTGCAATTGCAGATCAGCCGTAATTCCAGCGGCCAGTTGCACTTTTTCACCAATGCGTTCAAGAATACGTATTTCCCGTTGATCGGTTTTTGCCAACACCATATGAAAGCTGTTGGAACCGAGGTCAATGGCTGCAATCAGTGGGAAATGCTTGGGTGCAGAGTTGGGCATGCCGCTAATCCAAAAAAATAATACTGCTATCCTGCCATGCCATAGCCAATTCGCCAATTTAAATCATGTCTGGGCAGATTCAGTAGAAAAGAATTAAAACAAAAGGAGCCACGGAGTATACTGGGTTACTTTCGTTAATGGCCGAGTCAGGCTATGATTATTAATACGTTATTTTATATCAACCTTTACGGAGAGGTTTCATGAGCGATCACATTACTAATATTAGCGATTCGAGCTTTGATCAAGATGTATTGCAAGCTGACGGCCCTGTGCTGGTTGACTACTGGGCAGAGTGGTGTGGCCCTTGCAAAATGATTGCGCCGGTTTTAGCCGAAGTTGCTGCTGAGTTTGCAGGAAAAGTTAAAATCTGCAAATTGAATATTGATGAAAACCAAGATACGCCGCCAAAATATGGTGTGCGTGGTATTCCAACGCTGATGCTGTTTAAAAACGGTAACGTTGAAGCGACCAAAGTTGGCGCATTATCAAAAACCCAATTAGTCGCTTTCTTGGAAAGCAATATCTAATTGCAGCGTCAATCGCGTAAAGAGACTGACGTCTAGTGTGTGTTTTCTTAATCTGCCCACTAGACGCCCGCCTTTGCAAGTGATAGATTCAACCCCTGTAACCTAATCCGTTACAACAACAAGTTTGCATGCCGTCGCCGATATCTTATGCGGCTCTGAACAAGCAATCGATTGTTCTCCTCGCGGTACGCCTCCCAAGCCAAGCGCTTACTCATTTCTTCTAAATTAAATCATCGTCATTCCCTATGAATCTGACCGAATTAAAACAAAAACCCGTCGCTGAACTGCTTGAAATGGCTGAACAAATGGGCCTAGACAATATGGCTCGTTCACGTAAGCAGGATATTATTTTCTCCCTCCTCAAGCGCCATGCGCGTGGTGGTGAAGAAATTTCTGGTGATGGTGTTCTAGAAATACTCCAAGATGGTTTTGGCTTTCTGCGCTCTGCAGACTCGTCATACCTTGCTGGCCCAGATGATATTTATGTATCACCGAGCCAAATTCGCCGTTTTAACTTAAGAACGGGCGATACCATTATGGGTAAAATCCGTCCGCCGAAAGAAGGTGAACGTTATTTTGCATTGCTCAAAGTGGACGAAATCAACTTTGACCGCCCAGAAAATGCCCGTAATAAAATTCTTTTTGAAAATTTGACCCCTCTCTTCCCGACCAAGCGCTTAATGATGGAAATCGGTAACGGTTCCACGGAAGACTTGACCGGTCGTGTGATTGATTTGGCTGCACCTATTGGTAAAGGCCAGCGTGGTTTAATTGTGGCACCGCCTAAAGCCGGTAAAACAATTATGCTGCAAAATATCGCATCGAACATTACCCGTAACAACCCTGAGTGCCATCTCATCGTATTGTTGATTGATGAGCGCCCAGAAGAAGTTACGGAAATGCAGCGTACCGTGCGCGGTGAAGTGGTTGCTTCGACTTTTGATGAGCCGCCAACACGCCACGTACAAGTGGCTGAAATGGTCATTGAAAAAGCTAAGCGTTTGGTTGAGCATAAAAAAGATGTGGTGATTCTGCTCGACTCCATTACGCGTTTAGCTCGTGCTTATAACACTGTGATTCCAAGCTCAGGCAAGGTACTCACCGGTGGTGTGGATGCGCATGCTCTTGAAAAGCCAAAGCGTTTTTTCGGTGCCGCACGTAATATTGAAGAAGGTGGTTCATTAACCATTATCGCAACCGCTCTAGTTGAGACCGGTTCGAAAATGGACGAAGTGATCTACGAAGAGTTTAAAGGCACCGGTAATATGGAGCTGCAACTTGAGCGCCGTATTGCTGAAAAACGTGTGTTCCCTGCGATTAACATCAACCGTTCGGGTACTCGTCGTGAAGAGCTGCTCACCAGCGAAGAGGAGCTGCAGCGCATGTGGATTTTGCGCAAATTGTTGCATCCGATGGATGAAACCGCAGCTATTGAGTTCTTGCTGGATAAACTCAAAGACACGAAAACTAACGAAGAGTTTTTCATGTCAATGAAGCGCAGCAAATAACCCTCGTTTAGTATCAACAGTGATGGGCTGCTTGGCGTTTATCGCGCTTAAGTAGCCCAGAGCTTGATCTGCTACGGATAACCTCATGCAATATACTGATCTGCGAGACTTTATTCGCGGCCTTGAGCAGCGCGGTGAACTTAAGCGCATTCAAGTCCCTGTATCCCCCGTTCTAGAAATGACAGAAATCTGTGACCGTACCTTGCGTAAAGGCGGCCCTGCTTTGTTATTTGAAAACCCTGTAGGTTTTACAACACCCGTGCTGGGCAACCTATTTGGTACACCTAAGCGTGTGGCAATGGGTATGGGTGCAGAAAGCACGACTGAGTTGCGTGAGATTGGTAAGTTGTTGGCAGCGCTAAAAGAGCCTGAGCCCCCTAAAGGCTTTAAGGACGCTTTGAGCAAGCTGCCGATGTATAAAAAGGTTCTGTCGATGGCACCTAAAGTGCGTCGAGATGGACCTTGTCAGGAAGTGGTTATTGAAGGCGATGATGTTGATTTGAACGCATTGCCGATTCAAACCTGCTGGCCTGGTGATGCTGCCCCGTTGATTACTTGGGGTTTAACCATCACCAAGGGGCCGCATAAAGAACGTCAGAATCTGGGTATTTATCGCCAGCAAGTGTTGGGCCGCAATAAAGTGATTATGCGCTGGCTCAGTCACCGTGGCGGTGCTTTAGATTTCCGCGACTGGTGTCAAAAATTTCCAGGTCGTCCCTACCCGGTAGCGGTTGCTTTAGGTGCTGACCCTGCGACCATTTTAGGCGCAGTGACGCCCGTGCCTGATGCTTTATCTGAGTATGCCTTTGCGGGTTTGCTACGTGGCTCACGCACTGAACTGGTCAAAGCCATTGGCAGTGATTTACAAGTACCTGCGCAAGCTGAGTATGTCCTCGAAGGGCATATTTACCCGGGTGAAATGGCTGATGAAGGTCCTTACGGGGATCACACCGGTTATTACAACGAAGTGGATAGCTTTCCAGTCTTTACTGTAGAGCGCATTACCCACCGTAAAAATCCGATTTACCACAGTACTTATACTGGCCGTCCACCGGATGAGCCGGCAATTTTAGGTGTGGCACTCAATGAAGTGTTTGTACCTATTTTGCAAAAGCAATTCCCAGAAATTATTGATTTTTACCTGCCGCCTGAAGGCTGCTCGTATCGTATGGCTGTGGTCAGCATTAAGAAACAATATCCCGGTCACGCCAAGCGCGTGATGCTCGGTGTCTGGAGCTTCTTACGCCAGTTTATGTACACCAAGTTTGTGATTGTAGTGGATGACGATATCAATACCCGTGATTGGAACGATGTGATTTGGGCAATTACCACACGTATGGATCCCAGTCGTGACACGGTATTAATTGATAATACACCGATCGATTACCTTGATTTTGCCTCACCGGTATCCGGCTTAGGCAGCAAGATGGGCTTGGATGCAACCAACAAATGGCCCGGCGAAACCAATCGTGAGTGGGGCAAAGTGATTGAGCAGGACCCTGCTATTAAACAACGCGTTGATGCCATGTGGTCTGAGCTGGGTATCGATTGATATCGCTGTTTGATTGCAGGGTGATGCAGATAAAGGAAACAGTTTACGCATGAAAGTCACAGTACAGTCCTCAGCACATCAGCTTGAGGCACTACCGACCGTTAAAGTGGCCTGCCAATTGGTCAGTGTTACACCCTTAGGTGCAGACGTTTTTTCTGTACGTTTGCGCTTACCTGAAGGTCAAAATATAGCTTACCGTGCTGGCCAATACTTATTGTTAGAGCGTGAAAATGGTGAATACAACGCTTTTTCAATTGCTTCTGCACCGCAGCAAGGCGGCGATTTAGAGTTGCATATTCTCGCTCGTGATAATGTCGCAGTGGATTTGCTTAAGTATCTAGAAAAAGAGCAGATAGCCCATATTAATATGCCCTTTGGTGATGTGCATTTAGCCGGTGTCGATGAGCGTCCGCTCTTGTTGATTGCTGCAGGCACAGGTATGGCGCAAGTACATAGCTTAGTTGAATATTGCCGTGCCACAGAGTTTAACCAGCCCATCCATGTGTATTGGGGCGCGCGGGTTGCCAGTGATTTTTATGCACTGGATAATTTGGCGGCTTGGCAGGCGATGCCGAATCTGCATTTTCATCAGATTGTCAGTGAAGACACCGGCTGGACTGGGCGTACAGGCCTACTCTATGAAGCGGTATGCAGCGATATTTCGCACTTAACCGATTATCGAGTGATCGTTTGTGGTTCACCTGCCATGGTGTACGGCACGCTGGATGCATTGGTTGCCGCAGGTATGCAAGCTGAGCAAATGCTCGCGGATGCCTTCGCTTACGCGCCGCGTCCTCAGTAACGACGCGAGCTTATTGAGTGTGCGCAGCGCGTGACTCTTGAGCCAGTAAGGCGCGTTTGCGCTCAACTCCCCAGCGGTAGCCTGAAATCCCGCCATCGGCCCTCAAAATGCGATGGCAGGGAATCACTAATGCCAGCGGATTAGCTGCGCAAGCGTTAGCAACAGCACGTGCCGCTTTAGGTTTGCCTAAGCGCTCGGCCACTTCGCTGTAGCTGAGTGTCTGCCCTACAGGGATTGTCTGTAATACAGCCCAAACACTTTTCTGAAAGTCACTGCCGTGGATATCCAATGGGAAATCCAGTGGAGTCAGTGGCGCTGCCAAAAAATCAGTCACAACCTTGAGCCTCGCGGCTAAACCGTGCTTGTTTTCAACTAGCTGTGCTTTTGGGAAGCGTCGCTGTAAATCAGCGCACAACTCGTCAGCTGTATCCCCAAGTAAAATGGCACAGACACCACGTTCACTGCGCGCCAATAAAACCAGCGCAAATGCACTTGTCACTATAGAAAAATCAATACGCTCAGGCATTCGTTTTGGCATATAAACTCCGTCTCTTGGTGCAGTTTAATCTTGTGGATTTGGCTCCGTTAGCACCTTAAACCATACCTGAAAATAGGCTGAGTAATCAGCAGCTCAAACACGGTGGTTTGCTTAATCTAAAGGAGCCTCTGCCAACTTATGTGCAGTTGCGCTAAAATGCCGAGCATATTTGGGCTGCTTGGCTCAGAAGATTATGTCTATATTGATAGGGATTGAGAGCTGCTATGAGTGAAAAACCAACGCCCCCAGAAGATTACGAATGCTGCGAAAGTGCATGCTCACCTTGTGTATGGGATACCTACTACGACGAAATGCGTGAGTGGCAAGCAGAGCAAACAGCATTAAAAAATAGTGCTGCGAAAAGTGAAATAAGCACTACAGAATCCTAGGCATAATCTATGGATTATATATGCACTGAGTCGTGTTGATAGCTATTTTTAGTTATAGGTTTTCCCCAAGAAAAAGGACTACACTTTTGCACCTTTTTCATTTGCTCACTGGGGACTACAATGACAACCGTTCTATTGGTTTTATCGTTCTTGGGCTTTTTATCAATTGTTGCTGAAGATTTTACAAAAATTGATAAAGCTAAAACGACTTTGTTTTTCGGCACGCTGGTTTGGGTGCTATATTTTATTGCGCCGCCCAATGGTCTGAGCACACTCGAGTTGATGGACTCGCTCAATGAAAACCTCTTAGAAATTGCCACGCTGTGGTTGTTTTTAATGGCGGCAATGACCTTTGTGGCTTATGTATCGCACAAGGGTGTGATTGATGGCATCGTTAATAAGGTCATGCCCACGCATATGAGCGAGCGGCGCTTGATGCTGATCACCGGTCTGTTTGCGTTCTTCTTCTCATCCATGGCCGATAATATTACGGCCACTTTGGTGTGCATTACCGTACTGGTTAGCTTAAATTTAAGTACCGAGAAGCTGCTGCGTTATATTGTTTTAGTGGTGTTTGCGGTGAACTCCGGTGGTGCTGCGTTGATTACTGGTGATGTCACCACCTTGATGATTTTCTTGGCCGGTAAAGTCAAAATTGCCGACTTGGTGCTGCTCAGTTTACCGGCTTTATTTGCGGTATTATTTTTAGCGTTTTTGTTATCACGTTCGCTTAAAGGCGAGGTGGTTTTAGTCAAACGTGAGATAGAGATCGCTAAAGGTGATCAGATTATTGCTGGGCTGTTTTTAGCCACAATTATCGGCACTATTGGCGCTAACGTGGCCTTTGGGATTCCGCCGGTTCTATCATTTTTATTTGGCTTAGCTGTGATGTTTATGGCGGTGCATTTCTTAAATAAAGATGAAGCGATTTTAGAATATATCCGCAAAATTGAGTTTGATACCCTGCTGTTTTTCTTAGGTGTGTTGTTGCTGGTTGGCATGCTTAAAGAGCTGCATGTGCTTGAGCACTTCCCTACTCTGTACGAAAAGTTACCGGTTATTGTTGCCAACTATTCAGTCGGCTTATTCTCTGCGTTGATTGATAACGTGCCATTAACGGCGGCACTGCTTAAATCAGGTATTGAAATGAGTGAAGGCGAATGGCTGACCTTGACCTATTCGGTAGGTGTGGGTGGTTCGTTGCTGGCGATTGGTTCTGCTGCGGGTGTCGTAGCCATGAGTAAAATCGCGGCACTCAGCTTTATTGCCTATTTGCGTTATTTTGGTTATTTACTCTTGGCTTACACCGTCGGTTTCTTGGGTGTGGTGGCTGTGAGTTATGTGTTGTAAATCTGTATTGTTTGAAAAAGTCAGCCTTAGTGCTGGCTTTTTTTTGCCTAATTTAAAGTATGAACTCATTTGTCAGGTGAGTTTTTTTGCCTGTAGCATAGCCTTTATTAGGTGGGGATTTGGCGTGGTGTGTTGAACACAATAACGTTCAGAATAGAGAAGAAGACCTCTATATTGCTGCAGGGTGTTGGTTAATCACTGCTAAATTGCAAAATACGCTCTCTAAATGGATGAAAAGGTTCACTCTCATGGCGTTGACCTTTAAGCTGTGCGGTCTTTTATTCTAGCGAACGCAATGCCACTTTATTTTTAAGGGTGTTGTTTAAGTTGTGTGGATCAATACGCAGCAGTTCAATGCATTGGTGTGGAGTTTTTATGAGTGATGGTTTCGTTATTGTTTTAAACAGTTATTACACCCTGATTGCCGCCACTGTGGTGCTCTTGGTTGGGCGTATTTTGGTCAAGCGCGTGCGTGTGCTCAATGATTTTAATATTCCTGAGCCAGTAGTGGGCGGTTTGATTGCTGCTTTACTGGTATTGGCCTTGCATCAGTTCAATGGTTTTTCCATTCAAATTGAAAAAGGCCTGCAAGATGGCTTTATGCTGATGTTCTTTGCCTCTATTGGCTTAAGTGCAGATTTTAGTCGGCTAAAAGCAGGCGGCTTACCACTGATTTTATTCACGACAGTGGTTGCGGGCTTTATCGTTGTACAAAATATAGTGGGTATTAGTTTAGCCACATTACTGGACTTAAAACCGCTCACAGGCTTGATTACCGGGTCAGTCACTTTGGTCGGTGGCCACGGCACTGCAGCAGGTTGGGGACAGATTTTTGAAACAGACTTTGGCATCCAAGGTGCAGTTGCTTTAGGTATGGCCTGTGCCACCTTTGGTTTGGTGTGTGGTGGCTTAATTGGTGGCCCAGTCGCGCGTCGCTTAATGAAACAAGTTCAGGTGCCAGGCGAAGAATCGAATTTAATACCGCATGTAACTTTTGAACAGCCACAGCATAAACGCTTGATTACCGCTGATAGTACGATTGAAACCTTGGCATTGTTTGCCGTGTGTTTGGCCAGTGCCTCGTACTTATCCAGTTTTATGGCAGAGCATTTCAGTGACTCAAACTTTGTTATCCCTACTTTCGTGTGGGCGCTAGCTTCAGGTGTTGTGGTGCGTAACGTGCTCTCAAGTGTTTTTAAAGTGAGTATATTTGATCGCTGTGTGGATGTGCTTGGCAATGTGTCACTGTCACTGTTCTTAGCTATGGCGTTGCTGAGTTTAGAGTTGTGGGTGATTAAAGAGCTGGCCGTGCCATTGATTATTATTTTAAGCGTGCAAGCTCTATTGCTGGTGTTGTTTGCGGTTTTCGTGGTGTTCCGTGTGATGGGTAAAGACTACGATGCTGCTGTTTTAGCTGGTGGTTTCTGTGGTTTTGGCATGGGTGCAACGCCGACGGCGGTCGCCAATATGCAAGCGGTTACCGATCGTTTTGGTCCTTCACATAAAGCGTTTTTAATTGTGCCTATGGTCGGTGCGTTTTTTGTTGATATTCTAAATGCGACGATTTTATCAACTATTACTTCACTGCCATTTTGGAATTAATCTGTTCTTTGCATTGATCATCACTGAGTAGCGCCGCGAGTAGGCACGCCGCTCAGCGGTGTGGTGTTGTTACATACCGTTAGCAAACTCAGGCTGGCTCATATCAACGGCCTTACGGACGGCGACTAGAGCTGTTGCGTAGTGCCCCAGTACGCCTAGAGCGTAGTCAATACGAGGTCTGAGGCGCTTGTCGTTGTCATCCACCACAGGACCTGAGTGCAGCATAGCGTTAACCTGACGAACGATAATATGTTCAGGGATATAACACAGGCGGTTATTTTTAAAGCTGGAGCTGCGCAGTTCGCTGAGTGGATATGCGCCGCCCAGACCCGATGATACCGAGACCAGTAAAGCAGGCTTGTGTGCAAGCTCTTCTTTGCTGGCCAAGACAAAAAAGTTCTTCAGTGCTGGGCTGGCCATACCGTGCCATTCTGGGGTAATCACAATAAGAGCGTCAGCGGCTTGTAAGCGGGCTGCGTAGCTACGCCATAAGTCGTCATTGGTGTCTGGCCACAATGGTAAAGGCTGGCTACCTAGGTCAATTAATGAGCAGCTGCTGCTATCGCTCAGTTGTAAGTCAATCAGACGCTGGCGCATATATTCACCCACCCGTGCCGACTCACTGTGCGGACGTCCCGAACCTGATATCACCATATAATTAAGCATTGCAGCCACTCCTAGAGTAACGAATAGACTTTGAGTTTAGCGCGAAATAGATGCTCTGTGGCACGCTTACAGCTTTTGTTGAATGAAGTTTAGAACTTACCGTATTGACTGAGAAGTGAGGTTGTAACGCAGCCTGTACAGTGACTTTCATAAGGTCGGTCTAAGACCGCTTAGCTTTTAAAAAACTCACCTGGAGTGCTGCCAAAGTGCTCTCTAAAGACTGCAATAAAGGCTGATGTAGATTCATAACCACAGGCCAAAGCCACATCGGTTACGGCGTGCTTTTGTTCTAATAACGGTAATGCGCTGAGCAAACGTAAACGCTGCCGCCACAGGCGAAAAGTTAAGCCCGTTTGCTGGATAAACAGCCGGCTTAAGGTTTTCTCTGAGATCGCTAAACGGTGTGCCCACTGGCTGAGAGTATCAGTTGCATCAGGGTGTTTTTGCAGTTGCGCCACAATTTTTTGTAAACGTTTATCCGCAGGCAATGGCAGCATCAAACCCATATCAGATGCATGGGTGAGTTGATCGAGTAAAACAGCAGCTAAGCGCCCTTCTGCGCTTTGCTCATCGTACTCCACCGGCAAGTCAGCAAAGACACAAATCAGCTCTTTGAGTAATGGACTGACTTCTACCACACGGCAGTGATCTGGCGTGTGCTGCAGTACTTGATGATCAATATATAAACTGCGGATGTGTGTTTGTGCTGAACAGTGCACACGATGCTTAACGCCCGCAGGAACCCATACCGCGCACTGCGGTGGTGCAATAAAGCGACCCTGTACAGTTTGCACTTCGAGAACACCACTGATGGCATAGGAAAACTGCACCCACGGGTGGCTGTGACGATAACCCAGCACATGATTGGGCAGCGCTTCGGTGTGTCCGTACAAGGCACGGGGTAAGTGTTTTAAGTCACTGAGGCGTTGTTCCAGAGTGCTTTGCATGTCCGTTTGTCGATACTCTTTGGCTGATTGGCGTTAGCCGGATTGTTTCATATCCAGTACAGTCGCGCCATCTTAGCTTTGGGTGGTGTACAGATGATTTCTCGACTGCGTGTGTTTTTTGATAATTTCACACTGATTTTGATTGCGGTGGTGTTGGCGGCAACCTTCATTCCTGCTCATGGTATTGGTGCGACGATTTTTCAGTGGCTGACGAACTTTGCCATTGCCTTATTGTTCTTTTTGCACGGTGCGAAGTTATCGCGCCAGGCGATTATCGCGGGAGTGATGCACTGGCGGTTACATATATTAATTTTTGCCTGCACCTTTATTTTATTCCCATTATTGATGCTGTCATTGCAGCCATTGCTGCGCCCATTACTGGGTGATGAGCTGTGGGTGGGGATGCTGTATTTAGCCGCTTTGCCGGGTACCGTGCAGTCGGCGATTGCCTTTACCTCGATGGCGCGCGGTAATATTCCTGCAGCGGTGTGTGCGGCATCGGCTTCAAGTTTAGTGGGGATTTTAGTCACGCCTTTCTTGGTGAAGTGGATGCTGGATGCGGATGCTGGTACCACGGGGATGCTGGAGGCGGTGCTTAGAATCAGTCTGCAGTTACTATTACCGTTTTTGTTGGGCCATTATATGCGTCGTTGGATTGGTGGCTGGGTTGAGCGTAATAAAAGTTGGCTGAAAAGTGTCGATCAAAGCTCGATTCTTTTGGTGGTGTATACCGCTTTTAGTGCTGCGGTGATTGGTGGACTGTGGACGGCGGTGTCGCCTTCTGCTTTGCTGATACTGAGTGTGGTGTGTTGTGTGATTTTAGCCATAGTGTTGGTCGCTACGACGTGGCTGGCGCGCGGCTTGAAGTTTAATAAAGAAGATGAAATCACTATTGTTTTTTGTGGTTCGAAAAAAAGTATGGCCACAGGGATTCCGATGGCTTCGGTGTTGTTTGCTGGTGGTGCGGTGGGGCCAGCAATTTTGCCATTGATGGTGTTTCATCAGATTCAGCTGATGGTGTGTGCGGTGCTGGCGCAAAAGTATGCGCGGCGTTGTAAAGATGAATCTGCAGAGTGTGAGTATTGAAGTTGGTGTTTATTAACAGCGCTGCGGCAACTGTGTATGGCGCACCGCGCTGAAGCTGCTTTTCCCTCCACGAGCCCATTCTGGGCTCAAGTCGGATGCTGCGCCATCCATGGCTAGGCTTGTCGCAGCATCAGCGCAATGCTTGTTGAATAGTGATGGCATTGGTGATTTTTGTGTAAGGCTACGACACGCACAATCATCTACAGCTGCACTGTATGTGGTTTACCGGTGCGGGCTAAGCAATAGACCTCAACCCGCGCTGCACCCAACTTAAGTAACAGAGCGCTGATGATTGAGCAGGTGGTGCCAGTGGTTAAAACATCATCAACCAAGGCAATATGCTGGTGTTTAATGTGCCTAGGTTCGGTGATATAAAAGGCATTGTGCAGATTATCGCGCCGTGCCTTGGCATTCAGACCTTGTTGGCTAATAGTTTCGCGGGTGCGCAGTAAAAGCTGCTGTGGATTATCTAAGTGCAATGCTTTGCATAACACATCACAGATCATTTGCGCTTGATTATAACCGCGCTGGCGCTGGCGTCCTTTAGCTAAGGGCACGGCTAAAATTAGATCAGGGCGCTGCCCACCTTCATCAAAATAGTAACTTAAGTGCTCTGCCAGCAAGCTGCTTAACAAATGACCATAGGGCCAGTTCTCTTGGTATTTAAAGCGACTGATCAGCGTATCAACCGGAAAGGTAAACTCAAAAGGCGTGAGCACTTTGCTAAAGAGCGGTGGATTGTGGGTGCAGTCTGCACACAGCGCTTGCTGATCGGGTATAGGCAGAGCGCATTGCTGGCATTGTCGATCAAGCCATGGCAGCTCAGTTTCGCAGTCTTCACACAAGGCCATTAATCGATGACTGGGCGCATCACAGAGCAAACACGACTGCCTGCTTTTTAACCACTGGTAAACCTTGTTTGGTTTTCTGGGTTGACAAGACATGTTCTCTCCTTGAATACTATTGCTATGCATCCTGCATGCCTGAAGTTTAGCACTCCGCCGCTGAATCGCTAATAAAAAAGTGAACGGCCTATAAAAAGGATAATCCATGAACGCTAGCCTAAACCCTGTGACCCGCCACAACTGGACACTGACCGAAGTCACAGCGCTGTTACAGCAGCCTTTTAACGACTTAATCTTTGACGCACAAACTGTGCACCGCCAGCATTTCAATGCCAATCGCGTGCAAGTGTCGACCTTATTATCGATTAAAACCGGCGCTTGCCCTGAAGACTGTAAATATTGTCCGCAGTCGGGTCACTACAACACCGGGCTGGATAAAGAAAAGCTGATGGAAGTGCAGAAGGTTCTCGAAGAGGCCCAGCGCGCCAAAGAGATTGGCTCAACACGTTTTTGTATGGGCGCGGCGTGGAAGCATCCATCGGCGAAAGATCTGCCCTATGTGCTGGAAATGGTTAAAGGCGTGAAAGCGCTGGGCATGGAAACCTGCATGACCCTGGGCAAGTTAGATGAAGCACAAACTCAAGCGTTAGCCGATGCAGGCTTGGATTATTACAACCATAACCTGGATACCTCGCCAGAGTTCTACGGCAATATTATTACCACGCGCACCTATGCTGAGCGTTTACAGACCCTGAGTTATGTCCGTGATGCTGGGATGAAAATCTGCTCAGGCGGTATTTTAGGTATGGGTGAGTCCATTGCTGACCGTGCCGGTTTATTGATGCAGTTGGCCAATCTGCCAGAGCACCCGGAAAGTGTGCCGATCAATATGCTGGTCAAAGTTGAAGGTACACCACTGGAAAACGCAGAGGATATTGATCCTTTTGATTTTATCCGCATGCTAGCTGTGGCGCGGATTATGATGCCGCAATCCCATGTACGTTTATCAGCGGGTCGTGAGCAGATGAACGAGCAGATGCAGTCTTTGGCGTTTTTAGCCGGTGCTAACTCAATCTTCTATGGTGAAAAATTGCTGACCACAGGTAATCCACAAGCGGATAAAGATATGCAGTTATTTGAGCGTTTAGGTATCAAGCCTGAAGCGCGCGAAGAATATGCTGATGAAGTGCATCAAGCAGCGATTGAGCACGCCATTATTGAGCAGCGTGATGCATCCTTATTTTACGACGCTGCTACGCACTAAAGTGATCACTTAAGCGCGCAAGCTTCACCGCTTGCCGCTTACGCCTGCTTAATTTTTCTAAACCTTATTTTGGATTGCCATGAGCTTTAATCTTGCTGCCCGTTTGGCTGCGCGTCATACCGATAATCTCTACCGTCAACGCCCATTATTACAAAGCCCACAGGGGCCTGTGGTACAGGTGGATGGTAAGGAGTATCTGGCGTTTTCATCCAATGACTATCTGGGCTTAGCCAATCACCCTGAAGTGGTTGCAGCATTGCAGCAAGGTGCGGCGCGATGGGGGGTCGGCGGTGGCGCATCGCATTTAGTGATTGGCCATAGTGAGCCACATCATCAGCTTGAACAGGCTCTGGCCGAGTTTACCGGACGTCAACGCGTGCTGTTGATGAGCAGCGGTTATATGGCCAATTTAGCGGTGATTACGGCGCTGGTAGGCAAAGGCGATACTGTGCTGCATGATCGACTGAATCACGCTTCTTTGTTGGATGGCGGGCTGTTATCCGGCGCGCGTTTTAGTCGTTATTTACATAATGATTTAAACAGTCTGCAGCAGCGCTTGCACAAGGCTCCAGGCAATAGGTTATTGGTGACTGATGGCGTATTTAGTATGGACGGTGATTTAGCGCGGTTGCCTGAACTAGCTGCACAGGCCAAAGCGCATAAGGCTTGGCTGATGGTGGATGATGCGCATGGCTTTGGTGTATTGGGTCAGACAGGCGGCGGTTTAGTTGAGCACTATGGCTTGAGTGCTGAAGAGGTGCCGGTGCTGGTGGGCACTTTAGGTAAATCCTTTGGTACCTCAGGTGCTTTTATCGCCGGTAGTGAAGAGCTGATTGAGACGCTAATTCAGTTCGCTCGACCCTATATTTACACCACCAGCTCCCCTCCAGCAGTGGCCTGTGCAACGCTGACCAGTTTGCGTTTACTACAAGCAGAACATTGGCGCCGTGAGCATTTACAGCAGCTTATCCAGCAGTTTCGTCAGGGCGCGCAGGCGTTAGGTCTGAACTTGATGGACAGCCCGACACCCATTCAGCCGATTCTTATGGGTGATAGCGGCCGTGCCATGGCGATATCGGCTCAGTTGCGTGAGCAAGGGATTTTAGTCGGGGCGATTCGTCCTCCGACAGTACCTGCGGGCAGTGCGCGTTTACGTATTACCTTAACTGCTGCACATACGGCTGAGCAGGTGCAGCGCTTACTGGATGCCTTGGCGCTGTGTCAACTTGAGGTGGGTGATGAGTAAGCAGATTGTCTTGTTGCCCGGTTGGGGTTTAGGGGTGGTGCCCATGCAGTGTTTAGCTGAAGAGCTGCAGGCTGCCCTACCTGATTTTACTGTGCAGATTCAGGCGTTGCCCGATATGACTGGCAAAGATGTAGCTGCTGTTATCCAAGAACTGGATCAGCAGTTACCGACTGATTGTTGGTTAGTCGGTTGGTCATTGGGCGGTATGTTAGCCACGGCATTAGCAGCGCAGCGCCAATCGGCCTGTGCCGGTGTCATCAGCTATGCCAGTAATGCCTGCTTTGTTGCACGTGAGCACTGGCCGTTGGCGATGCCAGTGGATACTTTTACTGAGTTCCGCCAACTGTGCAGTAGTGATTTAACCACTGGATTAAAACGCTTTGCCTTACTCTGCAGCCAAGGGGCTGAGCAAGCACGTCAGCTGTCGCG
>DATERS010000056.1:0-104473 GCA_035271365.1 Thiopseudomonas sp.
CATCTTGCAAGCTGTAAGCACGGATTTTATTCAGCAAACCAATTCCGCGGCCTTCTTGACGCAAATACAATAAAACGCCACGGCCTTCGCTAGCTATAGCACGCAATGCAGCCTCTAGCTGAGCACCACAGTCACAGCGTAAACTGAACAATGCATCACCAGTGAGACACTCGGAATGCAAGCGACCTAACACAGGCTCACCATCAGCAATGTCCCCTAAAGTTAAGGCGACATGCTCTTTACCTGTCTCCTCATCAAGGAAACCATGCATCGTAAATTCGGCAAACGGGGTCGGTAATTTGGAGGCAGCGATAAAGACGACAGACACCTGAACAACTCCTAGGCTTTTATAAGTGTCACATTATAACGCTTCGCCTGTGACACGAACAGGCAAACCGTGTTTATGTTTGAGACTGCTCAGCAACAGCCTCACTCAAACAGAGCATCCAAGGCTTCTTCAAGACGTGTTACCGCAATTACCTGCAAGCCTGGTAATGCTTCGCGTGGAGCATTCGCTTTAGGGACAATCGCACGTTTAAAGCCATGTTTAGCCGCTTCTTTTAAGCGCTCTTGACCACTGGGCACAGGACGAATCTCACCGGACAAACCAATTTCTCCAAACACCAATAAACCATGTTCCAAGGGTCGATTACGTAAACTAGAAATAATCGCCGCCATCAAAGCTAAATCCGAGGCTGTTTCCAATACTTTGACCCCACCCACGACGTTCAAAAACACATCTTGGTCATGAGTTGGAATGCCGCCGTGACGGTGCAAGACAGCCAGTAACATGGCTAAACGGTTTTGATCTAAACCCACAGTCACACGCCGCGGATTACCTAGGTGACTGGTATCCACTAAGGCTTGCACTTCAATCAACATGGGACGCGAGCCTTCCCAGGTTGCCATCACAACACTGCCCGATACGGCTTCTTGGGCACGGTTAAGAAAGATCGCCGATGGGTTGGAGACTTCTTTGAGGCCACGATCGGTCATACCAAACACACCCAACTCATTCACTGCACCAAAACGGTTTTTTACCGCACGTAACATACGTAGACGACCATCCGACTCGCCTTCGAAATACAGTACGGTATCCACCATATGCTCAAGTACGCGCGGCCCTGCGAGCGAGCCTTCCTTAGTGACATGACCCACCAAGAAAATAGCGGTGCCACTTTGCTTGGCATAACGCACCAATAAGGCCGCACTTTCACGCACCTGAGATACACCACCGGGCGCTGATTGGATTTGCTCAGTAAAAATGGTTTGAATCGAGTCAATCACCATCACCTTCGGTTTTTCACGACGGGCAACAGCTAAAATAGTCTCAATACAGGTCTCGGTCATCACTTTGAGCTGGTCTTGCGGCAAGTCTAAACGACGAGCACGCATGGCGACTTGCTGCTGGGATTCTTCACCGGTGACATATAAAGCAGGAATCGTCTTAGCCATATTGCACATGGTTTGCAAAAGAATCGTTGATTTACCAATCCCCGGATCACCACCGAGCAACACCACCGAACCATCGACTAAACCACCGCCCAACACACGATCCAGCTCACTGGACTGGGTTGAAAAGCGCGGAATCTCTGCAATACTGACCTCAGCTAAGGTCTTGAGCTGCGTTTGATCACCCGCCCAACCGGCACGACCCGTTTTTTCAGTGGCTCCCGCTTCAATCATCGTCTCCATCAGCGTATTCCAAACGCCGCACTCGCCACACTGCCCAGCCCACTTCGGAAACGTAGCACCACACTCCGTACAGCCGTACATCCGCTTAGCCTTAGCCATACCGCACTCCCCTGCTCACGATGCCAGCTCTGATCAAACGACCGCTAACAACACTAAATATACTGGTATTATATACAGCAAAAACCAAAGCAACAAACCACTTGCACTCAATACTAATGATAAGTATTCTCATCTGACGATTTAATACTCCACTAGAGGATCACAGCATGACTTACTTTATCGATGCTTGGCTCGACCGCCCACAACCTTACCTACGCATTATTAACCGTTTAACCGGCAATGTTTGCGTACAAGTCGAAGGCAAAGAATTAGAAGAATTGCGCGAACAAGGCGCACTAGATATACATGATTTAAACAGCCCAGAGCCTTGGAAAATCAAAGAGCATGTACGCCAGCTATTTTTAATGTGCCATGCCCAAGCAACACGCTCAGGCATAGCAGACACTGCAAGCAATTAGCCTACAATTTCAAGCAACTCAACATCAAACACTAGCGTGCTGTGTGCAGGGATAGTACCCACCGCTTGACCCGCATAGGCCAACTCACTTGGAACATATAGACGCCATTTGCTACCACAGTTCATTAACTGCAGTGCTTCAGTCCAGCCCGCAATCACACCCGATACTGGAAACTCTGCTGGCTCGCCACGATCGTAAGAGCTATCGAATACTGAACCATCAATTAAAGTACCGTGGTAGTGAGTACGCACAGTGCTATCACGTGTTGGCTGAGCGCCTTCACCGCTAGTGATCACTTCATACTGCAGACCTGACTCTAAAGTAGTCACGCCATCTTTTTTAGCATTCGTTTTTAAGAACTCAATACCTGCAGACGCTGCTGCTTTTGATTTAACTTCAGCTTCAGCTTCCATACGCTCACGAATCACTGTAAAGCTGGCATTCAGGTCTTCACCTGAAACAGCACTGTCTTCACCAGCAAACGCAGCACTCAAACCAGCAGTAACAGCTTCAATGCTGATACCTGGCGGTGGGTTTTGACGCAGTTGATCACCCATTTGACGACCAATACCATAACTTACACGAGCTTCATCAGTGCTCAGATCTAAAACAGACATGCATGCCTCCATTGGCAAATAAAAAAACCGCGCAACACGGTAGAATGAGAGTCAATATCAGTGCAGTATCCTAACAGAGCCGCTGCCAAAACCCGAACAAAAAACCATATCCGCTACTCATTTTTGGAGAGTTTAATGATGATTCGTTACTTGCTCTTGCTCAGTTTCTTCACTTTAGGTGCATGTCAGACCAACAATCTTGTTGAACTGGACTATCAACCCGGTCACAACTATCAGGCAGCACAAAGCTGGCAATGGGCTGAACCCGCGGTCAAATTTGTGCCCGATACCGATGAAAATAAAAGCGATCTGGATGCCGCACGTCTACGTCAGGCGGTCACTCAGCAACTGCTACAACAGGGCCTAAATCAAAACGACACTGCGCCTATACAGGTGCGCGCGTGGCTGATTCGCGAAAGCCAGCAGCAACGCACCGATATTAATGAAAGCCATTACTGGGGACCCATGTGGGGGCCGAGCATACGCACCGAATCGTATGAAATAACCCAGCATATCCAAAAACTACAAATTGATATTTTAGATAGCACCAGCCAGAAACTGATCTGGCGCGGCAGTGATAGCTGGGTTCTGCCACAACAACGCATCAGCCCTGAGGCGCGCGAGACTAAACTACGCCAGCAAGTACAGAATATTTTGCAGCACTTTCCACCACTCTAAGCACTGCACTTGCCAGTAAAGCGGCCTAAACACCCTGTTTTATGGCAAGATAGCTCTCTACCACTGTGCTCTAGGGTTATATATGTCGCCACAAATTTATTGGTTACTGCTTGCTATGGCGCTTATCTCTGGTGCCTTAATGCCATTGCAAGCTGGCATCAACGGCCTGCTTGCTAAAGAAGTGTCTAGCGCGTTAAACGCTGCAACCATCTCATTTATGGTCGGCGCCTTGGCTTTATTGATACTGGCTTTAATACAACGTGAAAGTGTCAGTTTTGAAACCTTTAAAGGTTTACAGTGGTGGCACTGGGCCGGTGGCTTACTGGGGGCTTTCTTTGTCTTTACCGCAGCCTTTGTTGCGCCGCGCATTGGTGCGCTATTGTTTATGGCGCTGGTACTGCTCGGCCAACTCAGCAGTGCTGTATTTCTCGATCATCAAGGCTGGATTGGCTATAAAGAAATTCCCATCAACCTAGGTAAAATTGCTGGGCTGATGCTGATCCTCGGTGGCGTTTGGGTGATTCGCCGCAGCTAAGTAATTGTAGTCACTGATACACGACCCATTTGTGCTGCCATACACGACTTAGCGCAAACACAACCAATACATATAAAAACGCCAACCGTAGCATTGGCTAGGGTTGGCGTGATCAATTTAGCAGCGCGCTAGCAATCAATCATCATCAAACTGATAGCTGCCCGGTGCTAAGTTATCAAAACGGGTAAATTTACCTTGGAAGGCTAAACGCACGGTACCAATCGGGCCGTTACGCTGCTTACCAATAATCACTTCAGCCACGCCCTTATATTCTGTTTCCGGATGATAAACCTCATCACGGTAGACAAACATAATCACGTCCGCATCTTGCTCAATAGCTCCAGACTCACGTAAGTCAGAGTTGATCGGGCGTTTATTGGGACGTTGCTCCAGCGAGCGGTTCAGCTGCGAGAGCGCCACTACTGGGCAGTTAAACTCTTTGGCTAAGGCTTTCAGCGAGCGTGAAATCTCCGAAATCTCGTTGGTGCGGTTATCACTGCCGCTCCCACCCAGCTGCATCAATTGCAGGTAGTCGACCATAATCATGCCAATCTCACCGTGCTCACGCGCCAAGCGACGGGTACGTGCGCGCATATCTGAAGGACTGATACCGGCCGAGTCATCAATAAATAATTTGCGCTCTTGCAGTAAATTCACTGCAGAAGTCAGACGCGGCCAATCATCCTCATCCAGACGACCAGAACGCACTTTAGTTTGGTCAATACGGCCGAGCGATGACAGCATGCGCATCACCAGTGATTCAGCCGGCATTTCCAGCGAATACACTAAAATCACTTTATCAGAACGCATCAAAGCGTTTTCAACCAGGTTCATCGCAAAGGTGGTTTTACCCATGGATGGACGACCGGCGACAATAATTAAGTCCGACGGCTGTAAACCACTGGTTTTTTCATCTAAATCAGTAAAGCCTGTGGAGATACCGGTAATGGCTTCATCACTGTTAAATAAGGTATCAATGGTATTGATTACATTGGTCAGCAAGTCATTCAGACCAACGGGGCCACCGGTTTTTGGACGTGCTTCAGCAATTTGGAAAATCTTGCGTTCCGCTTCGTCAAGAATCTCGCTGCCAGTTTTACCTTGCGGCGCATAAGCGCTATCGGCAATATCATTACTGATACTGATCAGCTGACGTAGCGTGGCACGCTCACGAATAATCTGGGCGTAGGCTTTAATATTAGCCACGGAGGGGGTGTTTTTTGCCAGCTCACCTAAGTAAGCCAAACCACCACTCTGACTGAGCTGCCCTTCTTGATCGAGCTGTTCAGATAAGGTCACCACATCAAAGGGTTCGTTACGCTCGGCTAAACGAGCAATAGCGCGAAAAATCAAACGGTGATCAGGTCGATAAAAATCGCCATCCGACACTTGGTCAAGCACTCGCTCCCAAGCACCATTATCTAGCATTAAGCCGCCCAGCACGGATTGCTCTGCCTCAACTGAATGCGGCGGCATTTTCAGGGCTGCAGTCTGTAAATCATACTGTTGGGGGACGTCTAACTCGCTCATGCTCTACACCATTTGTTGCTAAATCTGGATATTAATAAGGCTATTAAACAACAAAAGGCACGCATCTATACAGATAACGTGCCTTTTGTACCATCAGTTAACCGAGGTCAACCGATAGGGCGATTAGCCTGCAACTACAATCAATTTGACTGTAGCTTCAACGTCAGTGTGCAAATGCACAGTAACGTCGTATTCGCCAGTTTGGCGAATAGTGCCGTACGGCAAGCGTACTTCACTTCGATTCACTTCAACACCTGAAGCAGTCAAAGCGTCAGCAATATCGTGTGTACCGATAGAACCGAACAATTTGCCTTCTTCGCCTGTGTTAGCAGTGATAGTCACTTCTAACTCAGACAGCTGAGCACCGCGTGCTTCTGCTTCTGCACGCTTCTCGGCAGCTGCTTTTTCAAGCTCTGCGCGACGCGCTTCAAAAGTTGCGATGTTAGCTGCAGTTGCAGCTGTTGCTTTACCTTGCACTAGTAAGTAGTTGCGACCGTAACCGGCTTTAACATTTACTTTGTCGCCCAGGTCGCCCAGGTTTGCGACTTTTTCTAGCAGGATGACTTCCATTTGAGTCTCACCTCTTGTATTTCAACGTTCACCGTTCGCAGCATCGGAATCATTATTTTGAGACCGTAAACCACGAAAATCAAAAACACTATCAATAACAGCCATAACCAATAAAAACGGATAAATCAGTTGCATAAACAGTACAAAGCCGACATACATACCAATCAACCAAAAACCACCAACGCGGTATTTAGCGACTATGCCATGCATCACAGCTAAGCCTGTAAACAACAACGGCACACTGCACAATGGCGTTAACACGACAGCCTGTATCCCGAGACTTGGCGCAAACAGCATGCCAAACACTAGGGGGAACGCGATCACCGCAGGTAGACGCAAACGTTGAAACTCGATTGCAAACCCGCCTGGGTTATATAAAGCTGCTTGCCAATACCGTGCAAGAATCACACTCAGTATGCTTAATACTTGCAATACTGCTGCCATCAAGCCAGTTAATACCGGAACAATCAGGCTATGTAATTGCAACTGCTGTTCAGCAGATAACTGCTCGTAAAGCTCTGAGAGCATTTTTGGCATCATCGCATTCAGCTCTGCTGCCACTTCACTTAAGGGCTGAGCAAATGCAACACCCAACACTCCAGCAAAAAACACCCCAATCAAAACACTTGCAAGCAAGGTTTTTAACCAAGACGCTGTTGATCGCAAGATATACGCCATCATTGATGCACCCAGCAGCCCTAATAAGGGTCGTGGCTCATCAAAGTAGGCCCATACCAAAGCGGGTAACAACGCCCAAACGATCACACCAAGTGCGTCGGTTAGGCCACGCCTTAATAACACTAAACTTACAGCTGCAGCGCTGAGCCAAAACATCATGGGTACAGCAGATGCTAAAGCCACCACAGAGATGGCCTGCATACGCCCACGCATAATATATTCAGCGAGTCTACGCATGCGTTAACCTATCCATTTATACGGTACAGCCAAAAAATTAATTTGTGTGACTGTCGGTGTATGGCAGCAGAGCTAAAAAGCGTGCGCGTTTGATTGCAGTTGACAATTGGCGCTGATATCTAGCTTTAGTGCCAGTAATACGGCTTGGTACAATCTTGCCAGTTTCTGATACGTAAGCTTTCAATGTATTTAAATCTTTGTAATCGATTTCTTTTACATCTTCAGCTGTGAAACGGCAAAATTTACGACGGCGGAAAAAACGTGCCATGACAGTGGCTCCTCAATTAAGCTCTAGGATTACTCATCAACATCGTTGTCACTGTCGTCGTCACCATCTTCTTCGGTGTCTTCGGCAGTTTCAGGACGTTCACGACGCTCACGACGCTCAGTACGGTTCTCTTCAGCCTTCAACATCTCAGACTGTTCAGTAACCGCTTCTTCACGACGAATGATCAAGTTACGCAATACGGCATCGTTGTAGCGGAAACTGTCTTCCAGTTCTGCTAAAGCTTTGCTGCTGCACTCAACGTTGAGCAAGATGTAGTGAGCTTTATGGATGTCGTTGATAGCATAAGCTAATTGACGACGACCCCAGTCTTCTTGACGATGTACTTGACCACCATCTTCTTCGATCAGTTTGGTATAACGCTCAACCATACCGCCGACTTGTTCGCTTTGATCCGGGTGGACCAAGAACACTATTTCGTAATGACGCATAGATGCTCCTTACGGGTTGTAGCCTGCCGCACCATGCGGTCAGACAAGGAGTTGATGAAATTTGCATTAACAACCACATGGGTAGTACGCGCAATGCAAGGGGCGTATTCTAAAGAAGCACGCCCCGCTAAGCAAGGTTAGTCTGACAAAAGGTCAGATAAACCTGAAAAACTTATTTCTTAAGGGTGCGCTGGCGCTGTGCTTCAAATAAACATACGCCCGTAGCCACGGAAACGTTAAGACTACTCACTGTACCCTGCATCGGCAGATGCACTAGATAGTCACAGTGCTCACGTGTGAGACGGCGCATACCTGTGCCTTCAGCACCCATCACCACGATCAGCGGACCGGTCATATCTTGCTGATACAAAGTTTGCTCAGCATCACCGGCGGTACCCACAACCCATAGTCCCTTTTGCTGCAACTTAGCTAGCGCACGCGCCAGATTTGTTACAGCAACCAAAGGTACAACTTCAGCCGCACCACAAGCCACTTTACGCACGGTGGAGTTGAGGGTGGCTGATTTATCCTTAGGGATAATCACCGCATGCACACCTGCCGCATCGGCAGTACGCAAGACAGCACCGAGGTTATGCGGATCAGTCACGCCATCCAGCACCAGCAATAATGGTGGTACTTCAAGACGGTCCAGCAACTCATCGAGCATTTGCTCGCCCCAGATTTGGCTGGGGCTGACTTTCGCTACTACACCTTGGTGCACGCCATTAATCTGCTCATCCATTTCCTTACGAGTAATGGTGTTGCTTTGCACGCGCGCCTCATCAGCTAACTGACGTAAGACTTGGATACGCGGATCGTCACTGCGACCGTCAGCTAAAATCAATTGCTTAACGCGCTTTGGGTGATGACGCAGTAACGCTTCAACCGCATGGACACCGTAGACGTTTTCTAAATCATTCATAATGTCCTGCCTTAGTCGACTTGCTCACCACTTTACGCTTGCTGCTCTTAGCTTTAGGTTTTGCTTTAGCGGCAGGGGTTGTATCTGCGGCTTTAGAACCTTTCTTCGGCGCTGAAGATTTCTTACCGGCAGCAGATTTGCTTTTACTTGGTGCAGACACCGGGCGCTTATCAGTATTGGCATCCGCTTGACTCATTTCAAAGTCAATTTTGCGCTCATCCAAGTCAACCCGCGCGACAATCACTTCAACACTATCGCCCAGACGGAAACTACGTCCGCTGCGCTCACCACTTAAGCGGTGGTGCAAAGCATCAAAATGGTAGTAGTCACCCGGCAAGGCAGTAACATGCACTAAGCCTTCAACGTAAATATCAGTCAACTCAACAAAGATACCGAAACCTGTCACCGAGGTAATCACACCTTCAAAAGTATCACCCACACGGTCGAGCATAAATTCGCATTTAAGCCAAGTGACTACATCACGCGTGGCTTCATCAGCACGGCGCTCAGTCAGCGAGACCTCAACACCAATCTCTTCAAGACGTGGCATTTCATAAGGGTAAATTTGCGCCTTAGGCAAACTACGGCCACCCACGCGCTGCACATGCTCCGTTTTCTGACGCGAACGAATCACATGGCGTACAGCGCGGTGATTGAGCAAGTCAGCATAACGACGAATCGGTGAGGTAAAGTGCGTATACGCCTCATAGTTCAGGCCAAAGTGGCCATTATTTTCAGGGCTGTACACCGCCTGACTTAACGAGCGCAGCATCACGGTTTGAATCAACTGGAAATCTGCACGCTCACGCACGCTTTCCAATAAGGCTAAATAGTCTTTAGGCGTTGGATCGCCTTTACCGCGATTCAGGGTTAAGCCCAACTCGGTTAAGAAGCCGCGCACTTTCTCAAGTTTTTCTGCAGGCGGACCATCATGCACACGGTATAAACCGGGCAACTCATGATCCGTTAAGAAACTGGCCATGGCGACGTTGGCACACAGCATGCATTCTTCAATCAACTTATGCGCATCGTTACGCTCAGTCGGCAGAATCTCCGCAATTTTACGATCCTCGCCAAACACGATATGTGTTTCACGGGTTTCAAAATCAATGGCACCACGGACATGACGCTGCTTTTGCAAAGCTTTATAAACGGCGTACAGATCTTTAACATGCGGCGCAACAGCAGCATATTCAGTGAGCAACTGTTTGCCCTCTGCACTGCGTGGACGTTCCAGCATAGCGCTGACGGTGTCATAGGTTAAACGTGCATGTGATTGAATCACTGCTTCGTAGAACTGATAACCGATCATTTTACCGGTATGCGATAACGCAACCTCACACACCATCGCCAAACGATCAACATGTGGATTGAGTGAGCATAAGCCGTTGGATAATTCCTCTGGCAGCATCGGAATCACGCGCTCAGGAAAGTACACCGAGTTACCACGTAACCCTGCTTCCAGATCCAGTGCAGAATCCACTTTCACGTAATGCGATACGTCAGCAATGGCAACATATAAACGCCAGCCACCGGAAACTAAATCACCACCTGTGCGCGGCTCGCAATAGACCGCGTCATCAAAGTCGCGAGCATCAGCACCATCAATGGTGACAAAGGGCAAATGACGCAAATCCACGCGGCGTTCTTTGTCTTTCTCTTCAACTTCAACTTTAAAGCGCTTCGCTTCTTTAACCACAGCATCAGGCCATACATGTGGAATATCGTAGTTGCGCAATGCAACCTCAATTTCCATACCGGGTGCCATATATTCGCCGAGTACTTCAACGATATTACCCTGCGCCTGAAAACGCTGTGTCGGCCAGTGGGTAATCGCCACTTCAACCAATTGGCCAATCTGTGCACCATTGGCGCGACCTGGACTGACTAAGACTTCTTGCTGCATTTTCTTATTGTCAGGCAGAACAAAGCCAATACCGTTTTCTTCGTTATAGCGGCCGACAATAGATTCATGTGCACGCTCAGCAACTTCAGCAATTGCGCCTTCACGACGGCCACGCTTATCAAAGCCCACTACGCGAGCTAAAACACGGTCACCATCAAAGACTAAACGCATCTGTGTGGGACTTAAAAATAAATCATCGCCACCATCATCAGGAATTAAGAAACCAAAGCCATCACGGTGACCACTAACGCGGCCCACGACAAGATCAAGCTTATCAACGGGCGCATAAGCACCACGTCGGGTATAGACCACTTGTGCATCACGCTCCATCGCACGTAAGCGACGACGCAATGCTTCAATGTCTTCTTCGGAGGTCAAACCAAATTCTGCAGCTAACTGCTCACGTGCTGCAGGTGCACCACGCTCGGCCAAGTGATGTAAAATCAACTCGCGGCTAGGAATGGGGTTGTCGTATTTCTCCGCTTCACGTGCGGCCTCAGGGTCGAGGGATTGCCAATCGGCTGTCAAATTAAATTCACCTTACTTTTTAAAAATTCAAAGGTGACGTAAATAATTGTTCACATCACCAAATTACGTGCCTAATTTAACAGATTTTTTAGCGCACGGGGGTTTACAAGATCTTTTTTCAGTCGTATAGTTCGCGACCACAACGTTATGTAATGCACGTTGTACCATGGAAGCAATGATAATGTATTGTTTTCAATGCCCAGGTGGTGGAATTGGTAGACACGCTAGCTTCAGGTGCTAGTGGCCTTACGGCCGTGGAAGTTCGAGTCTTCTTCTGGGCACCAATTAAATAACAGCACATAATCATTTATGTACTGACTTAAGAAACCCGCTCAGTGCGGGTTTTTTAATCCCTGCTCGCTTATCACAACCCTTCAATAACGCTCATGCTTGTTCAACTGCTTAAACAATCACGCCTTCCTTATGCATGATATTTTCTTAAGTAGACTCACAACTCTTCTAAATACTGGGCCGTGCTCACTGATTCATTGTCGTACGAAATTGACGAATGGCTTCGACCACTTGCATTGCGCCATCACGGATTTCAGCAATGGAGTCTCCAGCCTGACTGGCCAACTGCACACCCTGCTCAACTTTAACTCGGCTAGCCTGCATATTAGTCACTGCCGACTGTGCTAGCTCATGATTTTTCTGCACCACATCAACAATTTCTAAAGTAGCTTGCGCTGTACGCCCTGCAAGGCTGCGCACCTCGTCAGCAACCACAGCAAAGCCACGCCCCTGCTCTCCTGCTCGTGCTGCTTCAATTGCCGCATTTAAAGCCAGTAGATTGGTTTGATCAGCAATACTTCGAATGGTTTGCACAATTTTACCGATCTGTTCGGACTGCTGACTGACAGCCTGAATACTGTCAGCAGCATCATTGAGATCACCAGCGATACCTTGCACAACTTCTGCAGTGCTCTGTACAACTTGCGCACCATACTGAGCATTCGTATTGGTTTTCTCAGATATATCATACGCAAAGGATGCCGCTTGCGACTCAGCTAGCTCCTGCTCAACTTCAGCGGTGATATCGCTGGCAAATTTAATAATTTTAACTAAACGCCCTTGCTCATCAAATACTGGATTATAGGTTGCATGCAACCAAGTTATACGCCCAGATTTATGCAAGCGTATATAACGCCCAGAGAAAAACTCACCTTTATTCAGGCGTTCCCAAAACTGCACATACTCATTTGACTGAATACATTCAGCACGGCATAGCATACGGTGATTTTTCCCTTTAATGTCATCCAGACGATAACCCATAGTGTTTAAAAAGTTATCGTTAGCGGTTAAAATATCGCCGTTTAAAGAAAACTCAATCACAGCCATCGAGCGGTTAATCGCTTCAATAATACTGTGCTCAGCCAGCTCTACACGCACTTGCTCTGTAATATCGGTTGCCAATTTAAGAACACTCGTCACATTACCTTGCTCATCTAGAACAGGGGTGTAACTGGCTTCTAGCCACACTTCTCTATTATTTTTATCAAGACGTAAAAACCGACCTTTGATAAACTCTCCCGCAGCTAAACGTGTCCAAAACTTTTTATATTCACTGCTAGCGACATCACTGGCCGGGCAAAATATACGATGATTTTCATGACTAATCTCTGACAAACGATAACCTGTCACCGCCAGAAAATTATCATTGGCAAACAGGATAGTGCCATCCAGTGCAAACTCAATCAGCGCTACTGATCGATCAATGGCCCTATATTTATTTTCATAGTCGCGCAGCTTTTTTTGGCAGCCAGCTAATTCTTTCTTAATCGCTTGATTAAACATAATGCCTCGCAGTACTGACTTGAGAATATAGCCGGCTTTTGATTATACAAAAAACCATACAAACATTATACACTCCATTACAGCAAATATGGTTAGAACCGCAAAACCATTATTAAAAACTAAAATTAACCGGTGAAAACTCCTCGCACGACCAACTGCGCGACAATAAATGCAGCGCAGATTAAAGCAGCCAACCACAACGACACAGCCGCTTGATGCCAACCACTGCGCTTTGATTCAAGCTTATTGATAAACACCACAAAACAGACTGCAAATAATATCGGCGTATATGGCATGATAAATGGCAGGATTTCTGGATTGACGATACGCGCGACAGTGCTTGGCACGGACGCCATTGCAAACACGATACTTGAGATACCCGCTACTTGCAGCATAGTGATAAAAGGCTTGGTAATGCGTGCATCTTGCTGTTGCGCACTTCGCTTTAACAGCACCCCACCTGCAATAACAATATAAACAAGCGCAGCACCAGCCCAAAGCATTGGTTCAGCAGAAATGGTTAACATGTGCATCCTTTAATAAATAATGGGTTATCACTCACGATCTGAAGTAGACCATACAACTGCTTCTTAGCGCACATAGAGCACGCTGATCACGTTACGCCACAGTATAGCGGCCGCATTCAGCAAACGCAGTCACTCTTAACCTATTTAATCGACACACGCAGCCTTAACTCAGCGCCTGCCAAATTAAGCGCAGCGCTAATAGTGTCAGCAAAATATTAAATACTTGAGCAAAGCGCTGGTCTGATGTTTTGTACAACACTTTTAATCCCAGCTTAGTACCTACAACACCAGCGAGGATCATCGCCAACGCCAGAGCCAACCACTCTTGAAAAACAAACCCTGCAGCACTGTATACCAGCACTTTTGGTGCATGCTGTAAGGTCATTGCCGCTGCAAAGGTTGCCACTGTGGCTTGGCGCTGACCTTGTTGCTGTTGTTTAATAAACCCAGCGACCAAAGGCCCGGTTGCACCGACAAAATGACTGAGCAAAGTGGTAAGCGTCGCAGCCAAAAATGTACCCAACGCACGGGTTGCCACCTGCGGCACCGGTGGACCCCAACTCAGCAGTAAAATAAAACCTGCAATGCTTAATTGCAGTAACCAAGACGGTAACTCAACCAATAAGACGCTAGCCAGCAGCGCACCTACTAGCACGCCTGGCGCAAACCAGTACAAAGATGGCCAACGGATATGCTTCGCCGTCAGCGCTGCACGATTAGCATTGGAGCCTAACTGCACTAAGCCATGCAAGGGAATCACAGCCGCGGCAGGCAGCAGCATACTCAACACCGCCAGCAAAAACACGCCACCACCAATCCCCAGCGCTGCAGTCAACGCTGAAGTTAAGCATGCGGTAGCAATCAAGGCTAGAGCAGCCCATATGGGTAAGTCAGCGGGTAACAACCACGCTAGCATTGCTTCCATGTGCTCTCCTTGGCTTGACCTAAAATAACGTCATATAGTTTACTATCTGATCTCGTATCGGCATCATTTGCCTTGCACAAGCTTAAGCGCTAATTAACAGGCTCACACTTAATAATACAATTATTTTAAAGCATAAAAAAAGCCGCACAAGGCGGCTTTCTTCAACAGTACAAACTTACGCTTATTCTGCTCTCTCAACTTAGTTCTTCAAAAAACACTGTTTTCTGCCTTAGCCAAGCTGGGATATAATGACAAAAGTCCCACCAATAGCCACTCCAGAAATAAGCAACCATACAAGTAAATAGCCCATAATATCTCGTGCCGACAATCCAGCCACTCCCAATAATGGCAGTGCCCAAAATGGTTGAATCTGATTCGTCCAACCATCACCCCAAGTAAACGCCATGATAGTTTGTGCCGGATCTGCTCCTAGAGCATAAGCGGCCTCCATCATAATAGGGCCTTGAATAGCCCACTGACCACCACCCGAAGGAATGAAAAAATTCATTACGCCAGCTGACAAGAATGTTAATAACGGGAATGTTTCCGGAGTTGCGATAGCAATCATTGCCTGAGAGAAGTCAGCCACTAAACCTGAGCCAGTCATCATCCCTGCAATACCAGCATAGAGTGGGAACTGAACAATAATACCTTGAGCCGCTGTGACTGCTTTACCGGCAGCACGCATGTAAGCAAGCGGACTTTTATGCAAAAGCAAGCCAACACTTAAGAAAAACAGAATCACATTATTCAAGTCGATACTAAAACCTGTATCTAATACCTGCCCAACTAAATAAGCAGCAGCTAAAAGCCCCAGCATAAAGATCGGCCAACGACTATTTTCAATACGATCAGATGGGCTCATATCTTTCTTGGAAATAGGCTGATCATCTAACTCTTCATCAGCATCATCTTTTAACAGGATAATATCTTTAGGTTGTTTCTGAAGTAGAAAGAAACTAATTAAAAGCAACAGTAACACCAGAGTAAGAACGATATTCCATGTCGAATACAAGGTCTGTGATACAGACACAATACCAATAGACTCTTCCATAAAGTGACCTGGAGTTGCAATCACTAGCGGGATTGAACTTGACGGGCCACGTACAAGTTCGCCACCATAAGCCGCTGCAACCAGTAACGGAAAGTGAATAGCAACCCGCTTACCCATCTCCCGCGCCAAAATAGCACCCGCTACCATTCCGAACCCCCAGTTCAGGTAGTAACAGATGAAACTCACAACAATGATCAATACCAACGCCTGACGCGGGGTACTTGCTTTATCCGCAAAGGAGCTAAGAGCTGCTTGAACAGCTGGAGTCAGCGCAAGCACGTAGCCCGTCATTAACACCAGCACCATCTGCATGCCAAATACGAATAATTTAGAAAAACCACCGCCCCAATAGCTGGCCATAGCCATAGGTGACTGTCCGCTTATCGTCACGCCCATCACTAGCACTACCAGTGTTAGCAGAATGGCCAACACAAAAGCGCTAGGCAGGTAACGTTGTACTATTTTTACCGAAAAATTCGTTATCGCTTCCATATTAATATTCTCTTGCTTTTTCTATTTTAAACGCGTCTCTTAAACACGCTCGATTAAAGTAACTATGCCTTGAGTAATACAAACACCAGCAGCGCTCATAGTGCATAGCGACTACTAAATGAATGACTAAGAGTAATACCCTCCACTCGGATTAACTCGAGGATCACCCGTCCACAATACTTAGTTAACGCGTAACACCTGTCATACAATCCTGAATAGATTGACTCACGGCTTCCTGAAAAAAGAGAAGCTCTGCCTATGCCATGTATTATCTTTAATATTCTACACGTCATAGTTCGCATGGCGAACATATGTTTTCTACACGAACAGACTGAAGCACTATACTTCAAAGTTTTAACATATGTTTTAGTCAAAATATCAAGCATGAAGTGTGCCAGTGATGTACAAATGCTAAGGTCTCATTCATCACAAATATAACGTCGAGGAATAGAAATGGAGAAACGAGCTCTGCAGTTAGGCGATCGCGACTATGTCAGCGCACTGGCCTCTGGGTTGCAGATTTTTATGGCCTTTGATGCCGAAAAACCACGCATGACCCTGAGTGAGGTCGCTGCAAAAACCGATATGGATAGGGCTAAAGCTCGACGCTTTTTACTCACTTTGCATGCATTAGGCTATGTACGCCGTGACGGGAGATTATTTGAGTTGACTCCTCAAGTGCTACAGCTAGGACACGCTTATCTTGCATCGAATCAATACCGCTCGGTGATCCAGCACTACTTGCAAGACATTACTGCAGAACTGGGTGAGTCATCTTCTCTAAGCGTCTTAGACGGTGACGACGTGGTCTATGTATTTCGCTCCGCAGCACCACATCGCTTAATGGCCATTACTCTAGCCGTAGGTACTCGTCTACCTGCGGCATACACTTCAATGGGCCGCGTTTTGCTTGCAGAACTTGAAGAGCAAGAGCTTGAAGAATTTTTAAACAAAATTAAATTACAAGCTCATACTCAGCTTTCAATTACTAACGTGGACGTTCTACGTGCAGAAATTATTAAAGTACGGGAGCAAGGTTATGCAATGCTGGATCAAGAGCTTGCTTTAGGACTAAGCTCCGTTGCAGTACCTGTGTTCGCAGCTAATGGTGACCTGCTAGGAGCAGTCAACATAAGTACAAATGCGGCGCGAGTTAATACTGAAGCTTTATTACGCGACGGTTTACCTAAGCTGCAGCAACTGGCTAAAACCGTACGCAAAGTGGTGCTATCAGCTTTAGGATAAATCCAAGAAACTGTAAACCACACGACGCCAAAAGTAGACAAACATGCAACTGACTTCACTTATAGCACCCTACCAACACGCTTCTTATTCTGACTCGTAAAAAACAGATAGGAGTGCTACTGAAAACTTATTGCAACCAGCAAGCATGTGTCCACTCAACCACAATCAAAAAACAGGCATAAAAAAAGCCGCACAAGGCGGCTTTTCCAACACAGTAAAGTTAAACCTTACTCTGTTTTTCCTGCTAACTCAGCTTTCGCTGCAGCAACGTCTTTAATTGACAGCTTGATACGGCCACGGTTATCCACGTCCAGTACCAGTACGTCAATCATCTCGCCTTCAGTCAGGATGTCAGTCACTTTCTCAACGCGAGCATCGCTCAACATTGAAATATGCACTAGACCATCTTTACCTGGCAGGATGTTTACAAACGCACCAAAGTCGACAATACGCTCAACTTTACCGTGGTAGATCTTACCGATTTCAGCTTCAGCAGTGATGCTCAGAACGCGCTCGCGTGCTGCTTCTGCTGCTTCTTTGGTTGAACCAAAGATTTTGATGGAACCGTCATCTTCGATATCAATCGATGCTTCAGTTTCTTCACAGATCGCGCGGATGGTTGCACCACCTTTACCAATCACGTCACGAATCTTGTCTGAATCAATTTTCATCGCAATCATAGTCGGCGCATTAGCTGACAATTCAGTACGTGAAGTAGCAATCACTTGATTCATTTGCTCAAGAATAGTGATACGTGCTGTGTGGGCTTGGCTTAAAGCCAATTCCATAATTTCTTCAGTCACACCTTCGATTTTAATGTCCATTTGCAGTGCAGTCACGCCATTGGCGGTACCTGCTACTTTAAAGTCCATATCACCAAGGTGGTCTTCATCACCCAAGATATCGGTCAGAATTGCGAACTTATCGCCTTCTTTAACCATACCCATCGCGATACCAGCAACCGGTGCTTTCATCGGTACGCCAGCGTCCATCAATGCTAAAGAAGCACCACAAACAGAAGCCATTGAGCTTGAACCGTTGGATTCAGTGATCTCAGATACAACACGGATGGTGTACGGGAAATCATCCGCATTAGGCAACATAGCAGCAATACTGCGACGCGCTAAACGACCGTGACCGATTTCACGACGACCGGTTGCACCCATACGACCGCACTCACCTACAGAGTAAGGAGGGAAGTTGTAGTGCAACATAAATGGATCGCGTTTTTCGCCTTCAAGGGTATCCAAGAACTGTGCATCACGCGCAGTACCTAGAGTTGCCACCACGAGAGCCTGAGTTTCACCACGGGTGAACAACGCAGAACCGTGAGTTTTGTCCAATACGCCCACTTCGATCGCCAAAGGACGCACAGTGCTGGTATCACGACCATCAATACGTGGCTTACCGTTAACGATATTCTCACGTACGGTACGGTATTCGATTTCACCGAATGCATCTTTAACTTCAGCAGCGGTTGGGCCTTGGCCTTCAACGTCACTGACTAACGCAGCAATGGCTTGCTCGCGGATTGCACCCAGACTGGCATAACGGTCTTGTTTAACGATGATGGTGTAAGCATCAGAAATTGCAGCGCCAAACTGGTTACGCACAGCAGCTAACAGCTCAGTGTTTTCTGCTTTTGGCTGCCAATCCCAACGTGGTTTGCCGACTTCTGCAGCCAGCTCTTTAATCGCTTGGATCACAACTTGGAATTCTTCGTGAGCGAATAATACGGCGCCCAACATTTGGTCTTCGCTCAGCTCTTGTGCTTCTGACTCAACCATCAACACGGCGTCTTTAGTACCGGCAACCACCATGTCGAGGCAAGATGCTTCTTGCTGCTCATAGGTTGGGTTGATCAGGTAGCCCGTTTCTGGGTGGTAGCCGACACGTGCGCAACCGATTGGACCGTTGAATGGAATACCTGAGATCGCCAGTGCAGCTGAAGTACCGATCATGGCAGCCATGTCTGGGTCAGTTTTCTTGCTGGTTGAAACAACGGTACAAATCACTTGTACTTCATTGCTAAAGCCTGCTGGGAATAACGGACGGATCGGACGGTCGATCAGACGTGAAGTGAGAGTTTCTTTCTCAGATGGACGTGCTTCACGCTTGAAGAAACCGCCGGGGATTTTACCTGCAGCATAGGTTTTTTCTTGGTAATGCACAGATAAAGGAAAAAAGTCTTTGCTTGGATCAGCTTTTTTTGCGCCAACCACTGTACATAGCACAGTCACATCGTTGTTAACGCTAACTAATACAGCACCACAGGCTTGGCGAGCAACGCGGCCTGTTTCTAAAGTAATGGTGGATTCACCAAATTGAAACGTTTTAATAACCGGATTCACGGTATCTTCCTTCTCTAATGTGACCTTGGGGAAACTAGCAAGAGTGTGGGTATCGTCCCACTATGCTCCTGAAAAGCGAAAAGCTGGAGGTCCAAAGCACCTGCATAAATAAATTTACGCATAGCACCCCAGACGCCCAGCTTCACGTTGCAGCTTACGTCTTAACGACGTAGACCCAGACGACCAATCAAAGTCGCGTAACGGCCAAGATCTTTACCTTTGAGGTAATCAAGCAACTTACGACGCTGGTTAACCATACGGATTAAACCGCGACGTGAGTGGTGATCCTTAACGTTAGCTTTAAAGTGACCTTGCAGCTTGTTGATGTTAAAGGTCAGAAGTGCAACCTGCACTTCTGGAGAACCTGTATCACCTTCAGCTTGTTTGTAGTCATTGATAATCTGGACTTTGTCGTCGTTGCTAAGTGCCATGATGGGCTCCTACTGTGAACAGGCCGGGATAATCCCGTGCAAAAGAAGAGGTATGACCGCGCCTGCCAACAGCCAACCTTAATATTTTCCAGTGACTTTTCAGTACACTAGAAAAAACAAACTCATTGTGACCGAATTAGGCGCTTGGGTGCAACCATTCCATCATCATCTATTTCACCCACACCGATAAATTCATCATTGTGGTTATACACACGCACCATTCCTTCGAGCGGCGCTTTCTGCGCACGCACCGGCTGGCCATTGAGCCAGAAGAAACTACTGTGCTCTGTTAACTTCACAATCGGCCAATGCAGCAAGCCGCTGTCCATCGCAATCATATAAGCATCGAGCGCTTCAGCACCGCCCTCTTCATGCACACGCTCAAGCTCTTCAAGCGTTACCGCATGAGTTAAATCAAAGGGACCAGCTTCTGTGCGGCGTAATTGCGCCACATGCGCACCACAACCTAAAGCAGCACCAATATCTTCAACCAAACTACGAATATAGGTGCCTTTAGTACAGGCCACGACAATACGCGCTTGATCACCGTCGATAGACAGCAGTTCAAGCTTATTGATGGTCACCGTACGTGCAGGACGATCAACCGTAATACCTGCGCGTGCTAACTTATACAGCGGCTGGCCATCTTTTTTAAGTGCGGAAAACATCGGAGGCACTTGCTCAATCACACCACGAAATTGCGGTAGCACCGCTTCGATATCGGCAGCAGTGACATTGACTGGCTTAGTCTCCAGCACTTCACCTTCAGCATCAGCTGTATTGGTGGTGACGCCCAGCTGCATGGTTGCCTCATAGACTTTATCAGCATCAAGCAAATAGCGCGAAAACTTGGTCGCCTCACCAAAACACAAGGGCAATACGCCCGTGGCTAATGGATCAAGACTGCCTGTATGCCCGCCTTTATCTGAATTGAGCAACCAGCGGACTTTTTGCAAAGCACCGTTGGAGCTAAAACCGTACGGCTTATCAAAAATAATAATACCGCTGACACTGCGACGCTTACGTTTAACCTGCTGTACCACGCCTTACTCTCCGTCTGACTCAGTATTACGCTGATCTTCAGTCACTGCCTGCTCAATCAGTGCTGACAACATCGCACCGCGAGTAATACTCTGATCATAGTGAAAATGTAACGAGGGTACGCTGCGCAGCTTCATGGCTTTACCCAGCAGCATACGTAAGTAACCGGCAGTATCTTTAAGCACATCCAAGTTTTCTTTAACCACTTCAGGTGTGTTTTCACCCATTACAGTAACGAATACCTTGGCATGACTAATATCGCGACTGACATCAACACCAGTAATGGTGATAAAGCCCAGACGCGGATCTCTAATTTCTTGCGGGATCAAAGTCGCTAATTCGCGCTGAATCTGATCACCAATACGTTGGGTGCGGCTGTATTGTTTCGCCATTGTCTTCACCTTGTGCTGCGTTACAGCAGCTTTATTCTCATCTATATAAGCAGCAAACGGCAAGCCCAATAAGCTGGAGTGAATCCCCCAACCTATTGCACTTGCCGTTGCCTATACGACTATGAATTACAGTGTACGTGCGACCTGAACCTTCTCGAATACTTCGATCTTGTCACCAGGTTTAACGTCATTGTAGCTCTTCACACCGATACCACATTCCATGCCGGAGCGAACTTCACTCACGTCATCTTTAAAGCGGCGTAATGATTCCAGCTCGCCTTCAAAGATTACCACGTCATCACGCAGTACACGGATTGGACGGTTACGGTGTACTGTACCTTCAATCACCATACAGCCAGCAATTGCGCCGAGCTTAGGTGAACGGAAGACTTCACGTACTTCAGCAATACCAAGGATATTCTCACGAACATCGCTGCCTAACAGGCCTGACAGTGCTTTCTTAACATCTTCGATAATATCGTAGATGATGTTGTAGTAACGCATATCGAGGCTTTCTTGCTCAACGATCTTACGTGCACCAGCATCCGCACGTACGTTGAAACCAAAGATCACCGCGTTCGATGCTAGGGCTAAGTTGGCATCACTTTCGTTAATACCACCTACACCGCCAGCCACTACGCATACTTCAACTTCATCATTACCTAATTCAGACAATGAACCACGTAACGCTTCAAGCGTACCGCGTACATCTGCTTTGATAACGATATTGAGTACTTTCTTCTCTTCCTGACCCATATTCTCGAACAGATTCTCGAGTTTACCGGCATGCGCACGCGCTAATTTAACTTCGCGGAACTTACCTTGGCGGAACAGTGCCACTTCACGTGCTTTACGCTCATCAACCACGACGGTAACTTCATCACCGGCTTCTGGCGTACCATCAAGACCTAAGATCTCAACGGGGATCGATGGGCCTGCTTCTTTAATCGGCTGACCGTTCTCATCCATCATGGCGCGTACGCGACCGAAGTTTGTACCCACTAGAACCATATCGCCTTGGCGTAAGGTACCGTTTTGTACCAGTACTGAAGCAACGGGGCCACGGCCCTTATCAAGACGCGACTCAATCACCACACCACGACCTGAAGCTGACGGTGTTGCGCTCAGCTCAAGTACTTCAGCTTGCAACAGGACTGATTCAAGCAAGGTATCAATGCCCGTACCGACTTTCGCCGAAACATGGACAAACTGCGTATCACCGCCCCACTCTTCTGGAGTCACACCATGCACAGCTAAATCGTTTTTAATACGATCTGGATCAGCGTCTGGCTTATCAATTTTGTTCACAGCAATAATCAAAGGAACGCCAGCCGCTTTTGCGTGCTGAATACCTTCGATGGTCTGTGGCATCACGCCATCATCTGCAGCAACCACTAGAATCACGATATCCGTAGCCTTGGCACCACGTGCACGCATTGCGGTAAACGCAGCGTGACCCGGAGTATCAAGGAAAGTGATCATGCCACCTTCGGTTTTAACGTGATATGCACCGATATGCTGAGTAATACCACCCGCTTCACCGGTTGCAACCTTGGCACGACGGATATAGTCAAGCAGCGAAGTTTTACCATGGTCAACGTGACCCATAACGGTAACAACTGGCGCACGGTGGAATGCTTCACCATCAAACTTCAATGATTCAGCAAACTGCTCTTCAAGCACGTTATCGCTAACGCGGCTGACGCGATGACCTAAATCTTCAGCAATTAATACTGCTGTATCTTGGTCGAGTACTTGGTTGATGGTAACAGGTGAGCCAAGTTTAAACATATACTTGACAACTTCGCCGCCTTTAACCGACATCTGTGCTGCTAACTCAGCAACTGTGATGGTCTCACCGACATGCACATCACGTATCACTGGACCTGCAGGGCTACTAAAGCCATGCTGATTCGAACGTTTTTTACCCTTACCACGATTACGACCACCACGACGGGCTTGGTCATCTTCAGAACGGCCAGACTTGCTTTTAGCAGCTGGACGCGGCGCTGCAGCTTTACGCTCGCGACGATCATCTTCATCGGCACGCTTGACTGGACGACGAACATCATCGGCCTTCTTGCGGTCTTGTGCAGGGGTAACAGCGTCAACAACAGGCAAAGTAATATCTGCAGGTGCTGCAGGTGCTACGGTGGCCGCAATGACAGCAGACTCCGGCGCACGCTTTTCAACAACTGGCTCAGCTTTCGCTTTTGCTACAGGTGCTGAAGCTGGCTGAGCTTTTTCTGGCTCAACTTTTTTCGCTTTTTGTTCTGCTTTCAGCTTAGCAAGATCCTGTTGCTTTTCAGCTTCGATTTCTTCTGCGCTACGCTTTACAAAAGTTTTCTTTTTGCGTACTTCAACACTAATCGTCTTACTGCCTGGGGCACGTAAGGTTGATGTTGTTTTACGCTGTAAAGTGATTTTTTTAGAGCCTTCAGTTTTAGTGTTGCTACCTTTCTCTAAAAAAGTTAACAATGTTTGTTTTTCTGTTTCACTGACTTTTTGGTCAGCACTGTTGTGTGCTAAACCTGCTTCGTGCATCTGCTGCAGTAGACTTTCTACTGGCGTTTTCACTACTTTAGCCAGTTCTTTCACAGTGACTTGTGTCATGAACTTCTCTCCTCAAGCCGCAATGTGCTTATTCAAACCAGTGGGCGCGGGCGGCCATGATCAGCTTGCCGGCACGATCTTCAATCATGCCTTCGATTTCGAGCAAGTCATCAATCGACTGCTCTGCTAGGTCTTCGCGGCTGAGCACTCCGCGTACAGCCAGCTCAACAGCCAGCTCTTTGCTCATGCCCGTTAAGTCGAGCAAGTCTTGTGCTGGTTGAATATCGGCCAGCTTTTCTTCAGTTGCTATTGCGCGTGTCAACAAACAGTTTTTCGCACGCGTACGCAGTTCATTAACAATCTCTTCATCGAAACCATCAATGTTCAGCATTTCTTCCATCGGCACGTAGGCGACTTCGTCCAAACTGGTAAAGCCTTCGTCTACTAGAACTTGTGCGATATCTTCATCAACTTCAAGGTCTCTAACGAAGAGCTGTAACAAATCACCTGTTTCTTCTTGCTGACGCGCCTGAATATCTTCTTGGCTCATCACGTTCAGAGTCCAGCCAGTCAGTTGCGAAGCGAGGCGAACGTTTTGACCGCCACGACCAATTGCTTGCGCAAGGTTTTCTTCAGCGACGGCGATATCCATTGTATGTGAATCTTCATCGACAATAATGGCAACAACTTCAGCCGGTGACATAGCGCTGATCACAAACTGTGCCGGATTATCATCCCACAGCACAATATCAACACGCTCACCACCTAACTCGCTTGATACAGCTTGCACACGCGAACCGCGCATACCAATACACGCACCTTGCGGGTCAATACGCTTATCTTTAGAACGCACCGCAATTTTAGCGCGCGAACCCGGATCACGGGCTGCAGCCATAATTTCGATCAAGCCTTCAGAGATTTCTGGAACTTCAATATTAAACAGTTCCATAATCATTTCAGGCGCAGTACGTGAAAGGATCAACTGCGGACCGCGGTTTTCTGAACGAATATCCTGCAGTAGTGCGCGTACACGCGCGCCTACACGGAAATTTTCGCGCGGAATAATATCTTCACGAGCCAAAATTGCTTCTGCGTTATTACCCAGATCAACAATAATATTATCGCGAGTTACTTTCTTAACGGTACCGAAAATAATCTCACCGAGCTTGCTACGATAGGCTTCAACAATTTGCGCGCGCTCAGCTTCACGTACTTTCTGTACAATCACTTGCTTGGCAGTTTGTGCAGCAATACGTCCAAACGCTACGGACTCGACTTTCTCTTCAATCACATCACCAACAGATGGATTCTCAACACGCTTTTCAGCCATGTCGATAGTTAGTTGATGCGCTGGGTCGTCAAAATCAATCTCTTCAATCACTGTCCAGCGACGGAAGGTTTCATAATCACCCGTCTCGCGGTCAATGACTACATACACATCAACTTCATCTTCGTAGTTTTTCTTGGTGGCTGTTGCTAGTGCCAACTCAAGCGCTTCGAAAATCAACGCTGGCGGTACACCTTTCTCATTAGAGACTGATTCAACAACCAGTAAAATTTCTTTGCTCATCGCATGCCTCGCCTTTCGCAAACTGTAGGAGTCGCGGAGTCCGTATTCTTATTCAAAGTTCGGAAGTATATTTGCCTTTTCGATCAGATCAATGGGCAACAGGTATTCATATTCATCCACCTGCACCACCACATCTTGATCTTCAACTGATCGAATCAGCCCTTGAAAATTGCGACGCTCTTCTACTGGAGAACGCAGCCTAATTCTTACCTGTTCACCCACATAAGCAGCAAACTGCTCAAGGGTAAAGAGCGGTCGATCCATACCTGGAGAAGAAACTTCCAGCGTGTACTCAGCACTGATTGGATCTTCAACATCCATTACAGCACTCAGTTGGCGACTGACTGTTTCGCAATCTTCAATAAAGATTCCGTTCTCATGATCGATATAGACGCGCAGCAATGAGTGACGGCCTTGAGAAATATACTCAATACCCCAACACTTATAACCCAGCGCTTCAATCACTGGCGTCAATATGTCCTGCAACTGTTCCAGCTTGCTCGTCATCCGACCTCCAATGCATGCTGTAGAAATGAAAAATGGGCATAACGCCCATCAATAAAATTGAAAATCAACTATTAGACCTAATAAAAAGCCCCTTGTCAGGGGCTCTTAATATAAATACTTGGCATTTAAAAGCATATAAAACTCATGCAGTCTAAATCTGAAGAGGAATATTACAGCCCCAAGCAGTTACAGTCAAGTTAGCACAAACAAAAACGACCCGCTATTGCTAGCAGGCCGCTTCTTATATGGTACCGAGAAGGGGACTCGAACCCCTACAGCCTATGGCCACTACCACCTCAAGGTAGCGTGTCTACCAATTCCACCACCTCGGCAAAATTACTCTACATCTAAAACAGGTACATCATTTGTATCCGCTTCAACCGCCTGGCTTTCAACTTGAGGAATGTCTTCAAGCACAGATTGCGGCTTAGCTTTCACTTCTAACACAGCAGGATCAGGTAAACCCAACTGTGTAATTGTATTGGCACGGTCTTTAGCATAAAACGCTAGACCTAAGCTTGTTGCAAAAAAAACAGCGGCCAGTATTGCAGTAAAGCGGCTTAAAAAGTTAGTTGAACCCTGCGATCCAAATACTGTGCCTGAAGCACCACCACCAAATGAAGCACCTGCATCTGCACCTTTGCCCTGCTGAATCAGAACAAATCCTACAACACCGATTGCAACAACCAAGTGTACAATAATTATGACTGTTTCCAGCATTTTAATTTCCCGCAGCGCGACATATCGCACTAAATTCTTTTGCATTGAGGGAGGCACCGCCTACCAGCCCCCCATCGATATCTGCCTGAGCAAATAACTCAGCAGCATTGGCGGCTTTTACACTACCGCCATATAAAATTCTGACTTGCTGTGCAATTGACACGTTATATTGTGCCACATGTGCACGTATTTGTGCATGTATTTCTTGCGCTTGCTCTGGCGTGGCCGTTAAACCGGTACCTATCGCCCAAACAGGCTCATAAGCAATCACCGCTTTAGCTAAAACGTCAGCACCAAGCTCAGCAAGTACTGCATCAACTTGTCGTTGTACTGTTGCAATGGCCTGACCTGCTTCACGCTCTGCAAGTGTCTCACCAACACACAGCACTGGGATTAAACCCGCTGCTTGCGCTGCAATAAACTTGCGGCATATTACACTATCAGTCTCATCTTGCAACTGTCTTCTTTCAGAATGCCCGACTAATACCATCGAACACCCAATATCTTTAAGCTGCAGAGCCGAGGTTTCACCGGTCAAAGCACCTTCTTCGAGCTGCACTGCACAGTCTTGCGAACCCACAGCAATACTGCTCTTAGCAACCTGACCAATCACAGCTTGCAAATGAATTAATCCCGGGAACACAACAACATCAACATTTGATGGCAATGCGTATTCGGCAAACTCATTTAACAACTGCGTAATGCTGGTACAGGTACCATGCATTTTCCAATTACCAGCTACCAATGGGCGACGCATGTCTAACCTCTTCGCTCAAAGTGGGCGCAGATATTACTCAAGCCCACTATAAGATGCAAGTAAAATCAACCACATACAGCCTGTACAACCTCAGCTAAGCGCTGAGCATGCTGCAAGACTGCGGCTTCATCCTCACCTTCGACCATCACCCTAACTAAAGGCTCAGTACCGGATTTACGCAATAAAACACGTCCACGCCCCGCCATCGCCGCAGTCGCTTCATCACAAGCCGCCTGTACCTGCGGATCACTAGCCGGATCAATATCACCACTAAAGCGTACATTAATCAGCGTTTGTGGCAGCTTTTTCCAAGCCAAGCGTTCTTTAGCCAAGCTTTGTCCACGACGACGCAAGGCTAACAGCACCTGCAGCGCGGCAATAATAGCATCGCCAGTCGTGGCATGCTGTGCGCACAGTAAGTGGCCTGAGTTCTCACCACCTAACACCCAGTTGCGCTCTAGCATTTCAGCCATCACATAACGGTCGCCTACTTTAGCGCGCACAAAAGGAATACCACGCTCTTTTAGCGCAAGCTCAAGACCTAGATTACTCATCAAGGTGCCGACCACGCCAGTACCTTCAGGCAAGCGATCACGCTCTTGAATATCAGTGGCGATGATATACAACAACTCATCGCCATCCACCATAGCGCCGGTATGGTCGACCATTTGCACACGGTCGCCATCACCATCAAAAGCAATACCTAAATCAGCACCATGCTCAACCACAGCTTTCTGTAGCGGACCTAAACAGGTCGAACCGACACCCGCATTGATATTTAAGCCATCAGGCTGTGCGGCAGTGGTAATCACCTCCGCGCCTAACTCACTGAACACGCTGGGTGCAACTTTATAAGTGGCACCGTGCGCGCAGTCGAGCACTATTTTTAATCCAGAAAAATCGGTACTGGTCGGCACACTACTTTTACAAAATTCAATATAACGCCCCGCCGCATCATTGACGCGCGAGGCTTTACCGAGCTGCTCTGACTCAACCACAGTCATTGGCATATCAATCAGCTCTTCAATCATTTGTTCAATTTCATCCGGTAACTTAGTACCGCGACCTGAGAAGAACTTAATACCATTATCGTAATGTGGGTTATGCGAAGCACTGATCACAATACCGGCTTCAGCATGGAAGGTGCGCGCCAAATAAGCGACGGCTGGTGTTGGCATTGGACCCAATAGCATCACATCAGCACCTGCAGCAGACAGACCTGCTTGCAGCGCAGACTCAAACATATAGCCTGAAATACGCGTGTCTTTACCGACTAAAATACGGCACTTACCCTGCTTACGAAACGCCATACCCGCCGCCCAACCCAGCTTAAGCATAAACTCTGGAGTAATCGGATGAGTACCAACACGTCCACGGATACCATCAGTACCAAAATATTTTCTCGCCATCATCTCATTCCTTTGCAGCAGTCTGTACTGCGTTAAATATCTTTAGCACATCCATGGTTTGCGCCACATCATGCACACGTAAAATTTTTGCACCACGCTCAAGCGCCATTACCGCTAATGCTAAACTGCCATATAAACGCTGATCAACCGGCTGATTAAGAATATTACCGATCATACTTTTACGCGATACGCCGACCAACAAGGGGCACTGTAAACTCAATAACTCAGGCAAACGCTGAAACAACTCATAGTTATGCTGAGTGTTTTTAGCAAAGCCAAAACCAGGATCAAGCACAATACGCTCAGGCGTAATACCAACCTGAACACAGGCAGCAATACGCTCTTGTAAAAATGCAGCAACCTCAGCAGCTACATCAGCATAATGCGGCTCATCTTGCATGGTTTGTGGCTCACCACGCATATGCATCAAACAGACAGGCAAATCAGTGGCTGCCGCTGCAGCTAAAGCACCCTCACGCTGCAGAGCACGCACATCATTAATCAGTCCTGCACCTAAGCGCGCTGATTCAAGAATCACTTCAGGCGTCGAAGTATCAACAGAAATAATCACATCGCACTCGCGAGCAATCAAGTCAACCAAAGGTGCAACACGATCCAACTCCTGCTGTACGCTGACTTTAGCAGCTCCTGGGCGCGTTGACTCACCACCGATATCAATCAAGCTTGCACCCGCCGCATGCATTTCTATAGCGCGGCGTAAGGCTGCATCAAGAGTATTATAACGCCCACCATCGGAAAACGAATCAGGCGTGACATTCAGGATACCCATAATATGCGGGCGGGATAGATCGAGAGAGTGTTTACCGCAATGTAAAACAGGATGTGCAGTGGCGTGCATAATCTGCCTTCTTGGTCAATTGAAACGGGCGCTGATTAGCGCCCGCTTAGAGTATCAATGTTCGCCAGCTGGCCCACCAATCGGTGCATCAGGCCTTTCGGCTTCTGGCTTTGGCTCTGCGTCTTTAGCAGGCTTACCCGTTGAACCGCCACCGGTCCAATCTTTTGGCTCACGTGGCTCACGACCGGACATAATGTCATCGATCTGATCGCTATCAATGGTTTCGTACTTCATCAAAGCAAGCGCCATAGCTTCTAATTTATCACGGTTATCGTGCAAAATTTTAGTTGCCGTAGCGTAGCACTCATCAATAATGTCGCGAATTTCCTGGTCAATCAGCTTAGCTGTTTCGCCGGATACATGACCTGCTCCACCACCGCTGCGACCTAAGTAACCTTCGTTTTCATCTTCAGCGTAGAGCAATGGACCTAATTTCTCAGACAAGCCCCACTTGGTAACCATATTTCGCGCCAATTGCGTGGCACGCATAATATCGTTGGATGCACCGGTGGTGACGCCATCAAAACCCAAGGTCATTTCTTCAGCAATACGACCACCGTAGAGCGAACAGATCTGACTGATTAAACCGCGCTTAGACAAGCTATAGCGATCTTCTTCAGGCAAGAACATGGTCACACCCAGCGCACGACCACGTGGAATAATCGACACTTTATAAACTGGATCATGCTCAGGAACCATACGACCGACAATCGCGTGACCGGCTTCATGATATGCAGTATTAAGTTTTTCTTTCTCTGACATCACCATGGATTTGCGCTCTGCGCCCATCATGATTTTATCTTTAGCCAACTCAAACTCTTTCATTGTTACTACGCGGCTATCTGAGCGCGCAGCGAATAAAGCAGCCTCGTTAACTAAGTTAGCTAAGTCGGCACCTGAGAAACCTGGCGTACCACGAGCAATCACTGCCGCATCGACGTCATCATGCAAAGGCACTTTGCGCATATGCACTTGTAGAATCTGCTCGCGACCACGGATATCGGGCAAGCCAACAACCACTTGGCGGTCAAAACGACCGGGGCGCAATAACGCAGGGTCCAATACATCTGGACGGTTGGTTGCAGCAATAACGATCACGCCGTCATTGTCTTCAAAACCATCCATCTCAACTAATAACTGGTTCAGAGTCTGCTCACGCTCATCGTTACCGCCGCCCATACCGGCACCACGGTGACGACCGACCGCATCAATCTCATCAATAAAAATAATGCAGGGTGCGTGTTTTTTAGCTTGTTCAAACATATCGCGTACACGTGAGGCACCGACACCGACAAACATCTCGACGAAGTCAGAACCTGAAATAGTAAAGAACGGTACTTTTGCTTCACCAGCAATGGCTTTCGCCAGCAACGTTTTACCCGTACCTGGCTGACCGACCATCAGTACGCCACGTGGAATCTTACCGCCTAAGCGCTGGAAGCGGCTTGGGTCGCGTAAGAACTCAACGATCTCACCCACTTCTTCTTTGGCTTCATCACAACCGGCCACATCAGCCAGCGTGGTTTTAATTTGATCTTCAGCCATCAGGCGCGCTTTACTTTTACCAAAGCTCATAGGCCCGCCTTTACCACCGGCACCGCCCTGCATTTGGCGCATAAAGAACATAACAACTGCTAAAATAATTAAAATTGGGAAGCCTGCTATGAGCAGTTGCATCCACATACTCTGACGCTCAGGTTGCTTACCAATAACACTCACATTGTTATCAATTAAGTCGCCCATCAAGCCATTATCTTGAATCGCTGGACGCACAGTCTCAAAGAAACTGCCATCTTCGCGCTTACCGCTGATTACAAAGCCATCAACTGTAACTTGCTGTACGCGTCCTGACTTCACCTCTTCAATAAAGGTGCTGTAATTCAGTTTTCCGGTATCACCCTGCGAGGTAAAGTTGTTCATTACGGTCACTAGGACAGCAGCGATAACCAACCACAAAAGTAGGTTTTTAGTCATATCGTTCACTTATATTTACCCTCTGCTGCAACAACCGCAACAAATACGTCAATTACATACAACAAACTTACTACACATTGACGCTCTGCGTATGCTTGTCGTGTAACAATACATTTAAACACGTCAGTCAAATATCGTCATCAACCGCATGCATACCACGTGCTAATAAATACTGCTCACGTGAGCGGTCGCGTGATGACGTTGGCTTACGCATCTGTACTTTTTCAAAACGCGTACGTACATCGCGCAAATAATCATCAAAACCTTCCCCGTGGAATATTTTAATTAAAAAATCACCACCCGGACGCAATACTTTTGTTGCTAAATCCAAGGCCAGCTCACATAAATACATTGCTGCGGCTTGGTCAGCAGTACGTACACCACTCATGTTGGGGGCCATATCAGAAATAACAAGGTCTACCGGTTGATTTCCAACAGCATCCATAATTTCATTGAAAACGCGATCTTCAGTAAAGTCACCTTCAATAAAGGTCACATCAGCAATCGCAGACATCGGCAAAATATCCGAAGCAATCAGCGTACCTTTGTCACCAATCACCCGACTGGTCACTTGCGACCAACCACCTGGCGCACTACCTAGATCAATCACAGTCATGCCAGGGCGTAAAATACGGTCTTTCTCTTGAATCTCTAATAATTTATAACTCGCACGCGAACGGTAGCCATCTTTTTGTGCCATTTTGACAAAGGGATCATCAAAATGTTCTTTTAACCAACGCGAACTGCTTTTAGATCGAGCCACGGAATACCTCTTAAGCTTCAGGTCAGGTAAACTACCCACCTTCATTCATGTTACGACTCAGAGGTCGATTATGTCGCTCACACAAGAGCAAAAGAAACAGTTTAAATCCATCGGCCATCACTTAAAGCCGATTGTAACGATTGCGGATAACGGTTTAACTGAAAGCGTACTCGCTGAATTAGATCGCGCACTCAATGATCACGAACTGATCAAAATTCAATTACGCCTTGCTGAGCGCGATGACCGCAAAGCAATCGTTGATGAATTGTGCCAAAAAAGCAGTAGCCTATTGGTACAAAGCATAGGCAAAGTGGCGTTAATTTACCGTAAAAATCCACAACCCAACAAAAACCTGTCCAACATTTTACGTTACAACGTGTAATTTAAAATGCTGACCTCCAGCTCCGTAAGCGTTTTTTATGCGCTTGGAGCTGGATGTTGTTGCATTGGCACAGGCTGTATAACCAACAATAAGCCACACAAACCCAACACGCTATAACTGTACCTTAACCAATACTCTGCGTTAGGTACAATCGCCTGCATCAGCAAAAACGCACTGGACAAGATCAGAGCCACTAATAACAACTGCCCACGGATATCCTTGAGCATCTGTTTTAAGGGTAGTGCCTGCATTAAAACCAGCAATTGCAGCACAATACAAACCAAAGCTAAACCCACCACCACTGATCGTGTGTACTGCTCCACCTCACGCACTAGAGCATCAGCAAAACCAAGCTGCTCTAACGCCTTCAGTAAGACAAAATGCAGTATCCACATACCGCCAACCCAAAACACTTGAGCAAGCTGCCAAGTGATTGAGCCGGCGCGTAAGGGTGTGGTATTAGATATGGCGAACCTCAACGATTTCATACTCGATCAAACCGCCAGGCGTTTGCACGGCAACGACTTGACCTTCTTCTTTACCCACTAAAGCGCGGGCAATCGGCGATGTCACTGAGATTTTACCCAGTTTAAAATCAGCCTCATCCTCACCCACAATGTGGTAAGTCACTGTTTCATCTGACTCAACGTTAACAATCTCAACCGTTGTGCCAAAGAACACTTTTCCAGAATAAGGAATAGTGGTCACATCAATAATCTGCGCACCAGACAAGCGCCCTTCGATATCTCGAATACGCGCCTCGCTCATACCTTGCTGCTCTCGTGCCGCATGGTATTCAGCGTTTTCTGATAAATCACCCAGTTCACGCGCCGTGGCAATGTCAGCAGTAATTTTTGGGCGCATTACGGTTTTTAGATGTTTGAGTTCTTCTTCCAAGGCGCGAGCGCCTTGGAGTGTCATTGGATATTTAGTCACGCATTAATTCCTGAATGCAAGTCCTGCAAACGACGCACGGTCTTTTCTGGACCGAATTTAAGCGCCTCACAAACTGCCTGACCACCCGCTAAGGTTGTGGTGAAGTAGATTTTACGTTGCAGAGCGTTTCGACGAATCGAGAATGAGTCAGCAATAGACTGACGCCCCTCGGTGGTATTGATAACTAAGGTCACTTCATCATTCTTGATCATATCAACAATATGCGGACGGCCTTCAGTTACTTTGTTTACGCGGCGTACGGCTAAACCCGCAGCCTCAATAATTTTTGCGGTGCCTGTGGTAGCCACAATTGAGAAGCCTAAACCAATTAAGTCGCGCGCTAAATCTGCGGCGAACGGCTTGTCTTCTTCACGCACACTGATAAATGCACAGCCACTGGTGGGTAAGACTTCTCCAGCACCCATTTGTGCTTTGGCAAAGGCTTCAGCAAAGCTGTCACCGACACCCATCACTTCGCCCGTCGATTTCATCTCTGGGCCTAGGATCGTATCAACACCAGGGAATTTAGCAAATGGGAACACTGCCTCTTTAACACTAAAGAAGGGTGGAATGATCTCTTTAGTGAAGTTCAGCTCGGTTAAGGTCTTACCCGCCATGACGCGTGCGGCAACTTTCGCCAATGATTCACCAATGCACTTGGATACAAAAGGCACGGTACGTGAGGCACGTGGATTGACTTCAATCACGTAGATATCTTCGCCTTGCACGGCCATCTGCACGTTCATCAGACCCAATACGCCAAGTTCTAAGGCCATACGGCTGACTTGATCACGAATCTTATCTTGAATATGCGCTGGCAATGAATACGGTGGCAATGAGCAAGCAGAGTCTCCCGAGTGCACGCCCGCTTGTTCAATGTGCTGCATAATCGCGCCAATCACCACAATTTCGCCATCACAGACCGCATCAATATCCACTTCAATCGCGCTATTGAGGAAGTGATCCAGCAACACCGGACTGTCATTAGAGACCTGTACCGCTTCACGCATATAACGACGCAGCTCTTCTTCGTCATAGACGATTTCCATGGCACGACCACCCAATACATAGGACGGACGAACCACCAATGGGTAGCCGATATCTTTAGAAGCGGCAATGGCTTCTTCTTCACTGCGCGCTGTAGCGTTTTGTGGCTGTAGTAAACCAAGGCGCTCAACCATCTGCTGAAAACGCTCACGGTCTTCAGCACGGTCGATGGAATCAGGGCTGGTACCAATAATTGGCACGCCTGCTTCTTCCAATGCGCGGCAGATTTTCAATGGTGTTTGACCACCGTATTGCACAATCACACCCACTGGCTTTTCAACACGAACAATTTCTAATACGTCTTCTAAGGTCACTGGCTCAAAATACAGGCGATCTGAAGTGTCGTAGTCAGTGGAAACTGTTTCTGGGTTGCAGTTGACCATAATGGTCTCGTAACCATCTTCACGCATCGCTAATGCTGCGTGTACACAGCAATAGTCAAACTCAATACCCTGACCAATACGGTTCGGGCCACCACCTAAGATCATAATCTTATCGCGGGTGCTTGGATTAGCTTCACACTCTTCTTCATAAGTGGAATACATATAAGCCGTGTCAGTGGAAAACTCACCGGCACAGGTATCCACACGTTTGTAGACGGGGAAAATATTCAACTGATGACGACGGCTGCGAATATTCTTCTCGGAGACACCTAAAAGACTCGCTAAACGTGCATCACTAAAGCCTTTACGTTTGAGTTTAAACATCTGCGCAGCATCAATTTCTGCCAAACCCACAGTTTTTAAACGTTCTGCTTCCAGCACTAAGTCTTCCATCTGCACGAGGAACCAATGGTCGATTTTGGTCAACTCATAGATTTCATCGCGCGTCATACCAAAGCGCATGGCATCAGCCACATACCAAATACGGTCAGCGCCCGGCACAGTCAGTTCGCGACGGATAATGCTGGCCGCTTCTGGATGCTTAATATCAACTTTAGAATCTAAACCATTAACGCCCACTTCCAGACCACGCAAGGCTTTTTGCAAAGACTCTTGGAAGGTACGACCAATGGCCATCACTTCACCCACAGATTTCATCTGCGTGGTTAAGCGTGCATCAGCTTTGGGGAACTTCTCGAAAGTGAAGCGTGGAATTTTGGTGACAACATAGTCAATGGTGGGCTCAAAGGATGCTGGAGTACGACCACCAGTGATATCGTTTTTCAACTCATCAAGGGTATAGCCTACTGCCAACTTGGCGGCGATTTTTGCAATCGGGAAACCTGTGGCTTTAGACGCTAGCGCGGATGAGCGTGAAACCCGTGGGTTCATCTCAATCACCACCATACGACCATCTTTTGGATCGATACCAAACTGTACGTTCGAACCACCGCTCTCAACACCAATCTCGCGCATGACTGCAAGCGAGGCATCGCGCATGATTTGATATTCTTTGTCAGTCAAAGTTTGTGCAGGCGCTACAGTAATCGAGTCACCGGTGTGCACACCCATGGGGTCAAAGTTTTCAATCGAGCAGACAATAATACAGTTGTCATTTTTGTCGCGCACCACTTCCATTTCAAACTCTTTCCAACCGATCAATGATTCATCGATTAAGAGTTCTTTGGTCGGTGATAAATCTAGACCACGGTTACAGATTTCTTCAAATTCTTCACGGTTGTAGGCAATACCGCCGCCGGTGCCACCCATGGTGAAACTGGGACGGATAATGCAGGGGAAGCCAACTTCGCTTTGGACCTTGTAAGCTTCTTCCATATTGTGCGCGATACCTGAACGCGGACAGGCCAAACCGATGGAGCGCATGGCTTTATCGAAGCGCGAGCGGTCTTCAGCTTTATCAATGGTGTCAGCATTAGCGCCAATCATTTCGACGCCAAACTTCTCCAGAACGCCTTCACGCTCAAGATCTAACGCGCAGTTCAGTGCCGTCTGGCCACCCATAGTCGGCAGCAGCGCATCTGGACGCTCTTTTTCAATAATTTTTGCCACGGTCTGCCATTTGATCGGCTCGATATAGGTCGCATCGGCCATCGCAGGGTCAGTCATGATAGTTGCTGGATTCGAGTTGACTAAAATAACTCGGTAACCTTCTTCGCGCAACGCCTTACACGCCTGCGCGCCAGAGTAGTCAAACTCACACGCTTGACCAATGACAATGGGGCCGGCGCCGATGATAAGGATGCTTTTAATATCTGTGCGTTTTGGCATGGGATTCTCGTAATATTAGGACAAAGTTGCAGTGGCCAGCTTCACGCCAAAGCCGACGAACATGACGCCTACTCCGCTTAATGCGCCGGTTGCCAAGCGTTGTCGCTGGCGAAACCATTGCGCTAAGCGGGCGCCGGTAAAAATCAATAGACTTAGATAAACTCCGCTAATCAACTGCAGAATCAATCCCAGTACTAGAAACGATAAGCCAGGATGGGCGTAGCCTGGATCGACAAACTGAATAAAAAATGAGACGAAAAATAAAATGGCTTTGGGATTAGAGATACTCAGTAAAAAAGCTTTACGCGTAGGTCGCGATGCAGGCTTTTGCTGTTGGATCTCTTCCACCACCTGCGGTGAGCTGCGCATGGAGCGAACGGCTGATATCAGCATATTCACCCCAAGCCAGCACAAATAGGCTGCACCAAGGTACTTCAAGACAATAAAAAACATCGGCTCAGTGCGTAGTAATGAGGCGATACCAATGGCTGATAAAGTCATCAACACGGTATCGCCTAAAAACACACCACCAGCGGCTTTATAACCTGAAGCAATACCACGCTGGGCGGCTGTTGCTAAGACAAACAAAGAGTTTGGCCCCGGCAACAACACCACAAACACTGTCCCTAAAATATAGGTCCACAGGTCAGTAATTCCCAAGCTTGGCAACATAGTCAGCTGTCCTTAACCGCGCTCGGCCATTGAGGCAACAAAGCGATCAAATAAAGAACTGACATCATTTGGTCCTGGGCTCGCTTCTGGGTGGCCCTGAAATCCAAATGCAGCTTTATCTGTGCGCTCAATACCTTGTAGCGTCTGGTCAAATAATGACAGATGGGTTGCGACGAGGTTATCAGGCAAGCTGTCTTTATCCACAGCAAAACCATGATTCTGGCTGGTGATCATCACCATACCCGTTTTCAGGTCTTGTACTGGGTGGTTGGCACCGTGGTGACCGTTGACCATTTTCATGGTGCGCGCACCAGATGCTAACGCCAGCAACTGATGACCTAAGCAGATACCAAAAACAGGTATATCTGTTTCTAGGATCTGCTGAATCGCAGTAATAGCGTAATCACAAGGTTCTGGATCACCTGGGCCATTGGACAAGAACACACCATCAGGATTTAACGCGAGCACTTCACTGGCTGGCGTATCAGCTGGCACTACGGTTAAACGGCAACCACGTGCAACCAGTACACTTAAAATATTGCGCTTGACACCAAAGTCATAAACAACAACATGATGAGGTAACTGGCCTGCTTGAATGTCCGGGTGGCTGTCAGTCAACAACTGCCATGGTCCTTTACGCCACTCGTAGATTTTATCGGTGCTGACTTCTTGCGCTAAATCTAAACCTTGCAAGCCCGTAAAGCCGCGAGCCAATTCTAACGCGCGCTCTGGCGTAGCATCGTCACCGGCTAAAATGCAGCCGCTTTGCGCACCTGATTCACGCAAAATACGTGTCAGACGGCGCGTATCGATCCCAGCAATGGCAACAATTTTATTGTCTTTTAAGTATTCACCTAAAGGCTGTTTATCGCGCCAACTGCTAGAGAGCAAAGGCAGGTCACGAATAATCAATCCTGACACCCAAACCCGGTTCGATTCTGCATCTTCAGGGGTGGTGCCGGTATTACCGATATGTGGGTAGGTTAACGCGACCAACTGACGCGCATAGGATGGGTCCGTAAGAATTTCCTGATAGCCGGTCATGGCAGTATTAAAAACCGCCTCACCAACGGTTTGACCGTCAATTCCAATGGATTCGCCGCGAAAAATGCTGCCGTCAGCAAGGGCGAGTATGGCTGGCTTAGTCAAGAAGACCTCCGATAATTAAGTCTGGTGCACACATTTTTTTCGCAAAAAAGCGGAATGACGTGTGTTGACATCATTCCGCTTTTTATGAATTCATCTGGGCGCAGTTTTAGTGGATACACTAAAAAGATATTGTACTGGTTTTATTTTAAAACCGAAAGCAAACAATCAGATCAATGCAACTCAAGTACATCTTGCATATCATACAAGCCCGCTGTTTTACCTTCGAGCCACTGCACCGAACGCACAGCACCTTTAGCAAAGGTCATTCGGCTTGAAGCTTTATGAGTAATTTCTACGCGCTCGCCATCAGCGGCAAACAGCACCGTATGATCACCAACGATATCACCGCCACGTACTGTGGCAAAACCAATGGTCTCGCGCTCACGCGCACCGGTTTGTCCTTCACGGCCATACACAGCCACTTCAGCCAAATTACGATTCAGTGCAGCAGCAACCACTTCACCCATACGTAATGCCGTGCCGGATGGAGCATCCACTTTATGGCGATGATGAGCTTCAATAATTTCGATATCGGCATCATCACCTAGCACTCGCGCAGCAGTATCCAGCAGTTTCAGACACAGGTTCACGCCCACGCTAAAGTTCGCCGCAAAGACAATGGCAATATCCTGCCCAGCATCACGTAACAGTTGACGTTCTGCTTCAGAAAAACCAGTGGTCCCAATCACCATGGCTTTACCTGCTTTACGGCAGATCTCGAGATTATGCAGGGTCACGGTTGGATGGGTAAAATCAATCAACACATCAAAATCATCCAGCACGCTGGATAAATCACCGACTAATTTAACCTCGATACGACCCACGCCAGCCAATTCACCAGCATCTGCACCAATCAAACTGCTTTCAGGTCGATCGATCGCTGCGGTTAATTGCAAAGCAGGCACCGCGCGCACTGCTTCAATTAATGTTTTACCCATGCGCCCTGCGGCACCGACTACTGCAACTCGAAGCATCGTTATTCTTCCACGCTAGTTAAATGAATCAGAGTGCACCGTATCAACAGCGCACCCTCGCACGATTATCACGGCACTCTTACAAATCGCCGAAAAAACGTTTTACGCCTTCGAACCAATTACTTTTTTTTGGCGAGTGTGAGTCATTGCCCTGCAAGCTGACACGAAACTCTTCCAGCAACTCACGCTGACGCTTATCGAGTTTCACTGGTGTTTCCACAGCCACACGGCACATTAAATCACCGACACCACCGCCACGTACGGGCGTCACACCTTTACCACGTAAGCGGAACAGCTTATTGGTTTGCGTACCTTCAGGAATCTTCAGCTTAACGCGTCCACCTAAGGTTGGCACTTCAAGCTCGCCACCCAGGGCTGCATCAGCAAAACTGATCGGTACTTCACAATACAGATCACGACCATCACGCTGGAAGATTGCGTGCGGACGAACATTGACCACCACATACAAGTCGCCTGACGGACCACCTAAGGTACCCGCCTCGCCTTCACCGGTTAAGCGAATACGGTCACCGGTATCAACACCCGCTGGCACTTTAACCGATAGGGTTTTTTCTTCTTCAACACGACCTTGACCATGGCAATCGCCACATGGGTCAGTGATCATCTGCCCTGTACCATGACAACGTGGACAGGTTTGCTGAACAGCAAAGAAACCTTGCTGCATACGTACCTGGCCAATACCGTTACACGTGGTACAAGTCACAGGACTGGTGCCTTTTTTGGCACCCGTGCCTTTACAGGTTTTACAATCCACCTGAGTGGGTACACGGATATTTTCCGTAGTACCGCGCACGGCTTCTTCTAGATTGAGCTCCATGGTGTAACGTAAGTCACTACCACGTTGCGGGCCACCACGACCACCACCGCCGCCGCCAAAGAAGTCGCTAAACACATCACCGAACACATCGGAGAAGTTACCGCCACCACCAAAACCACCGCCACCCATTTGCGGGTCAACACCGGCATGGCCGTGACGGTCATAAGCAGCGCGCTTATCTTCGTCAGATAAGATTTCGTAGGCTTCGTTGGCTTCTTTAAATTTGTCTTCTGCATCTTTGTCATCCGGATTGCGGTCCGGGTGAAACTTCATAGCTAGGCGACGGTAAGCTTTTTTCAACTCTGCAGCAGTTGCGCTACGCTCCACACCCAGCACTTCATAATAATCGCGCTTTGACATCTGTTTTAACTCCGGATTTGTGACCTGCCAGACACACCAACGCGGGAACGAGTCCCGCGTGGCGAATCATCACTGCATTACTCTAAAGTCATTGCAGGGCTTAGATTAAAAGGATTACTTTTTATCAGTATCCTTAACCTCTTCAAACTCAGCATCAACAACATCATCGTTATTGTCGTCACCGGCTGCATCCGTAGCTTGCTCACCTTGCTGCGCTTGCTCGGCGTACATTTTTTCTGCCAATGGTGCGCTCGCTTCTGACAGTGCAGCAACTTTAGCGTCAATGGCTTCTTTGTTGTCGCCTTTAACCGCTTCTTCCAACTCAGCTAATGCCGCTTCGATTTTAGCCTTGTCTTCGTCAGTGGCTTTGTCGCCTGCTTCGGTAATCATTTTACGGGTTGCGTGCACCAGTTGGTCACCCTGGTTACGTGCAGTCGCTAGCTCTTCAAACTTACGGTCTTCATCAGCATGCGCTTCAGCGTCACGTACCATTTGCTCAACTTCTTCATCGCTTAAACCGGAGTTGGCTTTAATCACGATGGACTGCTCTTTACCCGTGGCCTTATCTTTAGCTGATACGTTCAGAATACCGTTGGCATCAATATCAAAGGTCACTTCAATTTGTGGCGTGCCACGTGGTGCTGGTGGAATGTCTGACAAGTCAAAACGACCCAGTGATTTGTTCACTGCCGCTTGCTTACGCTCACCCTGCAATACGTGAATCGTTACTGCGTTTTGGTTGTCGTCTGCGGTTGAGAACACTTGTGATTTCTTGGTCGGAATCGTGGTGTTTTTCTCAATCAGCGCCGTCATAATGCCACCCATGGTTTCAATACCAAGCGTCAGCGGGCTTACGTCTAACAGCAGAACGTCTTTCACATCACCGGACAATACCGCACCTTGAATCGCTGCACCCATGGCAACAGCTTCATCAGGGTTCACGTCTTTACGTGGCTCTTTTTTGAAGAACTCACTGACCGCTTTCTGCACTAAAGGCATACGCGTTTGACCACCAACCAAGATCACATCGTTGATCTCGCTGACGTCAATACCCGCATCTTTCAGCGCTACACGGCATGGCTCAAGGGTACGTGCGACTAAGTCGCCGACTAAACCTTCCAGCTTAGCGCGCGTTACCACCAAATTCAGGTGCTTAGGACCGCTCGCATCTGCAGTAATGTACGGCAGGTTCACGTCGGTCTGCTGCGCTGAAGACAACTCGATTTTTGCTTTTTCAGCCGCTTCTTTTAGACGCTGCATCGCCAGTGGATCACCTTTGAGGTCCATGCCACTGTCTTTCTTAAACTGATCAACGAGGTCATTGATCAGCATATTGTCAAAGTCTTCACCACCAAGGAAGGTATCACCGTTGGTCGCCAACACTTCAAACTGGTGCTCGCCATCCACTTCAGCAATTTCAATCACTGAAACGTCAAACGTACCACCACCTAAGTCATAAACGATAACAGTGTGGTCGCCACTGGCTTTGTCCATACCGTAAGCCAGTGCTGCTGCGGTTGGCTCGTTAATGATGCGCTTAACATCTAAGCCCGCAATACGGCCCGCATCTTTAGTGGCTTGACGCTGACTGTCGTTAAAGTACGCAGGTACAGTGACAACCGCTTCGGTCACTGGCTCGCCGAGGTAATCTTCGGCAGTCTTTTTCATTTTCTTCAGCACTTCCGCAGAGATTTGCGGTGGTGCCATTTTTTCGCCCTTCACTTCAACCCAAGCATCACCATTGTCTGCTTTAGCGATTTTGTAAGGCACCATCTGAATATCTTTTTGTACAACGTCTTCGTCAAAACGACGACCGATCAAACGCTTCACCGCATAGAGCGTGTTCTGCGGATTGGTCACTGCCTGACGTTTAGCTGCTTGCCCGACTAGAATTTCGCCATCATTGGTGTAAGCAATGATCGAAGGAGTTGTACGGCCACCTTCTGCGTTCTCTAGAATCTTGGCAACACCGTTCTCCATAACTGATACACAGGAGTTGGTAGTACCTAGGTCAATACCGATAATTTTACCCATTTTAAATCTCCTCAATGCTGTTTCACTCACAACCTATGGTTGGACTGAATAACTTATTAATCAACTTGTTTAACTAGATGGGGCTGTTTGTGAAAATTTCAAGCCTGCTCATCAATTTTTACTGGCGGTTCGCTCGGTGCTTTACTCACTACAACCATAGCTGGACGCAATAAACGACCGTTCATGGCATAACCGCACTGAAATACTTTTAAGACGCTATTGGGTTCAACATGAATGCTTTCTTCCATCGCCATCGCTTGATGCTGCTCTGGATTAAAGGGCTCACCTTGTGGATCCAAACGCTCAACTTGGAAGCGCTTGAGCGTATCCAAAAACAGCTTATAGGTCAGTTCCATACCTTCGCGCATCGGGCGAATTTTTTCATCCGCTGAGTCAGATACTTCAATACCGCGCTCAAGACTATCGAGTACGGCTAATAAATCAGTGGCAAATTTTTCCAAGGCAAACTTATGCACCTTTTCAATATCTTGCTCAGCACGACGACGAATATTTTGCGCCTCAGCCGCTGCACGCAATGCATTTTCCTGCGCGCCAGCCAGCTGATCTTCTAATTCAGCAATACGCTGGTCTGCTGAATTCGCATCTTGATTATCAGCATCTAAGTTAGACGTTTGCTCGTCCAAGGTTTGCTCGTCAGTCATGGCACCCTCCTTAACAATATGATGCAGGCCATTCACCTGCGCTATGCAAGGTTATATGGGGCTGGCGACAGCAACTTCAAGCGCAACACGATGATTTTTATTTATTCTCACTGAAATATATCGCTAACCAGCTGATAGCGCTGGCTCCAGCAAGCGACCGACTGTCGGTTTTATACGCATATCAAGAAAAAATACGCACTGCCTCTTGAAAGTACTGTTTATTCCACTGTATAAATGAACAGCACAGAACGGGAGCTGCAGTAATGCTATTACATATTTCAGTACAAAATTACGCCATCGTCGACCACTTAGATCTTGAATTGCACGAGGGCATGAGTGTGATCACCGGAGAGACCGGTGCCGGCAAGTCGATTATGCTTGATGCTTTAAGCCTGACTCTAGGTGCGCGTACTGACAGCAGCGTAATTCGCCCTGGCGCCGATAAAGCCGACATTCTCAGTAGTTTTGATATTTCACGCATCCCTGAAGCCCAGCATTGGCTTAAAGAACGTGACCTAGAGAACGGCCCACATTGTATTTTACGCCGAGTCATTACTCGCGAAGGTCGCTCGCGCGCTTATATTAATGGCACGCCTGGTCCCTTAGCTGATTTAAAAGCACTGGGTGAGCTACTGATTGATATCCATAGTCAGCACGAACATCAATCCCTGTTAAAAACTGATACTCATCGCCGTTTACTCGATGAGTTTGCTGGCGTAACGGAGCATGCCCGTGCTGTGCAGAGTTTGGCCCAGCGCTGGCGCCATACTCAGCAGCAGCTAGCCCAACTCAGCGCCAATGAAGAAGAACAACGCGCCCGTCGCCAGCTCTTAACCTATCAACTCGAAGAACTGGACCTCTTGACAGTCAACGATGGTGAAGTCGAGCAACTGGAACAAGAACACCGCAGTTTAAGCAACTCAGAAAGTCTGTTAGAAAACTGCCGACAGATTATTGATAGTTGCAGTGACAATGACAGCAATGTGCTCAGTACCATTGGCGCTTTACTGCAACGCGCTAAGGCAATAGCAGGCGCACCGCAGGCCTTTGTTCAGGCAACTGAATTGCTGGCCAGTGCACACATTCAAATCGAAGAGGCCGTCAGTGAGTTTAATAATTTTGCTGATAACTTCGATGCAAACCCACAGCGCCAGCAGTGGATTGAAGATCGCCTCGATAGCATTTACACCCTAGCACGCAAGCACCGCGCTGTGCCTGAACAGTTGCATGCCCTACAAGCGCAGTTACAAGCTGAGCTAGAGTCATTGGATGCCGATGACGCCAGTCTTGAGCATTTACAACAGGCTGCAGCTTTACTGGTCACCGAGTACACCAATAAAGCTCAAGCCTTAAGTAAGCTACGCACTAAAGCAGCAAAAAAACTGGCCAGTGCAGTGATGCAACAACTGCATATGCTGGGCATGCCCGATGGTCAGTTTAGCGTTATTTTGCAACCCTTAGAGAATCCAGCGCCAGCATTAAACGGACTGGAAAATATTGAGTTTCTTGTCAGCGCCAACCCCGGTCAACCTTTACGCGGCTTAGCTAAAGTGGCATCAGGTGGTGAGCTGTCACGTATCAGCTTGGCGATTCAGGTGATTACCGCGCAGACCTCGCGCGTACCTACGCTGGTGTTTGATGAAGTGGATGTGGGTATTGGCGGACCGACCGCTGAAATTGTCGGTCAACTCTTACGCCAGCTCGGTGAAAACGGACAAGTCCTAACGGTTACTCACTTGCCGCAAGTTGCTGCGCAAGGCCATCAGCACTTATTTGTGCACAAGGAGCGTCAGCAAAAATCCACCCACACTGCGGTTAAAGTACTGACCTATGAGCAGCGCATTGAAGAAATGGCGCGCATGTTGGGCGGTATTGATCTGACTGAAGAATCACTGCTGCATGCGCGTAAAATTCTAGATGATGCACAAGCGACTCCGACCGCACAGCGCGCTTAATCTGCGTGCTAACTCAGCAGTTACTTATCTGGCTTTTTAATCAGCGATATATTCGGGTGCAGCCAGTCACCCGAAATATGGTAAGTGACACTGGCGAAACGTGATAAACGATCACCCATTAAACGGTCGACCAAAAATAGCGCACCACCCACAGCTGGAGCACCGATAGCAATCGCAGCCAAGGGTAAGTTATTGGTCAAAGGCAGCGTAACCAATAAGGTTGCTTTAATTTTCTCATCAATTAAATTAAGTTGACCTTGCAACTCAAAGTTACTCGATGGCCCTTCCAGCAACACGGGTGTTTGCGTGCTATAGACACCGCTGCTGATCTGAATTTTCCCTTTAATATAATCGTAAGCTAGACCTTTACCGAATAAATCAGAAAAATCAAAACGTAAACGACGCCCAATCGATTCAAAGTTCAGCAAACCAAACACACGTAACGCTTGCGCTGTACCATCCACACTGACCAGCTGGCCTTTACGGAAACTGATCTCAGCATCGCCACTTAATTTTGCCAAACTTAAAGCAGCAGGTGAGCCGGCCCAACGCAGACTTGTATCGGCACGAAAGGCTTCGCTGGTGATACTCGGTGCAAAGCCCCAAGCGGCCAGCGCAGCACTTACATCATCACCGCCCAATCGTCCGTCAAACCAACTTCTGACCTTACCATTGGCCCGCTCCCAACCTAACCTCCCTGTCACATTCAGACCTTTAAGGGATAAGTTGAGCTGATCAAAAAGCACACCCTGCGCTTGCGGTCGAGTCTGCAACGACCAAGCACCTAAATGATCAGCACCTCGATACAGTGCATCCAACTGTATATCCAGCGCGGGGATACTGCGCATATCAAAATCAGCAAAGGCATCGTCATCAGACTCTTTACTGTCCACGGCACCCGGTAAATACAGATGAGTTAAATGCACATGCAGAGGCTGACTTGCACCCGGATCATTAATCTGACCTTTAAGCTTCTTACTATCGAGAATCAACTGCCAGCCGGCCGACTGCGGCCTAAAATCAATATTTAAATGATCGACTGATAAGCCAAAACCGCTGAAATTACGAATATCTAACTTAGCACTTTTAAAAAGCTGGGCATTACTCTGCTCAGGTAATGTATAACGCTGCATCACCTGTTGCCACTGCTCAAGATCAAAGGTATTCAGCCGTCCACGTACCTGCAGACCTGTTTGTGTTGGTAGGCGCGCCAGTCCACCGCCTAAACGCAGTTGGGCACGACCTCCGTGAATATCATTCGCTGCTGCCGCCAAACTCAAGCTGGCTTGGTCAGCATAATCCAGCCAATAACGTCGTTCCTTGCCCACTAAGGTCATGCGCCAGTCAGCATAGCTTTCTTGGTTAGCAGCTTTGCCCAGCGGTGCAGGTAAATCCACAGTGACCCCGAGTAAATTCGAGTCAATGCGCAGTTGACTGTCCTCACCGTCGAGCAAGACACGTAGACGGTAAGGTAAATTTCCTGATACGGGCAGCGGCTCGACAATGCCACCCCATTGAATCAAGCGCTCCAGCGGCATTATTCCGCGCACATCAATCTGCGTGCTTAACTGGCCCGTACGCCCATCTGCAGTAATATCACCGGAAAAAGACTGGCCTAAAAACAGCCCAGTGACTTTTTTGGCGCTCAATCCACGTTGATTATCAAAGGCAAACTGCCCAGTCAAATCACGTAACTGCACATCAATATCGGGCATATCCAGCTCAACACGCTGCGCATCTAATGCCAGCTTAATACGCACGGGCTGTTGCGCTGCTAACGGCACGGTTAAATCTAAAGCGATCGGTAAACGTCCTTTCCCCTGCCACTTTGCAAAGTCTGCTGATTCATCTGCGATCGGAGTCTTTTGTAAGAAATATAAACCATCCGCCAAACTGCTGTTAACTTCAGCATGCAGTTGCAGCACAGGAATCTTTCCTGCTGCACCATGCTCCACTTCAGCATAGGCTGTAGTAATCGGCGAGTTGAGTATTTTGCCCTGCTCGATATAAATACGCACACCACTGTCTTCAATCAATACCTCAGCCGTCGCATCGGTCACTGCAGGCCAGCCAGGCTGATATTCAAGTTGCGCTTCTTTTACTGCAAAATACAAGGTCAAAGAGCGCGCCGTAGGTGGCGCACCTTTATTGAGTGAGCCTTGATACTGAAAATAACCCTGATCGATATGACCCGCTTGAATCGCAGTATTAAGCCAGTGCTCTAAATCATCACTGAACTCAGGGACACGGCTGGGTAAATATTTGCCAGTAAAACGCGCATCACCATCACGCAAGCCCACGCGCAGATCCATATAATCTTCTGCGGCTGGATCCTTGAGTAAGCGGATTAAAAAGTCTCCGCCGATATCGCCTTCTTCACCTTTAACCTGTAAATACGGGCTGCGTAAGGTAAAACTCTGATCATCAAAGTGCCACAGCAACTGTGCATGAGCGCGCTCATACTGCCAAGGTTTAGCAAACAAATTAGCCAAATGCAGACTGAAACCCTGATCACTGGCCAGACGTAGCTCACCTTGCAATAAGTCACCGGAAACATGCCCAGTAATACCACTGGATGCCGGCACATCATGCCAAGCAGAAAACTCAATATCCTTAAGATTGCTGGCAAAGGTTAAGCGTTCAGCCATCGGCGCATCGGGACGCCACTGCACCTGTGCATTGCGCAACTCGCCTTTGGGTTGCATGCTTTGCAAAACATCCGCTGCCACTGCAGGCAAAGCGATAACGCGCTCAATAATATGCTGCACATCAGACACTTCAAACTGCTGCAATCCAAGTTGCCATAGGGCTGTTTCGTTATCCGCATAGCTCGCCCACAGATGCAGATTACGCTTAGGTAAATCATCAATCTGCAAGGCTAAGCGCTCAAACCAAGCGGTATGCACACCAGCTGCGTGCTGGTAAAAAACCAAGGCATCGTCACTGTACACATCTAAAGGCGCTAAATTTTCGGCGTGCCCTTGCAACTCTAAGCTCTTCAGCTGTAATACCGCGCTGTGCATCTGACCTTGTGCGGCTTGCAACCACAGTTGACCGCCCACTTTAAATGTATCCAGCTGCCAATCAGCTAAATAATGATCAGGAATCCATTGGGCAAGATTACTGCTGGGAGTTTTTAGATACACCGCTAAAGCACTTTTACGCCAATCCGATTCGACAAACTGACCTTGCGCACTGAGTTCTAAGGTTTCACCATCAGGCAAGACCGCGCGCAAATCCAATCGCTGCTGCGCGCCTGAATGACTTAAGGTAAAACCTGCATAGGTGAGTGCCAAAGGCTGATGTTGATAGGCCTGCACAATAATGCGACTGTCTAATACGCTCAGCTGCCCTAAATGCTGTAGTTGAGCTAAAGCATCATTGAGCTGAAAAGCTGCCTGTTCAGCATCTTTAATATGCAAGCCTTGCAGCGCCCATTGCCCTGTTTGATCTTCCTGCAAATGAATTTGCAAGCCCTGTAAGGTCACAGCTTTTAAGCGCAATTCTCTGGCTAATAGACTGCCAATGATATCGGGCTGAATATGCAATGCTTCAACCTGCACCGCCTGATCACCCTCGCCTAGAGTGACATAATGTGCGGCCAGTCGCGGCGAGAAACCCCGCCAACTGCCTTCTAGCTGCTCAATATGAATGGACTGTTGCAGGCTGTGTTCTAATTGCTGCTGTATTTCAGTACGGTATTCGGCCACCAATGGCACCAACTGCCGACCCAAGCTCACATACAGAGCAGCAGTCATCAGCAAGCCTGCTAGCAGCCATAAGCCCCAGCGCAGCAGGCGATTGAGCACAGCTAGCACAGTACTCATAGCCAAAGCCTAAGCAATAGTTAAGTCAGAGCAAAACAACATCATACTGCTCCTGTGAGTACATGCTTTCGACTTGAAAGCGTACTGGATGACCAATAAACGACTCTAAATCTGCCACATTGGCTGACTCCTCGTCCAGCAAACGATCGACCACGCTTTGGCTGGCCAACACCATATAACCATCCGCTTGAAAGGCACGTGCCTCACGTAAGATTTCACGAAAAATCTCATAACAAATAGTTTCTGCAGTGCGCATATTACCGCGCCCCTGACAGGTAGAACAGGGCTCACACAGCACTTGCGCCAAACTTTCCCGCGTACGCTTGCGGGTCATTTGCACTAAACCCAGTTCCGTAATACCAATAATATTAGTTTTTGCATAATCACGCTCCAACTGACGCTCAAGCGTGCGCAATACTTGACGACGGTGCTCTTCATCTTCCATATCAATAAAGTCGATAATGATAATGCCGCCCACATTGCGTAAACGCAGTTGTCGAGCAATGGTCAATGCTGCTTCCAGGTTGGTTTTAAACACGGTTTCTTCAAGATTACGGTGACCGACAAAGGCACCGGTATTCACATCAATGGTGGTCATTGCTTCAGTCGGGTCGATGACCAAGTGGCCGCCTGATTTCAACGGCACTTTGCGCTCAAGCGCTTTTTGAATTTCGTCTTCAATACCGTACAAATCAAATATTGGACGCTCGCCTGGATAATGCTCAACTCGATCTGCAATTTCCGGCATTAACTCGCCGACAAACTGCAATGCTTTTTGCAGGGTTTCGCGCGAATCAATCCGCACTTTTTCTGTATGTTCAGCGGCCAAATCACGCAACGTACGCAAAGGTAACGACAACTCTTCATAAATAACAGTTGGTGCACCACAGACTTTCATCTGCTCACGTACCTGCTCCCATAAGCGGTGCAAGTAACGAATATCCAACATAATGGCTGAAATATCTGCGCCTTCAGTGGCGGTACGGATAATAAACCCGCCCTGATCTTCAAGCCCTTCACTGGCCAAGCATTCAGTCACCGCTTGCTTTAAGCGCTCACGCTCAGCTTCTTCTTCAATTTTGAGTGAAACACCAATATGAGTGCTGCTGGGCATATAGACAAGATAGCGCGAGGGGATCGATAAGTTGGTGGTGAGGCGTGCGCCCTTGCTACCAATGGGGTCTTTAGTGACTTGCACGACTAGCGCTTGGCCTTCATGCACTAAACCACTGATACCTTCACCGGTAACGCCTTCGCGACCGGTAATATCTGCGGCATGAATAAAAGCAGCACGCGACAAACCAATATCAACAAAAGCTGCCTGCATGCCAGGCAAGACGCGGACAATTTTACCCTTATATATATTGCCGACAATGCCGCGACGCTGAGTACGCTCAACATGCACTTCTTGTAAAACGCCATTTTCAACCACAGCCACGCGTGATTCCATTGGCGTGATATTGATTAGAATTTCTTCACTCATGATGTTCTCAGTCTAAAGCCTGGATATGCACAACCTATTGAACGCAATGCCACAAGATATAGGCTGTGCAAAAACACCCAGCACCTTGCATAAAACACACTACGACGGAGAAGAGTACAGCGTTATGGTAAGTACAGCGAACAACCCAAGGCCCCAGCTAACGCTTACGAGCACAAGAACATCAAAACGTTACCCCAGCTTGGTTAACTTAAACCACGCAGGCGCTTCACATTATTGAGCAAAAGAAATAACCAAGGCCAAAGCAAACAACTGACCAAGACTGGCACAATATAATAACTCAGCTCAGGTCGCACCCCTGATAGTGTGCTCAGCCAGAGCAAGACCAGCTGTGCCACACCATAAATAACCAATAAAGCACAGGACTGTTGCCATAAAGGAAAGAGCTTAATACGCTGCTGTAGGGTTAACACTAAAAACACCGCGAGCATTAAAGCTAAGGCATGCTGGCCAAATAATGTGCCGTATAAAACATCTTGCGCAATGCCTAAGCTCCAAGCTGTCAGCAAGCCCACCTGATGCGGATAGTTAATCGCCCAAAAGGTTAACACCAGCGCCAACCATAAAGGTCTGGCCATTTCTAAGTGTTCTGGCATCGGCGCGACAGAGAGTAATAAAGCAATAATTAAGGTCGTCCACATAATGGCGACCCGTCGGCCTAATAACGCACTCACTTATTGAGCCTCCACTGCTGTTGTTTCTGTTGCCTTAAGCAACTGCTTGGCATCTTCTAAAGCGTTCTCAACCTCTTTATCCAAGCCCTGCATTGAACCTTTACCATCACTGAACACCAGCAATAGATAACGACTACGATTGAGATTAGCCGCAGGCAATGCTTGTATGCGGGTAAAGGGCTGCCCAGTATTACGCTGCACCTCACTGACCACAGCCACGGGATAACCGACCGGAAAACGTTTACCCATACCTGAGGTGACTAATAAATCACCCTCGCGAATATCAGCCGTATCCGTGACATAGCGTAACTCGATCGACTCAAGATCACCCGTACCACTGGCAATCGCACGCAAGCCATTGCGATTGACCTGCACAGGAATACTGTGATTACTGTCAGTAATCAGTAACACTCGCGAACTGTACGGCATCACCTCAACCACCTGCCCCATGACACCGCGCGCGTCCAGCACCGGCTGACCTAAAGTCACACCACTACTGCTACCACGGTTAATCAGGACGCGATGAGTATGCGGGTTGGGATCAATACCAATTAATTCCGCGACTAAAACACGGTCATCAATTAAGGCAGAAGAGTTGAGTAACTCACGCAAACGCACATTTTGCTCGGTCAGCGTGGCAAGTTTTTGCAAACGACGTTGCATCAGCAAGGTTTCTGCGCGCAACTGTTCGTTTTCAGCCAGCAAGTCAGTACGACTGCTAAACATTTGCAGGGTATCTGTCCACGCGCGCACCGGCATATCGCCCAGCCAATATAAGGGAGTGAGTACCATCCCTAAACTGCTACGCACAGGCTTAAGTAGTTCAAGCCGCGCATCAACAAAGATCAATGCGACAGATAAGCAAGTGAGAATTAAAAACCGGGTACTTAATACAGTTGTTTTAGCAAATAATGGCTTAATGATACATCCTCGACGACTTAACTGCGCAACAGCACAAATCTATTGTGCAGTTAAGAATTAGGATAAGCACTGCATGAACATTGTTCAGTTGTTCTCAAGTACTTACTCAACTGATAATAAATCCATCGAATTGCTATCCATCATTTCTAAAGCGCGACCACCGCCCAAAGCAACACAATTTTTCGGGTTTTCAGCAACGATCACTGGCAAACCGGTTTCTTGTGCAATCAGCTTATCCATATCACGTAATAAAGCACCGCCACCGGTCAGCACTAAACCACGCTCAGCAATATCAGAAGCCAACTCAGGTGGTGATTGCTCTAACGCACTCTTCACCGCTTGTACAATGGCTGCTAATGATTCTTGCAGCGCTTCTAAAACCTCATCAGAGTTCAAAGTAAAGCTGCGTGGAATACCTTCAGCAAGGTTACGACCACGCACATCAAACTCTAATAATTCACCGCCTGGGAAGGCTGCGCCAATTTCTTGTTTAATACGTTCAGCAGTCGACTCACCAATTAAGCTGCCGTAATTGCGGCGCACATAACTGATAATGGCCTCATCAAAACGGTCACCACCGACACGTACAGATTCGGCATACACCACACCATTGAGTGAAATCAAAGCAATTTCAGTGGTACCACCACCGATATCAACCACCATCGAACCACGTGCTTCATCCACCGGTAAACCCGCACCGATCGCTGCAGCCATGGGTTCTTCAATCAAAAATACTTCACGTGCACCAGCACCTAAAGCTGATTCACGAATCGCACGACGCTCAACTTGTGTCGATTTACACGGCACACAAATCAAAACCCGCGGACTGGGCTGCAAAAAACTATTTTCATGCACTTTATTAATAAAGTACTGGAGCATTTTCTCACACACACTAAAGTCTGCAATGACACCGTCTTTCATCGGGCGAATTGCACAAATATTTCCCGGAGTACGGCCCAGCATACGTTTTGCATCAGTACCTACAGCAACCACACTTTTTTGGTTGCCTCGTGTGCGGATCGCAACAACCGACGGCTCATCTAAGACAATACCGCGCTCGCGCACATAAATAAGGGTGTTGGCAGTTCCTAAATCAATGGACAAATCACTCGAAAACATGCCGCGTAGTTTCTTAAACATGGGATGAATCACCCTAGGTAACGCGCAATTGAAACGCTAATTAAAAAATAATAGGAAACTCTAACAATCATCGTCCTTTTGAGCAAGGTACGCACTGTGATAGATTAGCACTTTATTGACATCGATATGATGTAACTGGCTTATAGATACAGCAATCAATAGATTGTTCCCTTTGACTGCTTAAATTAGCCGACACACATTTTTTACCAAGGAGATCCTCACATGGCTATTGAACGCTGCGACGTGGAAAAACTTGCGCACTTGGCTCGACTGGGTCTTGATGACGCACAAATCGATAAAAGCACGACTTCCTTAAATGCCGTCCTCGACATGATCAATGCCATGCAAGCGGTCGACACAGACAATATCACTCCATTGGCCAACCCGCTGGAAACTCACCAGCGCTTACGCCCTGATACTGTTACAGAAAGCAATCACCGTGATGACTACCAAGCCCTCGCACCTGCTGTAGAAAACGGCTTATACCTGGTACCCAAAGTCATCGATTAAGGACGTATTTGTCATGCATCAACTTAGCTTAGCCAATATCTCTAAAGCACTGGCTGCCAAGCAGTTTTCTGCTCGTGAGCTGACCAGTCATTTATTAACCCGTATTGAGCAACTTGATCCACAGCTCAATAGCTTTATTACTGTCACTCAAGACGCCGCTTTACAACAAGCCGACGCTGCAGACAGCCTGCGTAATAATGGCAATACATCACCATTATTGGGCGTGCCTTTAGCGCATAAAGACTTATTCTGCACCGCTGGTGTACGCACCAGTTGCGCCTCAAAAACACTGGATAATTTTGTCGCACCCTATAACGCTGCCGTAGTCGAAAAACTAAATACTGCGGGTTGCGTCAGCTTAGGTAAGCTGAATATGGATGAGTTTGCGATGGGTTCATCCGGCGAAACTAGCTTTTATGGCGCCAGCAAAAACCCATGGGATACCTCACGAGTACCCGGCGGTTCATCCAGCGGTAGTGCTGTGGCCGTGGCCGCACGTTTAGTACCTGCTGCAACCGGTAGCGACAGTGGCGGTTCAATTCGTCAACCTGCTGCATTTACCGGCTTAACCGGTATCAAACCGACTTATGGTCGTGTTTCACGCTGGGGCATGACTGCTTACGCATCAAGCTTCGATCAAGCGGGCTTTTTAGCGCACAACGCAGAAGACTGCGCGCTGCTACTGCACGCCACTGCAGGCTTTGATGAGCGTGATTCAACCAGCGCACAGCAGCCGGTTGATGACTACACTGCAGCCTTAACGCAACCGCTCAACGGTTTACGCATTGGTTTGCCAAAAGAGTACTTCTGCAGCAGCCTGGATGCTCGAATTGGTGACGTCGTTAACACTGCGATCGAGCAACTCAAGCAGTTGGGTGCGACCTTTGTTGATATCAGCCTACCCAGCCTTCCGCACGCCGTGCCTGCTTATTATGTGATTGCCTCAGCTGAAGCCTCCACTAACTTAGCGCGCTTTGATGGTGTACGTTTTGGCCACCGCTGTGACGATCCAAAAGATCTGGAAGACCTGTATCTGCGTTCTCGTGATGAAGCCTTTGGCGAAGAAGTTAAACGCCGCATTATGATGGGCACCTATGCGTTATCGACCGGCTATTACGATGCCTACTATTTAAAAGCACAAAAAGTCCGTCGTTTAATTAAAAATGACTTTGTCAGCGCCTTTAAAGATGTCGACCTGATTCTTGGCCCCACCACACCGAATCTGCCTTGGCATCTAGGTAGCAAGGTCAATGACCCTGTGGCTGCGTATTTAGAAGATATTTACACTGTGCCTGCCAACTTGGCTGGTATTCCGGGTCTATCCATGCCTGCTGGCATGATCGACGGCTTACCGGTCGGCGTACAGCTGCAAGCTCCGTACTTCCAAGAAGCACGCATACTACAGGTTGCACATCAATTTCAACAACACACTGATTGGCACTCTAAAACGCCAGCCGGATTCTGAGGACGACTCACATGCAATGGGAAACCGTGATCGGGCTGGAAATCCACGCACAGCTCGCAACTAACACTAAAATATTCTCCGGCAGCGCCACCGCGTTTGGTGCCGAGCCAAATACTCACGCCAGCTTAATTGACCTGGCGATGCCGGGTACCTTACCGGTACTCAACCAAGAGGCCGTACGTATGGCCTGTATGTTTGGTTTGGCGGTGGATGCACATATCGCAGAGTACAATATTTTCGCGCGCAAGAACTACTTCTACCCAGATCTACCTAAAGGCTACCAAACCAGTCAAATGGATGATCCGATTGTCGGCCTAGGCCATCTGGATATCGCACTGGAAGATGGCAGCATTAAACGTGTTGGCATTACTCGTGCGCACCTTGAAGAAGATGCAGGTAAAAGTTTGCACGAAGACTTTAGCGGCATGACCGGCATTGACCTCAACCGTGCCGGTACACCGCTGTTGGAAATCGTTTCTGAGCCAGAATTGAGCAACGCTAAAGAAGCCGTGGCCTACGCCAAAGCGATTCACACTTTAGTGCGTTACTTAAATATCTGTGACGGCAATATGGCTGAAGGTTCATTCCGTTGCGACTGTAACGTTTCAGTGCGCCCCAAAGGTCAAACTGAACTAGGTACACGCACCGAAATCAAAAACGTGAACTCGTTTCGCTTTATTGAGCGCTCGATCAATCATGAAATTCAACGTCAAATTGAATTGATTGAAGACGGCGGCAAAGTTGCACAAGAAACCCGTCTCTACGATGCCAATAAAGACGAAACTCGTTCCATGCGCAGTAAAGAAGAAGCTAACGACTACCGTTACTTCCCTTGCCCTGATTTATTGCCCGTGCATATTCCACGCGATATGTTGGATCACTTACGCACTCAACTGCCTGAGTTACCCACACAGAAACGTCAGCGTTTTGAGTCAGCCTTTGGCTTATCCACCTACGACGCCAGCGTCTTATCGGCCAGCCGTGAAATGGCCGACTACTTTGAAGTTGTAGAAAAGATTTGTCAGGACGCTAAATTGGCCACCAACTGGGTGATGGGTGATCTGTCCGGTCTACTCAATAAAGAAAACCTGGAGATTACCGAGTCGCCTGTCAGCGCTGAACAACTGGGCGGTATGCTTTTGCGTATTAAAGACAACACCATTTCTGGCAATATTGCCAAAAAAGTGTTTGAAGCCATGGCGCAAGGCCAAGGTGATGCCGATCAGATTATTGAACAGCAAGGCCTAAAACAAGTCACCGACAGCGGCGCTATCGAAGCCATGCTCGATGAAGTGCTTGCAGCCAACGCTGAGCAACTTGAGCAGTACCGCGCCAGCGATGAAAACAAACGCAGTAAAATGTTTGGTTTCTTCGTCGGTCAGGCGATGCGCGCTTCAAAAGGCAAAGCCAACCCGCAACAAGTCAATGAACTGCTTAAGCAAAAACTTGATCAGTAACTGATAAGCCGCACTGCAGTTGGTCTTAAATGGCCAGCTGCATCGGCACTCTCTGCACCATTCTAGGAACTGTCTTATGCGCATTTATGTGCTGTTTGCTGCGCTGCTATTGTTAGGCGCTTGCTCATCACACCGCACCAGCCCGGACACCACACAGAGTGGCCAAGCATCATGGTACGGCCCTCAGCATCATGGTAAAAAAACCGCCAGCGGCGAACGCTTCAATCAAAACAAACTGACTGCCGCCCATCGCTCCTTAGCCTTTGGTACGCGCGTGAAAGTTACCAATATCCGCAACAAAAAAAGTGTCACTGTACGCATTAATGATCGCGGTCCATTCAGTAAAGGCCGGGTGATTGATTTATCCCGCGCTGCAGCACAAAAAATCGATATGATCAACAGCGGTGTCGCCCCCGTACAGCTGCAAGTACTGCGCTAAAAATTTCTCTTAAAATCCCATTACCGCAGCTTCACAACCTGCTAATCTAGCGGCCATTACAACGTAAAGAGTCGGAGTCACCGCATGTCCATGCAAATGTTTATCTACCTGATTGGCGGTTTTATCTTGCTAGTTATCGGCGCAGAAGTGCTGGTACGCGGTGCCGCCCGTTTGGCAGCACGCTTTGGTATTTCACCGTTGATTATTGGCCTCACTGTGGTGGCCTTTGGTACCAGCGCACCAGAAATGGCAGTGAGCACGCAATCGGCTTTTCTTGGCCAAGGCGATATCGCTATTGGTAACGTGATTGGCAGTAATATTTTTAACGTGCTGGTGGTTTTAGGCTTATCAGCTTTAATCGCACCTTTATTAGTCTCGCATCGTCTGGTGCGTATTGATGTGCCCATTATGATTGCCGCAGGCTTTTTAGCGTGGCTATTAGCCTTGGATGGCAGCTACAACCGCTTAGACGGTCTTATTTTATTCTCCTGTATTATTGCCTATACCAGCTACTTAATTATCAGCAGTTTAAAAGCTTGGAAAGCAGGCAAAGCGATTGATATTGATGATGAATACAGCGCGCAGGTCAACCCCAGTCGTTTTGCCTCTTTGATTAATATAACTTATATTTTAGCCGGCTTGGCCTTACTGGTGATCGGTTCAAATCTATTGGTCAGCGGCGCAGTCAGCTTAGCGCAAGCGCTGGGTCTATCTGAATTAGTGATCGGCTTAACTATTATCGCGGTCGGTACCTCACTGCCAGAGCTTGCTACCTCTCTGATTGCTGCCTGGAAAGGTGAGCGTGATATTGCCGTCGGTAATATCGTCGGTAGTAACCTATTTAATCTACTCGCCGTATTGGGTCTGGCCGGCTTGGTGTCGCCTGAAAGTATCTCAGTCGCTCGTAGCGCCATTGATTTTGATTTCCCAGTGATGATGGCGGTGATGGTTGCCTGCTTACCGGTTTTCTTTGCCGGTTACAGTATCAACCGCTGGGAAGGTGCACTGTTTTTAGGCTACTACATCGCTTATACCGCTTACCTGATTATGCAAAGCAATGGCGAATCCTTTGCCAGCACCTTTGCCGATGCGATGCTTGGCTATGTGGTACCGTTAACCGCTATTACTATATTTGTGATTGCAGCGCGTGCTTGGCGTATCCAGCGCGGCTTACCTGCAGATCAATAATTTCAAGGTGTACTGATGATGAATCAGCACACTCTGTTCAGCGCATCAATATAATGAGTTTTATATGGCCAAACGTACTCTTAATCGCCGCCAAGGCTGGCGTATTAATAAAATCCAAGACGAACGCCTTGCGCGTGCCGCCAAACGCGAAGAGCGTACGCTGGAAGAGCTCGAAGGTGGCGATTTAGGTGAAGAACAGCATGGTTTAGTCATCGCACACTTTGGTGTGCAGGTTGAAGTCGAAGCCGAATCACCTGAACTGTCCGGTCAAACCTACCGCTGCTATTTACGCGCCAACTTACCCGCTCTGGTGACCGGCGACCGTGTGGTATGGCGCCCAGGCAACCAAGGCCTGGGCATTATCGTGGCGCAATTACCACGTCACAGTGAATTACGTCGCCCTGATTCACGCGGCACTTTAAAACCTGTTGCGGCCAACGTCGACCTCATTGTGATTGTTTTTGCACCACTGCCTGAGCCGCACGCAAACTTAATTGACCGCTATATTATTGCTGCAGAACACGCCGGTATTAAGCCGCTGTTACTGCTGAACAAATCTGATTTACTCGACCCCAGCGGTGAGTCGCGCGCGCATAACTTACTCAACACCTACCATTCACTGGGCTATCCACTGCTGGAAGTCTCAGCCTATTCCGGTGATGGTCTGGAAAAACTGCAAGCGCAACTCAATGATCAAGTCAGCGTCTTTGTCGGCCAGTCCGGTGTCGGTAAATCATCTTTGGTCAACCGCTTACTGCCCAATACAGATACACGTGTTGGCGCACTGTCTGAACTGACGGGTAAAGGTACGCACACTACAACCACTGCACGCTTATTTCACTTCCCTGCTGGCGGTCAACTGATTGACTCACCGGGTATCCGTGAGTTTGGCTTAGGTCACGTGAGTGTGGCTGATGTGGAAGCTGGCTTTATTGAGTTTCAGGAACACTTAGGTCTGTGTCGCTTCCGTAACTGCAGTCATGAACATGAACCTGGCTGTGCGTTATTAGCCGCTGTTGAAGCGGGTAAAATCCACCCCCAGCGTTTAGCCAGTTTTAAACACATTATCAGTGGCATCAAAACTGAACAGTACTAAATAGTACTACAGCCCTAGGACAATCAATGAACTGGGGCTGTTAATCGACTAATTAGCTATATCTTCAAACTGTAAAACACCCTGTTCAAACACATTGACCCGCTCGCGCAGCGGTTTTTCTGCTGGTTCAGCACTCGCGTCTATCGCCTCAGCCTTTTCAGGTGCTGCATCTTCAACACCTTCGATCACCTGCTGAGCACGTTTCGTCAGCACTAAAATATCAATGCGGCGATTATTTGGACTGTATGGGTCGGCCTGATCAAATAATGTTGATGAGGCATAACCGGCAACCTGTGCGATTTTATCATCATCTAAACCACCCGCATGCAATGCACGACGCGCGGCATTGGCACGGTTGGCTGACAGTTCCCAGTTACCAAAGCCCGAATTACTGGCAAAAGGTTTCGCGTCAGTGTGACCACCAATACTGATTTTATTCGGCACAGCGCGCATGGTATCGGCCATGATATATAGAATATCTTCGAAATAAGGCTGCAAACGCGCACTGCCTAAGTCAAACATCGGACGATTGGCTGCATCAGTAATCTGAATACGTAAACCATCACGCGTGACATCCATCAGAATTTGATCTTTATAAGGCTGCAAAGCGGTGTCATCGTTGACTTTTCGCTGCAATTCAACCAATAACATATCGAAACGCTCAAGCTCTAACTGCTCAAATAGCTTCTGAGTCTGCTGCTCAGTCAGAGTCTGCGGATCTAAAGAGCTTTCATCACTGATTTCAGGATTTAAGGTTTGTTCAGGCGCTGGTGTGGGTGTACCGCCTAAATCAATCACATAAGGGCTGCCACTTTCCGAGAAACCAATGGGGTCTTGAAAGTAACCTGAAATCGCTTTTTTTTGCTCAGGAGTGGTCGAGGACATCAGCCACATCACCAAGAAAAACGCCATCATCGCCACGGCAAAGTCAGCAAAGGCAATTTTCCATGCGCCACCATGGTGGCCTGCAGCAATTTTCTTAACGCGCTTAACAATGATCGGCTGATTGGTATCCATAATATTTAGCCGCCTCGTACAGCTTGTTCCAATTCAGCAAAGGTGGGGCGATGTCCTCCAAATAACACTTTACGACCAAACTCCACCGCTAAACTGGGTGGCATACCGGAGGCTGAAGCCACTAAGGTTGCCTTAATCGCCTCATACAAATTCAGTTCTTCTTTAGCGTCATGCGCCAGACTGGTCGCTAAAGGACCAAAGAAACCATAGGCCGCCAAAATACCCAAGAATGTACCCACCAGAGCAGCACCGACGTGCTGACCTAAAGCAGCCTGTTCGGCCTCACCCAGCATCGCCATCGTCACAACGATACCCAATACCGCCGCCACAATACCAAAGCCAGGTAAGCCATCAGCAACGCTGGTCATTGCATGACTGGCGTGATCTAAGTCCTCTTTAAGACTGGTCAGTTCCATATCGAACAAGCCTTCAAACTCGTGCGGCGCCATATTACCGGTGGTCATAATCCGTAAATAGTCACAGACAAACTCGGTCATGCGCTCATCTTTGAGGATGGCTGGGTAATTACTAAATATAGGACTGGAGGCTGGATCTTCAATATCAGCTTCAATGGCCATCATGCCTTCACGACGGCTTTTATTGAGCACTTCGTAAAGCATTTTGAGCACATCTAAATACAAGGCTTTAGTAAATCGTGAGCTAAACATCGCTAACGATTTCTTAAGCACTTGCATAAAGGTACTACTGGGGTTGGCTTGTAAAAAAGCCCCCATCGCCGCGCCACCAATAATCAGCACTTCAAAGGGCTGAATAATAGAGGCAATTTTCCCGCCTGATAAAACAAACCCGGCTAAGACACTACCGAAAACAACAATGATTCCAATGATTTTTATCATAAGATAAGTCGCACTAATTCCAAATCTAGGTAAAGGATAACAGCCTTTGTAAATATTGGTTACTATGATGCCATCAATACCCGCTGGGGGCGTAGTCTAGAGACTGAATATATGACGAGCATAGCACCTCACAATAAAAATTTAGAGCAGTGGATAAAACAGCTGGATAATACTCGGCTGCCTGTTTATAAAGCGCATCGTGAGCGGGCTTTACATATTTTACAAAGTCCGAATAAATCATTGCGTGATATCGCACAGGTGATCAGTCAAGCACCCACTATTGCTTTTATTATTATGCGCGAAGCCAACCGCGGCCACAGCTCCCTATCAGAGCCCGTACAAACGTTGGAAAATGCTTTATCGCGTCTCGGTTTACAGCGCTGCGCAACACTATTACGAAGCCTGATCGATGATGAAGAAACCAGCATACCTTTTGCATTGCGCCAAGTATGGCTGATTGGCCAGCATCTGAATGTTCAAGCTATGGGTTTATTTAGCACACGCATGGCGCGCTTCTGGCATGAAATCCATTGGGGCAGCCTGCTGTTCTTATCGCCAAGCTGGCCACTACTGACCCGTTACCCTGAGTTTTTTACCGAATGGGAGCGGCGTGTTTTAGGCAACAATGAACCCGCCGTTGATGTCGAACGTGAACTGCTCGGTATGCCACTCACTACTCTCTGCTTAGGCCTAGCGCAGCATTGGAAATTACCCAACTGGATTATTGAAGGTTACAGCTTACTCAGTGATAACCCACACATGCTAGTCAAAGCCTTGCATATCGCGCGAAAAATAGAGCAGCCCTTATTACAGCAACAAAAACTGGACCAATTGCCGGCCCTTAATAGCTGGCTGAACCGCCCAGCCAACACCTTAGTTTTCACCTGTGGCTTAGTCATGGCTGCACACAGCTCCTGGGGTACTGAACAGTGTATTCGTTGGCAGCGTTTAATCAGTTTGTACTTAAAAGATGACCTTGCCACGGTACAACAAACCACCCACCAACTGGCTGTCAGCCATGCCCGCCAGCAAAGCAATCGTGATCTATGGCATCCTGCGCAAGCCTTACTCTGGCCATGGCACACACAGCGTTTACGCGAACCCTCGACATCAGCAGACCGCTATGCGCCCAGTAGCGAAGACTTAATACAATGGCGTATTCACTGTACTGAACTGGTGCGCACACCCTGCCCATTTAGTAACCCAGTACAGTTAATAGAGCGTATCAGTCTTGCCTTACAAGCCTGCGGCCTGCAGCGCATTTGCATTATGACCCTTGACCAGCAGGCTCACTATGCAAAAGTCAGCCATTTATACGGTATCCACGCCAAACAACTTCCCAACACATTTGCACTGGGTACAACGCCTGCAATCAAACACTTTACGACACAGCCAACACACTTACTGATTGACGATAGCAACGCATCGCGCATTAATACGCAGCTACCAGCTGAACTTATCAGCGTGTTTGCCGATACACACTGGATGCTAGCATCACTGTCCAACGGCAACCGAGTTGCAATGCTGATCGCCGTAGATCAATTCACCACAGCTCTGCATCCCGTCACGATACAGGGCTTGAAAAAAACATTAGAATATATCCAGCGCGCATTGGTACTCTTTAGCTCGCGTAAGCGCTAAGATAAGAGTGGCGTATCAGCACGCACTATTGAATCGGTGCAATAGTATTATTTGCATAACCGGTTCCTCTACAAGCGCAATCACCCACTTCTGCTAAACTCACTAAGATGACAACTCACATATTTATAACGACAACTAAATAGGGCCCAATATACATGCACATCAAGCAACGTCTGTTTATTTTTATGCAATATGTATTGCCTCACCATCTGTTGTCACGTTTGATTGGCAGATTGGCAGAGTGCGAAACCACATGGTTTAAAAACCGCTTAATTGCGTGGTTTGTTAAACGCTATCAAGTGAATATGAGTGAAGCGCAACTAGAAGATCCAAGCGCTTACAAGCATTTTAATGATTTCTTTACTCGAGCACTTAAGCCTGATGCACGCCCGCTCGACCAGAGTGATAAAGCTGTGTTATCACCTGCTGACGGTGTTATCAGTCAAGTGGGTAGTATTGAACATGGCCGTATTTTTCAGGCCAAAGGCCACAGCTTCAGCTTGGTCGAACTGCTTGGCGGTGATGCAGAGCGTGCCACACCCTTTATGGGCGGCAACTTCTCAACCGTATATCTATCACCCAAAGACTACCACCGCGTGCATATGCCATTAACCGGAATTTTGCGCGAAATGGTTTATATTCCAGGGCGTTTATTCTCTGTTAATCACACCACAGCTGAGAATGTTCCTGAATTATTTGCACGCAACGAACGTGTGGCCTGCATCTTCGATACAGAACACGGCCCAATGGCAGTTGTTCTAGTTGGCGCGATGATTGTTGCCAGTATTGAAACCGTTTGGGCAGGCATGATTACACCACCCTTACGCGAGTTACGCAGCTATGATTATAGCCAAGCCGCCCGTCAACCAATCACGCTAGAGAAAGGTGCTGAACTGGGTCGCTTTAAACTGGGCTCAACTGCAGTTGTCTTATTTGGACCGGGACATGTGAACTGGGAAAGCGAATTACAAGCAGCCTGTGCAGTCCAAGTGGGCCAACGTATGGCCGTAGAAATTTAGTTATAAGAATGTACAATACCTGATGGCATATAGCCACACGCCCTAACTGTAGTGACTCTCGGTAATTTAAGTAGGAAAATCAATGGATACACAAATTCAACAATTACGTTTACAAGTGCCTACACCAGAACAAACAAGATTAGTGTTTTGTAAGCCCAATGTGCGTGATTTGAAATCGTGGATCCAAGACTTACCCAAAGCCAATATTGGTGAGACTGCGCGCCTCCTATATCAAGCATTGATCGAACTGAATAACTTCAAAACAGATGCCGAGAACCGCGTACAGCTATTAGAATTATTACGACCAGAAGTGTTATTTATTAACTCTCAGCTGGAGAAACACTTTTTAAATAACTCAGTCATGCTTGATGAGCGCCCGCAAAAAGTCGCTAATTTATGCCAAGCATTACAAAATCATCTGACTGTCGGCTATAAAATAGCTATTGTTGAAGCCCTCCAGCAGAAACACTCAGTGCTCGCTTTAGCCTTGCAGCGCGCCGTACACAGTATGTTTATTTCTCAGGTACGCACTTATCAGCTGTATTTCACAGCGCCGCCTCTGTTTTGGCTTGAACTGCATCAAATATACAAAATTGCGACAAAAAACAATATGCAGTCGCAACTAACTCGTGACCCGATGCTCGGAACGATATCTGAACAGAGTGTTGAGTCGGCGTATAGCTGTGCGCTGTTATTAAGCTGCGCACGTACCAACCAAATGCGCCAAAGCGATATTGCAATTTTAGCTAATATCCTGCCTAACTGGGTGCTGTTGACTAAATTGCAAAACGCAGACTTACCGAGCAGCTTATTTGTAGCCGACCTCAATCATGATGCCCCACCACGTTATAAAGAACTGCTTGAACGCGCTAGCAGCGAAACGCGAGTGGGTCTCAACACACAAGATTTAGCTGAAGCACTGGTGCGTCATCAGCAATCGTTTGGTAATCCAAGTATCAAACACAAAATTGCTATACCTGACAATATGTCCAGCACGCTTCTGGCCCAACTGTGCAGTGCTTGGGACAATATTGCACAACGTGACTTCCAACGTACCAGCAGTAATGGCACATTGCAGGTATGCCTTGGTATGAGCGCTGTACATTACTATTTATCTGACCAAGAACCTTTTGAAGACACGCTCAAATCACACCAAGTCAGTATCGCCACATACAACACCGACAACGCCGAACGTGATATTTGGGATACAGCCAGCGATGTTAAATCAGACGCTGAGTTCAATCCTTTACAAGTCAACTTGATCGAGTATGGCAGCCTGCCCCCACTCGGTGGTGCTGCCTATAAGCGCGACACGCAAGCATCTGCAGCACTGTACCCAACGTACACCTTGGCTATCATTAATAGCAGCCCTGGTGGTTACTGTTTAGCCTGGCACGACGCGGTGCCCCCTCAGCTCCAAGCTGGGGAAATCATTGCAATCTGCCAAGTCGAAAATAACGCGTGGTCAACGGCTCTGATTCGCTGGATTCGCCAAGTTGATACTGAAGGTACGCAAATGGGTATTGAACTGATTGCACCCAACGCACAGCCATGCGGCTTACAGCTCTTACGCAGTAACGATACATCCAGCCATTTCTTACGTGCTTTATTAGTGCCTGAAATCCCTGCTCTATCACAACCTGCCAGCGTTATAGCACCGCGTATACCTTTTCAAGAAGGGCATAAAGTCGCTATTAACCAGCAAGGTACCGAGCTTAAAGCAACGCTAGCAAAGCGTTCAATGCACACGGGCAGCATCAGTCAATTTGAATACAAGGTTACGACACCGATCAAACCCGTTGAAACACAGACCACTGAAGCATCAACAGTCAGTTCACCCGGTGAAGATTTTGACTCTCTGTGGAAGTCACTTTAAGTCTGAGTCTATATAGTGCTTATTCAGCGGCAACTTATGCATTAACGCTTAAGCCTCAGCCGCTGTAGACAGGTTTTCTTTGAACAATGGGCTTGCCGCTTTATCGATACGCTTAGAGCAGGTATCATAGGCGATCTTATTTTATTTCTTTTTATGCTGCGCGCAGGCTGGGCAATCCATGTCGATGGTTCGTATTGGTTCCTACACATTAGCTAACAACCTGATTCTCGCGCCAATGGCGGGCGTCACTGACCGTCCACAACGCCAGTTATGTGCGCGTTTTGGTGCCGGTTTAACCGTATCGGAAATGCTCACCAGCGACACCAGTCTATGGAGCAGTCGCAAATCCAGTTTGCGCTTATTAACCGACAGTGATCCTGAGCCGCGTTCGATGCAAATAGCAGGAGCTGACCCGGCGATGCTGGCCCATGCTGCGCAACAATGCGTGGAACTTGGCGCACATATGATTGATATCAATATGGGTTGCCCGGCGAAAAAAGTCTGCAATAAAGCAGCCGGTTCCGCGTTACTCAAAGATGAGCCGCTCGTCACTCAGATTCTGCAAGCGGTGCGCGCTGCAGTTGAAGTTCCGGTCACCTTAAAAATCCGTACAGGCTGGGATCAAGACAACAAAAACGGTGTGACAATTGCTAGGATTGCCGAGCAAGAAGGTATCAATGCCCTTGCGGTACATGGCCGCACACGCGCAGATCGCTACAATGGTGACGCCGAATACGATACTATTGCGCTTATTAAGCAAGCCATATCAATTCCAGTCTTCGCTAATGGCGATATTGACAGCCCACTCAAGGCCCAACAGGTCCTGCAACACACGGGCGCAGACGGCTTATTGATTGGTCGCGCAGCACAAGGACGGCCGTGGATCTTTCAGGAAATCAATCATTTCCTCGCGACGGGTCAATTACTGCCGGCCATCAGTTTAAACGCACTAGAGTCAATTTTGCTCGAGCATCTTGAGCTATTGCATGCATTTTATGGTCAGCCGATGGGCGTGCGGATTGCTCGCAAACACACGCACTGGTACTTAGCATCACTGCCAGGGGCACAACAATTTCGTACAACGTTTAATCAGCTGGATTGCGAAACCGCACAAAAACACCAGATTCAAGTGTTCTTTGAGCAACTGCGCATTCTAGGCTTAACAGACGCTGCATGATTCCAATGATAAAACGTTCCGTTATGAGATATCTGTCGTGACAAAAACTACTATGCCGCTTATGACCATCAGCAACAATGAACACCTGACATTACGTTCATGTGTTGAAAAAACGTTGCAAGAGTACTTTGCCCACTTAGATGGTGCGCACGTCAACGATGTCTATAACTTGGTACTGAGCGAAGTTGAAGCGCCTTTATTTGCTTCAGTAATGCAGCATGTGCAGGGCAATCAAACGCGCGCCTCAGAAATGCTCGGCCTGAACCGCGGTACTTTGCGTAAAAAGCTCAAACAGTACAACCTTCTTTAAAATCTAACCCTGCGCAACTCACCTGTGAGTCTTGCGCAATTTGCCGTTTATAGTTAGGAAACCCAATGACTGACCACACTTCAAAAACGCCTATTCGTCGCGCTCTGATCAGCGTCTCTGATAAAACCGGTATCGTTGAATTTGCGCAAGCACTGGACGCCTTAGGCGTGGAAATTCTCTCCACCGGCGGTACGTTTAAGTTACTGAAAGACAACGCTATTCCTGCCATTGAAGTGGCTGACTACACCGGCTTCGCGGAAATGATGGATGGCCGCGTCAAGACCCTGCACCCAAAAATTCATGGTGGTATTTTAGGTCGTCGTGATATCGACGCCGCCATTATGACTGAGCACGGTATTAAGCCGATTGATTTAGTGGCAGTGAATCTTTACCCCTTCGCAGCAACAGTAGCTAAGCCTGGTTGCACCCTGCCCGATGCGATTGAAAACATCGATATCGGCGGCCCGACCATGGTGCGCAGCGCGGCGAAGAACCATAAAGACGTAACGATTGTGGTCAACAGCAGCGACTACGGCATGATTATCGAAGGCCTGAAACAAGGTGGCTTAAGCTACGCACAACGCTTCAACTTAGCGCTCAAAGCGTTCGAGCACACCGCAGCCTACGACGGCATGATTGCGAACTATCTGGGCACTATTGATCAGGCTGCTGAGACTCTCAGCACGCAAGCGCGCAGCGCGTTCCCAAACACCTTCAATACGCAGTTTATTAAAGCGCAAGATATGCGTTACGGTGAAAACCCGCACCAAACCGCAGCGTTTTACACCGAAGCCAATCCACAAGAAGCCAGCATTGCCAGTGCCATACAACTGCAAGGTAAAGAGCTGTCGTTTAATAACGTTGCTGATACCGATGCAGCGCTTGAGTGCGTAAAAAGCTTTGTAAAGCCAGCCTGTGTGATTGTAAAACACGCCAACCCTTGCGGTGTGGCCGTGGCGACTGACGCAGAAGGCGGTATCCGTAAGGCTTACGATTTAGCTTACGCCACCGACACTGAATCAGCCTTTGGCGGTATCATTGCCTTTAACCGTGAACTGGATGCTGAAACTGCACAAGCTATTGTTGATCGTCAGTTTGTTGAAGTGATTATCGCCCCTAGCATCAGCCAAGCGGCACGTGACGTGGTCGCTAGCAAAGCCAACGTACGCTTACTAGAGTGCGGTCAGTGGCCTGCTGAGCGCAGCGCCAGTCTAGATTACAAACGTGTGAATGGCGGCCTGCTGGTACAAAGCCGTGACATTCAAATGATCACTGCCGATGACCTAAAAGTGGTAACGCGTCGCGCGCCGACTGAGCAAGAAATCCACGATTTAATCTTTGCTTGGAAAGTGGCTAAGTTCGTTAAATCCAACGCCATTGTCTATGCCAAGAACCGTCAAACTATCGGTGTTGGCGCAGGCCAAATGAGCCGCGTCAACTCTGCACGTATTGCTGCGATCAAAGCTGAACAAGCCAACTTAGAAGTTGCAGGTGCGGTAATGGCGTCCGATGCCTTCTTCCCTTTCCGTGACGGTTTAGATAACGCCGCCAAAGTCGGTATCCGTGCAGTCATCCAGCCCGGTGGCTCCATGCGTGATGCTGAAGTGATTGCTGCAGCAGACGAAGCTGATATTGCCATGGTATTTACTGGCATGCGTCACTTCCGCCATTAATTGCTCTTTAAAGGATCGTTTTCTATGAATATTTTAATTATCGGTAATGGCGGGCGCGAACACGCTCTAGCTTGGAAAGTAGCGCAAGATCCACGGGTTGAGAAAATCTTTATCGCACCGGGTAATGCCGGTACTGCCACTGAAGCTAAGTGCGAAAACGTCGCGATTAATGTTTTAGCCATTGACGAACTGGCTGATTTTGCTGAGCAGAACAATGTCTATCTGACCATTGTTGGTCCAGAAGCACCGCTGGTTGCTGGCGTGGTGGATACCTTCCGCAAGCGCAATTTAGATATCTACGGTCCAACTGCAGCCGCGGCACAGTTAGAAGGCTCTAAAGCCTTCACTAAAGACTTCTTTGCCCGCCACAATATCCCCACCAGTAACTATGCTAACTTTACTGAAGTGGAGCCAGCACTGGCTTACTTACGTGAGCAAGGCGCACCGATCGTGGTTAAAGCCGATGGCTTAGCTGCAGGTAAAGGTGTGATTGTTGCAATGACGCTTGAAGAAGCCGAAGCCGCAGTGATTGATATGCTCTCAGGCAACGCCTTTGGTGCAGCCGGATCACGCGTAGTGATCGAAGAATTTTTGGATGGTGAAGAAGCCAGCTTTATTGTCATGGTTGACGGTGAAAACGTTCTACCCATGGCTACCAGTCAAGATCACAAGCGTGTTGGCGATGGCGATACTGGCCCAAACACCGGCGGCATGGGTGCTTACTCCCCTGCTCCAGTCGTGACTGATGCGGTACACAAGCGTGTGTTAGAAGAAATCATCTACCCCACCGTGCGCGGCATGGCGGCTGAAGGTCATGTGTACACCGGCTTCTTATACGCTGGCTTAATGATTGATAAAGACGGCGCGCCAAAAATTATTGAGTACAACTGCCGCTTTGGCGATCCAGAAACTCAGCCGATTTTACTGCGTTTAGAGTCCAGCCTAATTCTGCTGATTGAAGCAGCATTAGCTAAGGCGTTAGACAAAGTTGAAGCACAGTGGGATCCACGTCCAAGCCTGGGTGTGGTCATCGCGTCAGGCGGTTATCCTGCTGACGGCTACAGCGCTGGTCATGAAATTCAAGGTCTTGATGCCGCAGCGGAGCTGGACGGTAAAGTGTTCCACGCTGGCAGCAGCCTTAAAGACGGCAAAATCATCAACACTGGTGGTCGTGTACTCTGCGCTACGGCAATGGGTGATACCGTAGCCGAAGCACAGGCGAATGCTTACAAACTGGCTGAGAAGATCAGCTGGGAAGGCAGCTTCTACCGTAAAGACATTGGTTATCGTGCCATTGAGCGTGAGCAGCAGCAGTAACACATAGCTAGGCTCATATCTAAACGCCCCGCTATGCGCTGTATACGGGGCGTTTTTTAATTATTTAGAGGCGTTAAGTACTGACGTGAATCCTATTCGCTTAGCAATCGCCCTAATTATCAGTATGATCTTTGGCACTGCATTTTTAATTGTCAGTGTTCCGGACTATTACCATGCCGTATTTTCGGCAGGCAGCCCGATCCCGCTGAGCATTACTCACCAACAGTTGGCCATTTATTTTGTTGCTAAAGCAGCCCCCCCATCGCTAACTGGCATAGTACTCGGCGTCATTCTTAGCACCATTCTCTACAACCTATTGCGCTTTCTCAATACTCAGTACTACAGCAATCTATTCGTCGCTCTGGCAGTCAGCTCTATGCTGCTGTTTTTAACTTTCGCAATTCAGCAGCCGCTAACACCATTCGATTTACTGGCCAATCACACGACGCAGATCATCTACAGCTGTGTTGTTGTAAGCTTATTTTTTTTGCATGCCGCATGCTTGCAATGCCTACCCAAATCACGGAGTTTAAGTCGATTATTCAAGCAACTGATAGGCCATATGGCGCTATTAGTCTTAAGCATTATCGGCATATTCGTACTACCCGCTCACTACTCTCACGCCCTGACTTTTTATCTATTGATCAGTTCAACCGTTATATTGCTGGGCTGCACATTAAAAGCAAGGCGCAGCGAATGTGCACACACGGGTCTATTATCACTTGGTTTAACGATTACATCCCTAACTTTACTAGTCGTTTGGCCCTACTTTATCAATCAACATGAGCTCTATTCAGACGGCATCATGTTTCTTATCCTCGCCAGTGTATCAATCAGCGCAGTTATTATTAGCGCGGGACTGAGTCAAACCCATAATAATCAAATCGCTAAAACAATGGAGCGTGCATTTAAGCAGGCAGCTGAAGACGCAGAACGTCGCGCCAAGTCCGAACTCTTAGCAAAAATCAGCCATGAAATACGCACCCCTTTGAGTGGCGTATTGGGCATGACAACCTTATTGCTCGATACACCGCTGTCTACTAAACAGCGTGACTACGCACACACTATTCAAGGCTCAGGCAATGAACTACTGAGCCTTATTGATGCGATTTTAGATGTTTCACGTCTTGAGTCCAATGAGATTGTACTCAGTCACACGCCTTTTAACTTGGCCGGATTACTGCAGGAATGCACCCAAGCTTTTTCCTTTCGCGCTAAAGAGCAGCAAGTTGAACTGACTGTTTTTTTGCAACCCCAGACGCCTGAAACCATACTGGGTGACCCTGTACGCTTTCGTCAAGTTGTACTCAGCATCCTCAGTAATGCATTTAAACGAACCTACAACGGTGAGATTATTCTAAGCGTGATGGTCGACAAAAGCAGCGAACAGGAGCAGTTGCTTTTTAGCGTGCAAGACACCGGCACACCTTTGAGTGATCAAGAACGTCATATTCTAAGTACCGCACAATTGCACAGTAAAGACTTGCTCAGCACATCTTTTATCGGCGGTAATTTAGGTATTATTATTGCGCGTAAATTAATCAACTTAATGACCGGTAGCTTCAAAATAAAGCGCAGCCCGCACGGCACAGTCTTTACCTTTAACGTGCCACTCAATGCCGAACAAAACCCAGTCAGCCATATCGAAGCAGATACAGCATTACGTCAAAAACATATTTTAATTATTGATAGTAACCCGCTCTCGCAAAAAGTCTTGGCGCAGCAATGTAGCGAATGGGGCATGCTCGTCAGCACTCGTTCATCAATCACTGAAGCCGTGGCGCTCTTGCGCAATAGAAACATGCAAGGGCAGCGCTTTGACGCCATTATCATCAGTGAAACAACTCACAAATCAACGGCGATTGCCTTCGCTGTGCGGATACAAAAAGACCCGATACTTACCGCTAATAGCACCTTAATTATGCTGACCAGCAGCAGTCAGATTGATGCAGTCACAGCACGTAACGCTGGAATCAGTCATGTGCTGATGAAACCCGTCAGTGCTTCAACATTAAAGACCACGCTGATCAATGCGGTGCAACACAGTAGCGCACCGCTTGATACAACTCCAATTGCGGGTAAGCGCGTCTTAGTCGCGGAGGATGATGCGACCTCGGTAAAAGTGATCGCAGGTTTATTAAGTAAGCTGGGAATTAAAATTGATGTCGCAGCCAACGGTCAAATCGCTTTAGAGATGCTGCAAAAAAATCGCTATGATTTGGTGTTAATGGATTGTGAAATGCCAGTGATGGATGGTTTTACTGCGGCAAAAAAACAGCGCGCCTACGAAACAGCCCACGGTTTACTTCCAGTACCGATTATTGCGCTGTCGGCGCATGTACTGGAAGAGCATCACCTGCGCGCCAAGCAGGCCGGCATGAATGGTCATTTAGCTAAACCTATCGAACTGGCTAAACTGCAAGCCATCCTGCGTAAAAATTAACCACAAGGTTAACCTTAGGCCCTCGGTGCTTGATGCTGTAAATAGGCCACCGCTAAGCCGCTACTGCTAATAATAAGCACGCCGATAATCGAGAAAATATCAGGTAGATGCCCAAAAGCGATATAGCCAACAACGCCAGCAAAAACAATTTGCGCATAGGTGAACGGCGCTAACGTTGCTGCGGTAGAGTATTTTAACGCCATAGTCAGCAACATATGTGCGGTCATCGCCAGTAAACCCAGCGCCAACATAAACAGTAGATCAACACTGGCTACGTTCAATGTATATTGGCCGGGTAATAATGCCGTCAGCACAACCGTTCCAAACAAGCCTGATAAAAAGTTACTGGTCACAGCGTGGTCTGTACTGGCAAGACGGCGAGTAATCAGTTGATAAATCGCAAAGCAAAACGATGCACCCACCGGTAATAAAATGGCTGGGGTAAATAAATCCCCACCTGGACGTACAATAAACAAGACGCCTAAAAACCCAACGGTAACAGCGGCCCACTGCCCTTTACTGACTTTTTCATGCAGCACCACTGCCGAAAGCACCGTCACAATCAGCGGTGCTAAAAAGATCACTGCAGTGGCTTCAGCCAATGGAATATAGCGTAGGCCACTGATAAACAGTAGACTGATACTGAGCAAACTGATCGCGCGTAATAACTGCAACCATGGCCGTTGGGTGCGTAAAATTGCCCAGCGCATCTTTGGGAAGAACAAGACAATCATCGCCAGTGTTTGCACAAAGTAGCGCAGCCAGATCACCATAATCAGCGGATAAATATGGGTTAAATATTTAGAAACCCCATCATGTGTAGCCAATAGCAAGCCGGCACACATAACCAATAAAATACCGTAGAGCGGTTTTGACGTTGTACTCATAAGACCTTTACCAAATTAGTTAGCTAGCTAACTATATCAAAAAACGCGAGCTATACGCGTATTTTTTGGCGTTGCAACCGTGTTACTTACACATCTATTGTGTGAATCTAGCCAGCTAGTTTCCCCATAGGTTATGCGCATAACTACAGAGCGGTACCATTACGCAGTGCTTCTTTCTCAGCGACTGATGGTGGCTTACGGCCTGCGAGATAGTGGCGGCTAAAGCGTGCGAACCAGGTTTCCAGAGCTAATGCTGCTGCCGTATCATCGGCCAGATGCAGACATAAAGCGGTGACTTCAGCGGTGCATAGATGTTCTTCGCGAGTTGAGCGGCGTAGGCGATAGCGGGAAATATCTTCAGGCTGCAAACTCAGTACCGGTAAATCCATCAGATAAGCAGACTTACGAAACATCTTGCGCGCCTCAGTCCAAGTGCCGTCTAAGACAATAAACAACGGGCGCTTGCCTGAGGCTTTCAGCTGGGCATGCGCTACATCATGTACCACTCGCTCAGTGGCTACATATTCTTCTGGAAACACCACATAGGGTTGCCATTGCGGGTCGGCTAACAGATTAAGGATATTCTGATCCACTTCAGTGCGCGACCAAGCAAAAGCAAAGGTATCCGGTACCACATCCGCTATCAGCCAGCCGGTATTAGTCGGTTTTAATGGCTCGGCATCGTACATCAGTAAACACACAGCACTCTGCGCGGTGACCTTAGGCTGCCAAGCGCACATGCAATAGGCAGCACTGACACGGCAACGCTCGCAGCGCACTAAATAAGCACCACGGGCTAAGAAAGGTTTTTGACTGCGAGCCAAGCGTTGATCACGCAAACGCGATACGGCGTGCGGCATGGGTAATGACCTAAAAGAATAAAGCCTAGAGTTTAACAGATTTCGTGGGGCAGCTGATGGCTGCGCTAGGCCTGAATCAGCAGTCTAGCCCTCTTTTCAATAGCAGCTTAACTGACCCAATATGCGCGATATACAACAATCATGACTGCACCACAAACAGAAACGCAACCCGAAGGTTGCGCTCTGTATAACGGATTAAGCCGTGTTTATTTAAACACAATCTCACCGTCGTCAAGGGTTGCTTGAATGGTTGTGCCCGGCTCAAACTCTCCAGAAAGAATTTGTTGCGCCAGCGGGTTTTCAATCCAACGTTGAATCGCACGCTTCAATGGACGTGCACCATAGATTGGATCGTAACCTTCAGCCACTAACTTCTCTAAGGCTTCAGGTGTTAACTCAAAGCGCAATTCACGCTCAGCTAAACGCTGGCGTAAACGACCCAACTGGATATCAGCAATACCAGCAATCTGCTCCGTACCCAACGGCTCAAAGATCACCAACTCATCAATACGGTTGATAAACTCCGGACGGAAATGCTGACCCACTGCATCCATTACCGCTGCACGCTGTGCTTCACGATCGCCCATCAACTCTTGAATCTGCATCGAACCCAGGTTCGAGGTCATCACCACTACAGTATTACGAAAATCGACCGTGCGGCCATGACTGTCGGTTAAACGACCATCATCCAGAACTTGCAGCAAGACGTTAAATACATCCGGGTGAGCTTTCTCAACTTCATCCATCAGTACCACCGAGTAAGGCTTACGACGCACCGCTTCAGTGAGGTAACCACCCTCTTCGTAGCCCACATAGCCTGGCGGCGCACCGATTAAACGCGCGACCGAGTGTTTTTCCATAAACTCGGACATATCAATGCGGATCAAGGCATCTTCGGTATCAAATAAGAACTCAGCCAGCGCTTTACACAGCTCAGTTTTACCCACACCGGTCGGGCCTAAAAATAAGAACGAACCACTTGGGCGATCCGGATCAGACAAGCCCGCACGTGAACGACGTACCGCGTTGGATACCGCAGTCACCGCTTCATTCTGGCCAATCACCCGTGTATGCAACAAGTCTTCCATTTTCAGTAACTTATCACGCTCACCTTCGAGCATTTTGGAGACTGGAATACCGGTCCAACGTGACACCACATCGGCAATTTCTTCATCCGTCACTTTAGTACGCAACAGCTGGTTTTCCACCTTGCTGTTTTGATCAACCATTTCCAGACTGCGCTCTAGGTCTGGAATAATACCGTACTGCAATTCAGCGGCACGGTTGAGATCACCTTTACGACGCGCTAAATCCATTTCTTGACGGGCTTGCTCAATTTTTTGCTGTAACTGCGCCGAGCCTTGCACTTCAGATTTTTCTGATTTCCAGATTTCTTCTAAATCAGCGTACTCGCGCTCCAGCTCAGAGATTTCTTCAACGAGTTTCTCTAAACGCTTTTTGGTTGCTGCATCGTCTTCTTTTTTCAGCGCTTGACGCTCAATTTTCAGCTGAATCAAACGACGATCTAAGCGATCCAAAGCCTCAGGCTTAGAGTCAATTTCCATACGAATCATACTGGCCGCTTCATCAATCAAGTCGATGGCTTTATCCGGCAACTGACGGTCAGTGATATAGCGGTGTGAAAGTTTAGCTGCAGCGATAATCGCGCCATCGGTAATAGTCACGCCGTGGTGCACTTCATAGCGCTCTTTGAGGCCACGCAAAATGGCAATGGTGTCTTCTTCAGACGGCTCATCGACCTGCACTTTCTGGAAACGACGCTCAAGGGCCGCATCTTTCTCAATATACTGACGGTACTCGTCTAAGGTTGTAGCGCCCACACAGTGCAGTTCACCACGCGCTAAAGCAGGCTTGAGCATATTACCGGCATCCATCGCGCCTTCGCCTTTACCAGCGCCGACCATGGTATGCAGTTCATCAATAAACAAAATGATCTGGCCTTCTTGTTTGGCCACTTCATTGAGTAAGTTTTTCAGACGCTCTTCAAATTCACCACGGTATTTAGCACCGGCAATCAAGGCGCCCATATCCAGCGATAACAGACGCTTGCTTTTTAAGCCATCAGGTACTTCGCCGTTGATAATGCGCTGCGCTAAACCTTCAGCGATGGCAGTTTTACCTACACCCGGCTCACCGATTAATACTGGGTTGTTTTTAGTACGGCGCTGCAGTACCTGAATCGTACGGCGGATTTCCTCATCACGACCAATCACTGGGTCAAGCTTGCCTTCTTCAGCACGCTTAGTTAAGTCAACGGTGTATTTATCCAAAGCTTGGCGTGATTGCTCAGCATTGGGATCATCCACATTGTCACCACCACGTAAATTGGTAATGGCATTTTCAAGCGCTTGGCGGTTCACACCTTGCGCTAAAAGAATTTTACCCAGCGCAGTCTTATCATCCATTGCTGCCAGTAACACCAGCTCACTGGAAATATACTGATCGCCTTTCTGCTGGGCTAAGCGGTCAGCTTGATTGAGCAAACGCGCTAAATCTTGCGACATATTCATATCGCCCGTTGGGCTTTGCAGTTTAGCGAGCTGATCCAAACCTTTATCTAGGGCTTCACGTAATTTCTTAACATCAAAACCCACCTGCATCAGCAATGGGCGAATAGCGCCACCTTGCTGATCTAATAACGCTGAAATCAAGTGCAATGGTTCAATTGCAGAATGATCCTGACCTACAGCCAATGATTGTGCATCTGACAATGCCAGCTGAAGCTGACTAGTAAAACGATCAATACGCATAATAGCTATTTCCTTGTAGTTAATACGATGAGCCGGTTTATCAGCACTCTACACTATCACCTGCGCTCACTCTCATACTTAATATAATATGGTCGATTCTGCAGGTTTCAAGCCCCCTTCAATCATCAGAATTACTTTATCTGCCCCTACACAGATCACAATTTCTGACGAGACAGTGTGCATTTAAAAAGAACAATCAATCGCCTTATAGAAAAAACTCATAATAAACATGTAATGCATCAGGTCTTTTAAATATAAGGTCAATGACAAAAACAACTCTAAACAGGTCTTTTTTTCGATTAAAAACCCAACGAAAAAGCACAGAAAACCCATACTTTAGTTGTACCGCAGTAAATTACAGGTAAAAAAAATAAACAATAACTACCGCAAAACGGCTATTTAAAGCCTTTTATCAAGCCAACATTAAGCATCAGACCAAAGTAGAGACTACTTATTTCTCGTATTTTCCGCATAGTTACATTCGGTTACATCTCTAAAAAAGAGCGTAATCCCTATTATAAATACAATAAATGGAGAGCAGTTGTCATGACTGATTCTAAAGAAGCATCAAACAAAGCCTATTGGTCGGCAAACTTGCGGCTAATCGTCTTTTGCTTAATTATCTGGGCCACCGTGTCTTATGGCTTTGGAATCCTACTTCGTCCCTGGCTCATGAATATTCACATCGGTGGAGCAGACATGGGTTTCTGGTTTGCCCAACAAGGCTCAATTTTTACATTTCTAATTTTGATCTTTTTCTATGCTTGGAGAATGAACAAATTGGATAAAAAATTCGGCCTAGAGGAGTAAACCATGAGTCAATTCATGATCAACATGATTTTTGTTGCTGGCTCATTCGTAATCTATACATGGATTGCGATTTGGGCTCGTGCCAAATCCACCCGCGAGTTCTATATCGCCGGTGGTGAGGTACACCCCGTATTTAACGGTATGGCAACAGCGGCTGACTGGCTGTCAGCTGCATCATTTATCTCGGTGGCAGGTCTGATCTCGGTCGGCTACGTCAACTCATCCTTTATCTTAGGCTGGACCGGTGGTTACGTGCTACTGGCGACCTTACTGGCGCCTTACTTGCGTCGCTTCGGTAAATACACAGTGCCCGATTTTGTCGGCTCACGTTATGACAGTACAACAGCACGCCTAGTGGCCGTTGTAATGTTAATTATTATTTCGCTGACTTACGTAATTGGTCAAATGACCGGTGCTGGGGTTGCCTTTGCACGCTTCTTGGAAGTGAGCAGCACTGTAGGCTTGATCATCTCTGCTGTCGTAGTGTTCTTCTACGCGGTACTCGGTGGTATGAAAGGGGTGACCTACACCCAGGTTGCACAATATGTGGTGTTGATCCTTGCGTTCACCATCCCTGCTATCTATTTGTCCCTGCAAATGACCGGCCACTTCTTGCCACAAACCGGCTTTGTTGGTACGCACTTAGAATCAGGCCAACCTTTATTGCATAAGCTTAACGAAGTCGTTCGCGACCTTGGTTTCCAAGACTATACTGCAGACGTAGAGAACAAATGGAATATGTTCCTCTTCACCTTAACCTTAATGGTGGGTACTGCAGGTTTGCCACACGTGATCATTCGCTTCTTTACCGTTCCGAAGATCTCTGATGCGCGCTGGTCTGCAGGTTGGGCCTTAGTGTTTATCGCTCTGTTCTACACCACAGCGCCACCACTGGCATCTATGGCTCGTTTGAACTTGTTAGAATCCATTTACCCTGCAGGTACTGAACAAGCACCGATAGTGTATGACGAGCGTCCTGAGTGGTTTAAAAACTGGGAAGTCACAGGTTTAGTTAAGTTTGAAGATAAAAATAACGATGGCCGTGTCCAGTTTTATAACGACAAAAACGTGGAGTTTGAACAAGGCACTGCAGCAGAGCGTGGTTGGGCAGGTAACGAGCTGACCATCAACAACGATATCTTGGTATTGGCACTTCCTGAGATTGCGAATATGCCAAGCTGGATGATCGGTCTAATGGCAGCAGGTGGTATCGCTGCAGCACTCTCCACAGCATCGGGCTTGCTCCTGGCAATTTCCTCTGCGGTGAGTCATGACTTGATTAAAAACACCTTGTTCCCACAGATTTCCGATAAAACGGAAATGCTCTGCGCACGAATTTCCATGGTGGGGGCGATCTTGATTGCCACCTGGCTGGGGATTAATCCGCCGGGGTTCGCAGCGCAAACGGTAGCTCTAGCGTTTGGGATGGCCGCATCATCAATCTTCCCTGTATTGATGATGGGTATTTTCTTCAAGCGCATTAATGCTAAAGGTGCAGTAGCAGGTATGCTACTTGGTTCAGCGTTTACCCTGAGCTATATCTTTACCTACCTAGGCTGGTTCTTTATCCCGGGCACCAATAGCTTCCCAAATACACCTGAGTTCTGGGTTATGGGTATTTCTCCTCTATCTGTAGGTTGTATTGGTGCGCTCATTAACTTTATCGTTGCCATTTCTGTATCCTATATGACAGAAAAGCCTTCTGAAGAAATTCAAAGAATGGTTGAGAACGTGCGCTACCCATAATAAGGCAGTGAGAACATCAATCCTGTAGCCATTGGCTACCTATATCAAAGTGGGCTTCCTTATGGAGGCCCACTTTTTATCTAGAGTACTGTGTATGATTTGGCATTTGCTGGCAGTTTTTATTTTTGGTATATGCGCGGGTAGTCTTGCTTTTCTTTTTATAAAAATCAGTCGTAATAGGCTACCTAAGTGGCTTATCCCAATCTTTGCGGGAATAGGTATGCTCAGCTATTTAGCCTATTACGATTACACTTGGTTTGACTTTAAACGCGGCCAACTTCCTGCTGAGTCGGTCGTAGTTGAACAAGGTCGAGCGGGTAATTTTTTTCGGCCATGGAGCTACATCGCACCGCCTGTTTCGTCTTTTGTGGTCTTGGACGGCCAAGTCAGAGAGACTCAGCAGGATGGAGAGAGTCTGGTTGAGTACATCCGTTATGAGTTTATCAACGATTATACCGAGCGCTTAGAAAGCCGACCTTATGTGCTCAATTGCACAACAGGCGAGCAACTGCAGGTTCCGCAAAACGGCAAACAAGCAGCGAACAAAGTAGAGTTTGTCGCCCGCGACAGTCTTTTGTATAAACAGCTCTGCCACTAAGCTATTCAGCGCTTCTATACGGCTGCAGAAATGCAGCTTAGAGGCTCAGGCGCCCACCCCGCAGCTTAGCTGCTAATAATCCATGTGCAGACAGTGTTTGCTGATGGTGCATATGGCATATGGCAATAGCCAGCGCATCCGAGGCATCAATTTGTGGTTTTTTAGTCAGCTTGAGTAAATGCATCACCATCATTTGCACTTGCTCTTTCGCTGCACGACCACTACCCGCCACTGCAGACTTCACTTGCGTAGCACTGTATTCAGATACTGGTAAATTGGCTTGCACACCAGCAACAATTGCTGCGCCACGAGCTTGCCCAAGCTTAAGTGCAGAGTCAGGATTGCGCGCCATAAAAACTTGCTCAATCCCCATGGTCACCGGCTGGTAAGTTTGAATAATTTCACCCACCCCAGCAAATACAGCATTAAGGCGTTCTGGCAATTCGCCTGTACCGGTACGAATACAACCGGAAGCGACGTACTCGCAGCCGCGCCCTGTATCACGAATAATTCCATAACCGGTGATTCTAGAACCCGGGTCAATGCCTAAAATAAGCGTCATCTTGGCATCCTTTATTAGCGTATCAACGCAATATATTTAGCGTGTCAATTATATCCCACGCAAATAAAAAACCTCTGGGCCTGCTTACACAAGCAACCAGAGGTTTATTGAGTCACAGAGCAAGCCGAAGCTTAAAGTTGCTCCATCACTTCATCTGGAATTTCAGCATTAGAATATACGTTTTGCACGTCATCTAAATCTTCCAAAACATCAATCAAACGCATGACTTTTTCCGCGCCCTCTAAATCCAGTTCAACGTTCAGGGTTGGAATCATAGTGACTTCAGCTTCTTCGGCAACAAAACCCGCAGCCTTCAGCGCTTCACTCACAGTGATAAAGTCAGCAAAGGTGGTTAACACTTCAACTGAGCCATCATCATTGGTGACGATATCATCCGCGCCCAACTCTAAAGCGGCATCCATCAGCGCTTCTTCATCAACGCCCGGTGCATAACAAATCTGCCCTTTACGCTCAAACAGATACGCAACCGAACCATCAGTACCAAGGTTGCCACCGTATTTATTAAAGGCGTGACGAATCTCAGCAGCAGTACGGTTACGGTTATCGGTCATAGCTTCAACAAAAACGGCCACGCCATTGGGTGCATAACCCTCATATACCAACTCTTCAACGTTATCGCCATCGTCAGCACCCACACCACGGGCCACAGCACGATCAATGGTATCGCGGGTCATATTAGCAGACAGCGCTTTATCAACGGCTAAGCGCAAACGTGGGTTGTCATTCACAATACCCCCACCTTGTTTTGCCGCTACCGTTAACTCACGAATAAGTTTGGTAAAAATCTTACCGCGTTTATTATCTTGGCGCTCTTTGCGGTGCTTGATATTCGCCCATTTGGAATGCCCTGCCATAACAACTCCCGTTTCTATGTCTTTATTGTGGTGACAACAAACTGTGTAAAAATATCTTGCTGCACTCAATATCCGTGCAGCAAGACATCACCAGTCTAACTCAAACGACTCTTACTCAGCCTTAGGCTGCTCACGCAGACGGATATGTAAATCACGTAGCGCAGTTGCATCGACGGTACCCGGCGCTTGTGTCATCACACAGGCAGCACTTTGTGTTTTCGGGAAGGCAATCACTTCACGAATCGACTGTGAACCGGTCATCAACATCACTAAGCGGTCCAAACCAAAGGCCAAACCACCGTGTGGTGGCGCACCGTATTTCAATGCATCGAGCAAGAAGCCAAACTTCTCTTGCTGTTCTGCTTCATCAATACCTAAAATTTCAAATACAGTTTGCTGCATGGTACGGTCATGGATACGAATCGAACCACCACCCAGTTCAGTTCCATTCAGAACCATATCGTAGGCACGTGATAACGCGGCACTTGGATCAGCACGCAGCTCTTCAGCTGAACATTTTGGTGCAGTAAACGGGTGGTGAATCGCTGTCAGCGAGCCATCATCATTGCTTTCAAACATGGGGAAATCAACCACCCACATTGGCGCCCACTTACAGGTCAGCAGATCTAAATCGTGACCGATACGGATACGCAACGCGCCCAAGGCATCACTGACAACCTGTGCTTTATCGGCACCAAAGAACACGATATCACCATCCACCGCACCCACGCGATCAAGGATGGTATTGAGATTTTCTTCTGGGATAAATTTAACAATAGGTGACTGTAAACCTTCCGCACCTTTGGCACGCTCATTGACTTTAATATATGCCAAGCCACGCGCGCCGTAGTTGCTGACGTATTTGGTGTACTCGTCAATCTTGCCGCGCGGCATGCTGCCAGCGCCCGGTACACGCAGTGCTGCGACACGACCTTTAGGATCATTAGCAGGGCCACTGAATACTTTAAAATCAACGCCAGTCAATTGATCAGCAATGTCGACTAATTCCAGCGGAATACGCAAGTCAGGCTTATCAGAACCAAAGCGACGCATCGCTTCTTCGTAGGTCATATGTGGAAATTCAGCGAACTCAACATCCAGCACTTCTTTAAACAGCTGACGCACCATGGTTTCAGTGATGGACATAATGTCCGCTTCATCCATAAAACTGGTTTCAATATCAATCTGGGTAAATTCAGGCTGACGATCAGCACGTAAATCTTCATCACGGAAGCATTTAGCAATTTGATAGTAGCGATCAACACCGGCCACCATCAGCAGTTGTTTAAACAGCTGTGGCGATTGTGGCAACGCAAAGAAGCTGCCTGGATGGGTGCGACTTGGCACTAAATAGTCACGCGCGCCTTCTGGAGTCGCACGGGTCAGAATCGGTGTTTCCACATCCAAGAAACCGTTGTCGTCTAAATAACGACGAATGCTATTGGTCACACGTGAACGCAGTTTCAACTTAGCGGCCATCTCTGGACGTCGTAAGTCAATGAAACGGTAACGCAAGCGAGTTTCTTCACCGACATCCGAATGTTCATGCAACGGGAACGGTGTGGTTTCAGCTTGGTTTAAAATCTCTAAATCAGTGGCAATCACTTCAATGCCACCGCTGGGCATATTAGGATTCACTGCGCCGTCTGGACGTGGATTCACCAGGCCTGTCACTTTTACAACATATTCGCTACGTGCACGGTCGGCTTTAGCAAAAATTTCGGCTTGCTCAGGGTTGAAAACGACTTGAGCAAGGCCTTCGCGATCTCGGATATCGAGGAAAATCACTCCACCGTGGTCACGACGACGGTGTACCCAACCGCAAAGAGTAACGGTCTGCCCGCTTAGGGATTCGTTTAAGTGCCCGCAATAGTGGCTGCGCATCATGATAGCGTTCGCTTCCTAGAAAGTTTGAAATAACAGACAGCCATTGCAACCAAAACGCTTGTTAGCAGCGCACGCGCAAAGCCATCGCAGAAAACCCTGATTATATAGCCTAACAGCGCTAACCGCCATGCCATGTCAAACCACACAATAAGGCAGTCGCATAATTGTGCGAAGCAGCACGCTATAGCTGGCTATTGAGCCTTCAACTGACAGCATGCAACTTTAGTTGTTTGAGTCATGGCGGTGTTTGCTGTTTAATAAGCAAAGAGTGGCTAAGGTTTTTATCCGCAGCCTCTTGAACACGACAGCAGCGCTACTTATATTGGGTGTTGTACTTGTAGTCTGTTCTCTTATTTATTGTGATTCTTATCAAGGTGAGTCCATTGCGTATGTTGAAAATTATTCATTTATTTACCGGTGCTGCCGCACTGCTTGTTTCGCTTATTTTGGCCAGTAAAAACTCAGAAGTAGCACCTATGCTGACTTCTTTTGCTTTAGCCAACTTACTGATTGCACCGATCTTACCCACTTGGGCACGTGGCCGTCGTCGTCAATTACAAGGCTTAGTATCAGCCTTAATCGTGTTTGCTACCCTTGTACAAATGATCTTTAGCTTTAGCAGTTCGAAGAGTAGCTTAGGTTTAATTATCCTGTTCGTTGCAGTTGCAGTGCACCTAACCCTAAACCTGCGCAAAGTCAGCACCAAAAGCGCGCCACTGTCACAAGACCTCAGCGACCGCGAAACCGGTACAGTGAAATGGTTTAACACATCAAAAGGTTTTGGTTTTATTTCACGTGACTCAGGCGATGATATTTTTGTACACTTTCGCGCGATTCGTGGTGAAGGTCACCGTGTTTTGGTCGAAGGCCAGCGCGTTGAATTTACCGTGATGGATCGTGACAAAGGTTTACAAGCTGAAGATGTGATTGCAGCTTTACCGGATGAGCGCGACTAACTCTTGCGTAATCCATATTAAAGCCTGCCACTGTGCAGGCTTTTTTGTATCTACGATACCGCTATAAATAAACGCACTCACGCTGACATGAAAACGCCCGCATTAAGCGGGCGTTTTCAATCACGAACGGTCTATTGTCCTATTACGGGAATACACCGCGCAACTGGCGCGCTTCGAGGATACGCGTACAAGCAATAATAAAGGCCGCAGTACGTAACGACACCTGATGCTCTGCTGCTGTTGCAGCCAGTGCCTGGTAAGCATCCAACATGATCTTCTCTAGACGCTGATTGATTTCTTCAACCGTCCAGTAAAAGCTCGATGAGTTTTGTACCCACTCAAAATAACTGACCGTGACACCACCGGCATTGGCCAGTACATCAGGGACAATCACTGTGCCTTTCTGGGTGAGAATATCATCTGCATCCGGCGTGGTTGGACCGTTAGCACCTTCAACAATAATACGTGCACGAATCGCCTGCGCATTATGCTTGGTGATCTGCCCTTCTAAAGCAGCAGGAATTAAAATATCCGTTTCGATGGCCCAAAAATCATCTGCTGCAATCGAATTTGTATTGGCTGCTCCGCCAACGCCACCCGTTTTCTTTACATGCGCCAATAGTGCTTCAACATCAAGACCCTCAGAGTTACAGATGGTCCCAGTATGGTCTTGTACTGCAACAATTTTAGCGCCAGCTTCGGTAAATAAACGCGCCGCTGTACCACCGACATTACCAAAACCTTGAATACTGATGCGTGCACCCTGCAAGTCAATGCCTGCATCTTGAGCCGCAGCCACACCGACAATAAATACACCGCGACCGGTGGCTTCAACACGGCCTAAACTGCCGCCCAGTGGAATCGGCTTACCAGTGACAATACCAGGCTGTGCTGTCCCCACTTTCATGGAGTAGGTATCCATCATCCAAGCCATGGTTTGTGCATCGGTATTGACATCAGGTCCTGGAATATCTTTATTTACACCAATAATAGAGCTGATTTCACTGGTGTAACGGCGCGTAATGCGCTCAATTTCAGCCTGTGAGTGTTTACGCGGATCAATGCGAATACCGCCTTTAGCACCGCCAAATGGCAAGCCAACGACTGCTGTTTTAACTGACATCCATGCCGACAATGCCATCACTTCTGATAGCGTCACATCTTGGTGAAAACGCACACCGCCTTTACCCGGACCACGATTAAGGCTGTGCTGCACACGGTAGCCTTCAAAATGGGCAATACTGCCATCATCTAAACGCACTGGCACATCAACAATCAGACTGCGCTCTGGGTGCTTTAAGGTATCGGTCAAATGACTGAGCTCACCCATATAAGGTGCAACCCGATCAACTTGCTGAAGAAAAACACCCCAAGGACCTGGGTTTTCAGGGTCTAAATACGAAGGCATATGTTGGTTTATTTGTTGTGGCATGATTTAAACCTTGGTCATTAAAAGTGTAAGCCCCTATCTATAATGGGCTGTGCAAAACCATGCATTTTAACGGATTACGACCGAGCTGACTCGTTACACAGTGTTTTTTCTTAAAAAAAGCATCTAAAAAGAATCATAAAAGCCCTGTAAGCCCCGCCACAAAAGACATACTTACAAATATAAAAAAATGCTACCAAAGGTTAAAAAAGCTGATTTAGCTTAAAAAAGGCTATTCCCCAGCTACTTTATCAACGATGAACAGGCTAACATTGCTGCTATAAATCACTGCAAACCTCCTCAAGACTCTCGTTTTTCCTCTAAGGATATGTAATGTCCGCTTATGATGTGTTTCCTTATTTAAACGCGCTCCACGAACAAGGAGGTTCGGATCTATACTTTAGCGTGGGTGCTGTGCCACAAATGAAAGTTGAGGGTACATCTCGCACTGTCGGTCATGAACGACTACCGCCTTCATCTGTGCAGCAGATGGCGTATCAATTGATGACGCAAAAACAAGTGTCGGACTTTGAACGCGAGCTGGAAATGAACTTGGCTGTAGGCATCAAAGACTCAGGGCGCTTTCGCGTTAACGTATTTTACCAACGCGGCGAAGTGTCGATGGTGATACGCCATATTAAAAACACCATTCCTGATTTTAGTAGCTTAGGTTTGCCAGTCAAACTTGAACAGTTGGCGATGCTCAGCCGCGGTTTGATCCTTGTCACCGGCGCAGCAGGTTCGGGAAAATCAACCACACTGGCCGCGATGCTGGATTACCGTAACACCCATATCGGTGGCCATATTCTCTGCATCGAAGATCCGATTGAGTTTTTACATAAACACAAAAAATCAGTGGTGAACCAACGCGAAGTTGGCCTTGATACCCGCAGTTTTGCCGCTGCACTGCATAACGCCTTACGTGAAGCACCTGATGTGATTATGATCGGTGAAATTCGCGATGCCGACACCATGCAGCATGCTTTGCATTATGCAGAAACAGGGCACCTATGTGTAGCCACCTTGCATGCAACCAGTACCAGCCATGCACTAGAACGTATCGCGCGTTTTTTCCCAGACGATGCTCGCAAACAAGTGCTGGCCGATGTCTCACAAAATTTAGCGGCGATTATTGGTCAGCGTTTGGTTCCAGGTATTAAGCAAAAGCGTGTGGCTGCCATTGAGCTGATGCTCGGTACGCCCTATATCAAAGATCTGATTCAACGCGACAAGCTGGACGAGCTTAAAAGTGCTATCGCACGCTCACAAGAGCAAGGCTTGCAGACCTTTGACCAAGAGCTGTTTAAATTATTCAGCGCTGAACAAATCAGCCTAGAAAATGCTTTAAGTTTCGCAGACTCACGTACCGATCTGACTTTAAAAATCAAGCTGGACCGTGGCTTTAGTGGTGAAGTGTCTGATACCTTACACATCACTTAAGTCGCCTTGTGACTCAAAGCGACTCTTATGTTCAAAACTTCCAGAATAAAAAATGGAGCACGTAATGAATGATCCACAGCAATTGTTTGAGCCCTTACAGCTAGGCTCTTTAACCTTACCCTCTCGTATTGTTATGGCACCGATGACGCGCAGCTTCTCACCCGGCGGCGTACCTAACGCGCAGGTTGTTGAGTATTACCGCAAGCGTGCAGCAGCCGGTGTCGGCCTGATTATCACTGAAGGCACTACCGTCAATCACTGCGCCGCCAATGGCTACCCAAATGTGCCACGCTTTTATGGTGAAGACGCTTTAGATGGCTGGAAACAGGTGGTTGAAGCCGTACATAGCGCTGGCGGGAAAATCATGCCGCAGCTCTGGCATGTGGGCAATGTGCGCCGTTTAGGCACTGAGCCCGATGCCAGCGTACCGGGCTACGGTCCAATGCAAAAATATAAAAATGGTAAAGAAGTCGTTCACGGCATGACTCAAGCTGATATTGACAATGTCATTACCGCCTTTGCCCAAGCGGCAAAAGATGCACAGTCCATCGGTATGGATGGTGTCGAAATCCACGGTGCCCATGGCTATTTACTGGATCAGTTTTTCTGGGAAGGCAGCAATCAACGCACCGATCATTATGGTGGAAATATGGCCAATCGTGGGCGTTTTGCTGTGGAAATCATTCAAGCAGTGCGCGCCGCAGTCGGTCCTGACTTTCCGATCGTATTTCGCTACTCACAATGGAAACAACAGGACTACAGCGCACGTCTTGCGCAAACACCTGACGAGCTGCAGGAGTTTTTACAACCCTTAGTGGATGCAGGTGTTGATGTATTCCACTGCTCAACTCGCCGTTTCTGGGAGCCTGAGTTTGCTGATTCGCAGCTGAACTTAGCCGGTTGGACACGTCAGTTCACCGCTAAACCTACGATTACCGTTGGCAGCGTCGGCTTAGATGGCAGTGAATTTACCAGTTTTATGAGTAATACCGATGAAGTCGCACAACCAGCCAGCTTAGAAGGTCTGTTAACCCGCTTCGCTGCACAGGAGTTTGATTTGGTTGCTGTAGGCCGTGCTTTACTCGTCGACCCTGAGTGGGCTGCAAAAGTACGTGATAACCGTCAAGATGAAATTCTGCCCTTCAGCCGCGCTGCTTTAGGCAGTCTCTCCTAAAACGACTGTGTTTGCTGTGCCGGCATATTGCAGCGCACAGCAAACATATTCCAGATCAATACACGCCTAGATATCTTCGTCACCACCTTCACGATCACGATAGCCTAACAGATATAAAATACCGTCCAGACCCAATGTAGAAATCGCCTGACGTGCTGATTTCTTTACCATGGGTTTAGCGCGGAAAGCCACACCTAAACCTGCTAAAGCAAGCATGGGCAAGTCATTAGCACCATCGCCTACCGCTATGGTTTGCTCTAAACGCAGGCCTTCCAAAACAGTCAGCTCACGTAATAAATCAGCTTTGCGCTGGGCATCAACAATCGGCTCAATGGCGCGACCGGTCAATTTACCATCGACAATTTCCAGCTCATTGGCATAGACATAATCAATGCCTAAACGCTCCTGCAGCTGTTTAGCAAAATAAGTAAAGCCACCCGATAGAATCGCTGTTTTATAACCCAGTCGCTTTAGCTCGGTAAATAACACTTCCGCGCCTTCAGTCAAGCGCAGTGATGCACCAATCTCAACCAAGACATCTTCAGAGAGGCCTTCGAGCAACGCTAGGCGCTCTTTAAAGCTGGCCTTAAAGTCTAACTCGCCCTGCATGGCACGCTCAGTAATCGCCGCAACCTGCTCACCGACACCGGCCGCTTTAGCCAGCTCGTCAATCACTTCTGCTTCAATTAGCGTGGAGTCCATATCAAAAACCGCCAAACGGCGATTGCGACGAAACACCGTATCGCGCTGGAAAGCAATATCCACATTCAGCTCTTGCGCCACGCTTAAGAACTCCGCTCGCAAAGCCGCCGCATCAGCCGGTTCACCGCGCACAGAAAACTCAATACAGCCTTTACCCTGACTTTCAGGTGTATCCAAAGGCATACGACCAGACAAGCGATCAATGTGATCAATATTCAAACCATATTGTGCCGTGATCGCACTGACGCGCTGCAACTGTTCAGCTGTCACTTGGCGGGTTAATAAGGTGACTATATAGCGTGTCTTACCTTGCCCTGAAACCCACTGCTGATAATCATCTTCTGAAACAGGAGTAAAACGCACTTGCTGATCGAGCTTATAACCGGTAAATAACACATCTTTCAGCACAGCTGACGCCTGCTCAGTGCTTGGAATCTCAACCAAGATGCCAAAGGACAAGGTGTTATGAATCACTGCCTGGCCAATATCCAAAATCTTCACGCCGCTGTGCGCCAATACGCCAGTGATGGCGGCGGTCAACCCCGGACGGTCTTCACCTGTGATGTTAATCAGGACAATTTCGCGCACGGTGCATTCTCCGCAGATAAAAAGAGGCATTCTAGCCATTTAATCGTCTAACGTGCAGTCCTTTTGCTTGTTCTATGTTTTACGCCCGCTATACTTTAGCGTTATTGCTGTGACTCACAGTGTATTAGCCCGCTTTTTATACGTTTAAATACCCTTTATTTCTTTGGAATATATTGTTTATGCAAGCTGATTCAACACACCCACGACGCAGCAGCATTGCTTCGCGTATAGCAGGTTATGTTTTTTTAATTATCACCCTCTGCCTATTAACCTTAGCCTGGCTGGTGCATACACAACTGCAATGGTCCATACAGCAACAAGCGGATGCTCTAGGTAAAAGTCTATTGCAACAGACTCGCAGTACCGCAGAAGGCGCTTTATCGGCGAACGACACACTCAGTGTGGCGGTCTTATTACGCGAACTGGTCGAAAACCCTTATGTGTCGCATGCCACATTATACAGCACGGATCAGCGTATTCTTGCCGAAGCGGGTAAACGACCCAAGACCAACAGTGCAAAATACAATATGTATACACAAGATCTGTCGCCACAAAATGTACTGGCCGGCTCAATGGACCTGCATATTGATATGACTCAATTACAGAAACCACTGACCACCAGCATGCAAACCATCGGTGCGTTTGGGGTGGTGATCTTACTTTTCGCTTTAACTTTGTCGATACATTTAGGCCGATCACTGGCTTTACCGCTGCAAGCTTTAAGCAACTGGCTGATTAATCCAGCGCCTCCCGCTCCACATATTCAGCGCGGTGATGAAATCGGTTTATTAGCGAGGCAGCTTAATAAGTATTTCATTGACGATACACAGGCAGGATCAATCCCCATCCTTGAGCAGGTGGCGGAGGTAGAACCTCACTTGAGTAGCGCATTCAATAGCGGAGTTGCAGCGCCACCCCTGGCCACAGACAAAATAACATTAGCGCCAAGCGTTCCAGAGCCAGCACAGCCTGTAGTCGCGCGTACCGCTGTTCTAGCCATAGAACTTAATACTATGGAACAACTGCGCCAATTACCTGATGAACGTAGAGTTACACTGTTAAAACACTACAATCATGCTGTTAAGCAAGCGGCGACTCTATACGCAGGCCAAGTGTATGCGTTGGCTGATAGCCGTAGTTTAATTACATTTAATACTGAGAGTGCTGAATATCCACGCAACGCAGTATGTTGCGCTGAACTGCTACGTAAATTTGCGCAAGGGTTACAAGCGGAGTTGGCCGACACCGAGATCAGCCCACATCTTCACCTTGGACTCAGTGAAGGCGCACTGCTCAAAGATGCCTCTCTAGGCGAGTTACTCTTAAATGAAAGTACGCAAACCGCTTTGGCTTTGAGCCAGCACAGTGACAACACATTGCTGATCAGTAATAGCCTAGCTCACAACAGCCGTCTAGCTGCTTGTGCACGCACTTACTCTGCAGACCAACCAGCAGAGACCAGCCGTTTAGAATCACTGCTGCCAACCTACCAAAGCGTCTTAGACAGTCAACTGCAGAGCTTGCAACAGAGTTCATAACTCAGCTCAATCTAGCGTGTATCAAACAGATGCGCGCTAGATTGAACGTCACTTAAAAACGGTAGACTTCGTGCTCTCGCGCCGGCTCTACTACAGGGATATCTAGCGGTACCAGCAAACTTTTTGATGATTTTTTACCCGCTGTTTCAGTGCTAGTTTGAGATGGTATTTTTTGAGTGGCAGCCGCCGGCAAGGCTTGTTTAACCATCTGCACTAATTGCTCAGACAACTGAACCAATAGCTCACTTTGAGCACGCACCTGATCTTGCATATCACCTGTATGCTCTGCTTCAAGGCGTACCACGCGACTGTTCTGCACACTACTTTTCTCATCCAGCAAACGCCACTGCGCTTCTAAAACGGCAGGCTGATCAACACCCGAGTCTAAACGACTGATGCTCAAAACAATCTGTACTTGGGCAACCATACCAATACGATCGGGATAGAGAGAAATACGACTGCTGCCAAGTTTTTTCGATACTTGGCGCAACAATAACTGCCCCATATCATCGCTCAAACTACCGGCCCAACGTGCTTCTTGACTCAAACTAAGACTGCCGTCCGCTTCGCGCTGGACAATACTTTCGCGCTGTAAATAATCAGCGACCGTTAATGGACCCAACAGCACAGTGGCTGTATTTTTATCTTCAACAACTTCAGTTGCAGGTTGTTGTAATTGATAAAAATTAGTATGCGGAGCAACACTACAACCCACCGCACCGACTGCTAAAACACCCAACATAGCTATCGCCCGCGGCAAGCGCGTTAACTGTTTCATCTGTTCACCGTTTCTTGCCAAATATAATAGATTGTGGCTGCTGCTCTAAGCTTTCTGCCGTACGCTGGAGCGCTTTACTGGCTCGCCCTAAATCTTGTAAAGACTGTAACAACTCATATTGTAATTCTGACTGCGGGCCTATACTGCGACGACCTTCACTGACCATGCCATCCATTTGCTGCAAAGCATCCCGAGCACTTTGTGCGGCATAGCGCACATCACTCAATGCCTCCTTGAGCTCGACACTGCCGTTGTGCACATTGTCTAACATTCCAGGCAAGCGTTGTTGTAATTGCTGACTGATCTTTTCAAAATTATTTAAAGAGACACTCAAACTTTGAATGCCTGCCTGTGTTTCTGGCGCAGAAGCCAAACGCTCAAAAGCCAATAAAGTTTTATTCGCCGCTTCTAGCGTTTCTTTCATGGGCATTTCTTTCAGCCCTTCAACCAAATCACGCAACACATCGGCGACCTGATCAATTTTCGAAGGTACTGTTGGGATAGCAGGCAAATCAATCTCATGCGGATCGCGAATATAGCCTTTCTGACCGGGGAAAAAATCTAACGCAACAATAGCTTTACCGGTTAAAAAACTCGGCGTTTGCAATTGTGCACCCAAGCCACGTTCAACTAAGCGCTGAATGGAGCGATCAAAACCACCCTCTGTACTTTTACTGCGTGCGCTTTCGGCATTAATGCGAATCGTCACAGGCATCACCACATCATTTAAAGCGCGGTCATAGGATAAATTAATTTGCCGCACGTTACCGACTTTTACACCGCGATAAGTGACATCAGCGCCCACATCGAGCCCATCCAAAGCACCGGTAAAATACACCACATACTCAACTGGGCTTTTGAGTAAACTATCTCGGCTTAACAGTAGTAATCCTGCCGCGAGCAAGGCGATGCCACCCAGTAAAAAAGCACCTATAAAAAATGGTTTGCGCGATTCAGTCATTTTATCACCTCATGTGTTGCAGCTTCACCGCGCCGTAAAAAGCGCTGCACTACCTCAGGGCCATGCTCTAATAACTCAGGCAGAGACCCAAGAGCAATTTGCGTACGGGTTTTATTATCTAAAAACAAACAAGTATCAGCCACAGCGTAAATACTAGGCAGCTCGTGAGTCACCAAAACGATACTAGTACCTAAACTATCGCGCAGTTGTAAGATTAACTCATCCAGCGCCATCGAACTGAGCGGATCAAGCCCTGCCGACGGCTCATCAAAAAACAACACTTGCGGATCTAAAGCCAGCGCCCGTGCCAAGGCTGCACGTTTACGCATACCGCCAGAGATTTCTGCTGGGTACAACTCGTCACAGCCAGCCAAACCCACCCACGCCAATTTAATTGCAGCCAGCTCATGTAAATCCGCTTGGCTCAGCTCCGGTCGCCAGGTACTCAAAGGCAGGCAAATATTGTCTCTTAAGGTCATGCCACCCCACAGGGCGACGTTTTGATACAGCACACCAAAATGCTGCTGCAAATCAGCACGACTATTGGCATCTTGCGCCCAAAAATCTTCACCTTGAAACAAGACACGGCCCGCCAAAGGCGCATGTAAACCTATTAGATGGCGCAGTACCGTACTTTTACCGCAACCACTGCCACCCATAATGACAAAAACTTCCCCCTTCTTAATACTGAAGTTCAGATCACGCTGAATGACCAACGAGCCATAACCGGCACTTAGATTGTCGGCAACTAATATGTCATCGCTCATGCTTAGATCCCCAACTGCGTGCAAATAAGGGTAATCGCCGCATCGCTGATCACTAAAGCAACAATAATGCTAACCACTGCATTGGTGGTAGCTTGGCCTACCGCTTGCGCATTGCGCCCGCAAGATAAACCGTAATAGCAGCCGATTAAACCAATCAGTACAGCAAACACCAGGCTCTTAAATATACCGATTAAAAAATCGGTTAAGGTCAGCATTGCTAAACTTTGATTGATATATTGCGCAGCAGAAATATCAAATAAGCCTGAACCAATCACAAAGCCGCCGAAGATACCTAAGATATCGGCAAATACGGTTAAGATTGGCATACTCACCAATAAAGCCAGTACGCGCGGCAGCACCAAAAATTCTAAGGTTGGAAACCCGAAGGTTTTTAACGCATCGATTTCCTCATTGGCCTGCATGCTGCCCAGTTCCGCAGCATAGGCGGCACCGGTACGGCCGGCCATAATCACCGCCGTCATCAGCGCACCCATTTCACGAGTCATACCGATGGCTACCATATTGGCAATATAAATCTGCGCGCCAAAAGCTTCCAATTGGATGGCGCCAACAAAGGCTAAGATCAAACCGATTAAACTGGCAATCAACGCCACAATAGGTAGAGCTCCAGGACCGCACTGCTGTAAGGCCATCCAGAAATCGCTCATACGCATGCGTGCCTTACCGGCAAACAATCGACCCATCGCCTGTGTGACTTCACCAGTAAAGATGCAAGAGTTTTCCACAGCCTTAGCGACATTTTGCGCTTTTAAGCCAATGCGAGAGACCCAGCCATATTCAGGTTTATCGGCTTCTTTAACTTGGGTGGATGGGCTGTCGGCCATTTCTAACAAGCGCTCAACGCCATCCGGCAAGCCCTGTAAATCAAGCACCACCTGCTGCTCTGTAGCCAAACGCTGCATGCGGCGTAGTAACGCCAACAAGCTACTATCCCAAGTGTCCACCGCAACCTGCACGGTTAACTGCTCGGGTAAACGTCCGCCTTGTCGCCAGACGTCGTTTAACTCAGGCTTACGCTGTTCTAGGGTCCAACTGCCATTCACCTGCAGCACGACTGCAGCACTGCTGTGATCCCAATCTAATGACGGTGCTTTATTCATCTGGCTATCCTTTAACAGCTGCTGTGCAGCATCATCTTGCGCAATAGCATACGCAGGCTGGCCCTACTCTAGGTCTCAACGCGTAACGCGTCCACTCGCTGGAAGCCACGCGGCAATTTATTACCACGACGCCCACGCTCACCCTGATAATGCTCAAGATCACTGAACTTCAACGACAAGGTACGCTTACCGGCCACCAATACCAAGGTCGCTTGCTCATTAAAGACCGCAAAGTCCACCAGCCACTCCTCGCGCTTAGCCGCTCGATCAGTTGGAATACCCAGTAACTTATTACCTTTACCTCGGCTCAGTTGCGGTAAGTCAGACACTTTAAAGACCAATAAACGCCCTTCATTACTCACCACTGCTAACCAGTCTTCAGCAAAGTTAGTCAAGGCTTTAGGCATCAATACGCGAGCGGCTTTGGGCAGGGTGATTAAAGCTTTACCGGCTTTGTTTTTTGCCTGCATGTCCGCGCCTTTAACCACAAAGCCATAGCCCGCATCCGAAGCCACCACCATCAGCTGCTCATCACTGGGCATTAATAGGCATTCAAAAGTCGCACCCGGCGGTGTGGTTAAGCGTCCTGATAACGGTTCACCTTGGCCGCGTGCTGCAGGCAAGGTATGTGCAGGTAATGAATAACTGCGGCCGGTGCTGTCTAATAACACCACAAACTGATTGGACCGGCCTTGCACAGCTTGTTTAAAACCATCACCGGCTTTATAGGATAAACCGGTTGGATCAAGATCATGGCCTTTGCCACTGCGCACCCAACCTTGCTCTGACATCACTACAGTGACCAGCTCAGTGGGTAACAAATCAGTTTCTGACAAGGCTTTAGCTTCACCACGCTCCACCAGAGGTGAACGACGCTCATCACCATAGGTTTTTGCATCAGCAATCAATTCTTTGCGCACCAAGTTTTTCAGCTTAGTTGGGCTACCGAGTAAGCCTTGTAACTGTGCTTGCTCTTTGGCCAGTTCATCTTGCTCGCCACGGATTTTCATTTCTTCCAGACGCGCTAATTGACGTAAACGCGTATCCAGAATGTAATCGGCTTGAATCTCACTGATACCAAAACGCTGCATTAACACCGGTTTTGGCTGATCTTCGCTACGGATAATTTCAATCACTTCATCCATATTCAGGAAGGCAATTAACAAGCCTTCTAAGAGATGCAGACGTTTTTCTACTCGATCCAAACGGAACTGCAAACGTTTGCGCACAGTTTCAACACGGAACACCAACCACTCGACCAACATACTGCGCAGGTCTTTAACTTGTGGACGGCCATCGAGACCAATCACGTTGGTATTGACGCGGTAGCTGGACTCTAAATCAGTGGTCGCAAATAAGTGCTGCATCAACTCAGTCGCATCGACACGATTGGAGCGTGGAATAATCACAATACGACAGGGGTTTTCGTGATCCGACTCATCGCGCAAGTCCGCCACCATCGGTAGCTTTTTCGCCTGCATTTGCCCGGCGATTTGCTCAATGACTTTTGCACCCGAGACCTGATGCGGCAGAGCAGTAATCACTACATCACCGTCATCGATATGGTAAATAGCACGCATGCGTACTGAACCACGGCCGCTTTGATAGATTTTTATAATATCCGCGCGAGGGGTAATAATTTCAGCATCAGTTGGATAATCTGGGCCTTGGATATGCTCACATATGTCTTCCAAGGTCGATTTAGGCTTATCCAATAACAACACGCAGGCCGCTGCGACTTCACGCAAGTTATGCGGAGGTACATCGGTGGCCATACCCACGGCAATACCAGTGGTACCATTCAGAAGTAAATTCGGTAAGCGTGCTGGCAACACCGACGGCTCATTCATGGTGCCGTCAAAGTTCGGAACCCAATCCACCGTACCTTGACCCAACTCAGTCAGCAGCACTTCCGAATAGCGCGCTAAACGCGCTTCGGTATAACGCATCGCGGCAAAAGATTTTGGATCATCCGGTGCACCCCAGTTGCCCTGCCCGTCGACTAACGGATAGCGATAACTGAACGGCTGGGCCATCAACACCATCGCTTCATAACAGGCGCTATCACCGTGGGGGTGGTACTTACCCAACACATCACCGACCGTACGTGCGGATTTTTTATGCTTGGAATCAGCACTCAAGTCCAGCTCGCTCATGGCATAGATAATACGGCGCTGCACGGGCTTTAAGCCATCGCCAATATGCGGCAAAGCACGATCCATAATCACGTACATGGAATAGTTTAAATACGCTTGCTCGGTAAACTCGGCCATCGAGCGACGTTCAACGCCCTCAAGGCTTAAATCAACAGCTTGTGTCATGCACGGCCTCTATCGAATCGATTTGCAGTAAAAGCAGGGTTGGCGTGGTGTAGGTGGCGCATCAGACTTGCACCTCAGCTAAATCACCTTTGCTTTCCAACCAGGCTTTACGGTCGCTGGCACGTTTTTTAGCCAGCAGCATATCCATCATTTCTACGGTGCCGGTGTAATCATCCAGCGTCAGTTGCACCAAGCGACGGGTATTAGGATCCATGGTGGTTTCACGCAGTTGCGGTGGATTCATTTCACCCAGACCTTTAAAGCGCGTGACTTGTGGTTTACCGCGTTTTTTCTCAGTATGAATACGATTCATAATACTTTCTAGCTCATCGTCATCCAGCGCGTAATGCACTTCTTTACCAATATCGACACGATAGAGTGGCGGCATCGCCACATAGATATGCCCGGCTTGCACTAGTGGTCTAAAGTGACGCATAAATAAGGCACACAGCAGCGTGGCGATATGCAGCCCATCGGAGTCCGCATCCGCAAGAATACAAATCTTGCCATAACGCAGTTGGCTGATATCGTCCGAACCCGGATCAACACCCATCGCTACCGCAATATCGTGTACTTCTTGCGAACCCAGCACCACACTGCCATCCACTTCCCAGGTATTTAGGATCTTGCCGCGTAACGGCATAATGGCTTGGAACTCTTTATCTCGCGCTTGCTTAGCACTACCGCCGGCTGAATCCCCTTCCACCAGAAACAGCTCGCCGCGCATCGGATCTTGTCCAGCACAGTCAGCTAATTTACCGGGTAAAGCGGGGCCTTGAGTAATACGCTTACGCTCAACCTTACGCCCAGCTTTGAGGCGACGGCCCGCATGGCTGATGGCCAACTCGGCTAACTGTAAGCCCAATTCTGAGTTGGCATTCAGCCACAGACTAAAGGCATCTTTGACCACACCCGCGACGAAACCTGCCGCCGTACGTGAAGATAAGCGCTCTTTGGTTTGTCCAGAAAACTGCGGTTCCTGCATTTTCATCGACAGCACAAAACTGATGCGCTCCCAAATATCATCCGGCGCCAGCTTGACGCCACGCGGTAGCAAGTTACGGAACTCACAAAACTCACGCAGCGCATCCAGCAAACCTTGACGAAAACCATTCACATGGGTACCGCCTTGGGCTGTGGGAATCAAGTTCACATAGCTTTCTTGCACCAGCTCGCCACCTTCAGGCAACCACAACACGGCCCACTCGACGCGCTCAGTCTCAGCAGCCAGTTGCCCACAAAAAGGCTCTTCAGGCAGGCTAATAAACTCCGCCACAGCATCGGTTAAATACGAGCGCAGTCCATCTTCGTAAAACCAGGTGACCAGCTCTTTGGTGTTTTTATCTTCAAACTTAACTGTTAAGCCGGGGCACAATACGGCCTTAGCTTTTAAAATATGTTTTAGGCGACTGATGGAAAACTTACCGGTATCAAAATACTTTGCGTCCGGCCAAAAACGAATACTGGTACCCGTATTGCGCTTGCCAACCGTGCCAATCACCTCCAAGTCCGTGGCTTTAAAGCCATCGCGGAAGGTCATCTGGTGTTCTTGACCGTCACGGCGCACACGCACTTCAAGCAAAGTCGACAGCGCGTTAACAACTGAAATACCTACACCGTGTAAACCACCGGAAAACTCGTAGTTCTTACTGGAAAACTTACCACCGGCGTGTAGGCGAGTAAAAATCAGCTCAACGCCCGGAATGCCTTCTTCAGGGTGAATATCCACCGGCATACCACGCCCATCATCAATCACTTCAAGGGATTGGTCGGCGTGTAAAATCACTTGCACATTGCGCGCATGGCCCGCCAGTGCCTCATCGACACTGTTATCAATCACTTCCTGGGCGAGGTGATTGGGACGTGTGGTATCGGTGTACATGCCTGGGCGCTTACGCACCGGGTCTAACCCAGATAGAACCTCAATGGCATCAGCGGTATAGGTCGAATTAGTCATGGGTAGTGTCGTTACTCAAAAGCAGAAAGATCGAGCGCTTGCAGATCTGAAGACTCAAGACCTGCAAAAGCAAATAATGCTGGAAGATGCTCAGCGAAGTGCTGAAAACCGTGGTCACCGCCCTGTTCAATCTGTACAGAGCAGGCACTATAGTACTGTTCAGCTAAACAGTAGTCTAGCGTTTCATCGCCAGTTTGCAACCACACACTAAAGCGCTGCGGGTCGTCTGGCGGCGCGACTTCAAGCGCAGCCAGTGCCTGTAAATGCGACTGAGTCAGCAACCAATGCTCACCGGTATAGAGGTTTTCTTGTTCGGCGGTAAAGTCATCAAACAAATGATGCGGACGCACCGCTGGATTAATCAGCAAGGCTTTTAAATTAAATTGCTGCGCCAAATAGGTGGCGTAATAACCACCCAGCGAACTGCCCACCAATAGCGGCTGGTGCAGTTGCGCAATCGCTGCTTGCAGCTGAGCAATGGCCTGATCCGGATGATGATGTAAAGCAGGAATCAGCAATTTCTCTTCAGGCAAGCCCAACTGCCGCCACGCGCGGCGCACATGCTGCGCTTTAAAAGAAGCAGGCGAACTATTAAAACCATGGATATAAACGACACTTGGACTATTACACATACGCCACTACACAGCAAAGACAGGGGCCTAGAATACCACCATGCTTAAACGGCTGCGCAGCAGATCAAGCACTGATGCAACGCATCCAACAACCTAGCAATAACCAACTCAATAACCACCGCTATGAATATCCAACTCAAACTCAACACCTGTAACACGTGACACACAGGTTTCCAGCTGACCATCATCGTATAAACGTAACCAGCGATAGCCCGGCGCTTGATCATCCACAGCAAAATCATCACTGTGCGGGGTAAACTGCACGCAGGTCGACGGCGCAGCCAGCCAACGAACACCTTGCATCTGCTGATCAAACGCTTGATGCACATGCCCCCACAGCACTGCCTTCACATTGCTATAACGGTTGATCAACGCATGCAGATGCTCAGCATGATGTAAACCAATAGCATCCATCCAACGACTGCCGACGGGCACTGGATGATGATGCAAGGCCACTAAGACATGCCGCGCACCGGCTGTACTTAACGCCTGCTCTAAAATCTGCAACTGATCCTGTGCCAACTCACCATGTACTTTGCCCGCCACCGAAGAATCAAGCATCACCATGCGCCATGCGCCCAGATCATAAACCGACTCAAGGCGCTCAGTGCCTGCGCAAGCCTGTTGCAAAGCTAAGCGCTCATCATGATTACCGGCAAACCAACGCATCGGTGCACCGAGGCTGCCAGCCATTTCAGCAAAACGTTGATATGCCATGGCTGAGGCATCTTGCGAGATATCACCGGTACAGAGCACCAGATCAATCTGCGACTGCTCTGCACGCGCCAGTTCAACCACATGCTGCAAGCTGTGCTGCGTATCCATCCCCAACAAACGCGTGGCTGAACTGGCAAATAAATGGCTGTCTGATAACTGCACCACAGTTATATAAGCCGGTGCTGTTAAAGGCTGCATCAGTCCCCCTCTAATGACAAAATTATAGGCTATCGATTATGCGTACAGTTCGCATTGAGCGCAAACTCAACACCACTAAGCAGTTCACACTTTGCAAAAATAATGATCTTTTACAATCTTAAAAAACAGCGCCTATACTGAAGCACAACAATACAAAATTGGAGTGTTGCCATGAGCCGTCCAAAAAAAATTGAACACCCTTTATTCAAATTCTTGATGGATGAAGATATTGAAAGTTTTAACCAGCACAAAGCTGATGCTTTCACTGTACTTGAGCCACTCGACTTTCAAAGCGCCGATTTACGCGGCTTAAACTTACGCGGCTTGGATGCGACAGGTATCGATTTTCGTAATGCTTATTTTCGCCGCAGTGATCTGCGCGGTATTGATTTTCGAGACACCCTGCTCGAAGGAGCCACCATCAATGGCGCTAAAATATCAGGCTGTTATTTTGCCAACAACCTGTGTGCTGAGGAAATTTTGATGTCGCTAACAACAGGCACACGGATGCGCTGTAATAGTAAGCAAGCCTAAACACGACCTGCTATAAACCGGTAAAACGTCTGCATTATTAGATATAGACTGCTATTATTTGTCTTTTTATCCAAGCAGAATATCTATGCTCGAACGTCTCTTTCAATTAAAGGCTCACAACACCACGTTTCGCACTGAAGTGCTTGCCGGTGTCACCACCTTTACGATGATGGCCTACATTCTGCTGGTCAACCCTAATATGCTGGCCGAAATCGGCATGGATCACGGCGCAGTGTTTGTTGCCACCTGCTTAGCTGCCGCGATTGGCTCGGCGATTATGGGTTTAGTGGCTAACTACCCAATTGCCTTAGCGCCGGGCATGGGACTCAATGCTTTTTTCACCTATACCGTCGTCGGCACCATGGGTTACTCGTGGCAAGTCGGCTTGGGCGCTGTATTTATTGCTGGCTTTCTATTCTTTGCCATGTCGATTTTCAAAGTCCGCGAGTGGATTATTAACAGCATCCCACTGCCGCTGCGCTCAGCTATCGGTGCGGGTATTGGCTTATTTATGGCGCTGATTGCCTTGCAAAACGCCGGTATTGTCGTCAGCCACCCCGGCACACTGGTCACTCTAGGTGATTTAGCTCAGCCTGCGCCGGTGTTGGCGGTACTGGGTTTTGCCATTATGGTGGCCTTAAGTTATCGACAAGTGACCGGTGCCGTTCTGATCGGCATTTTATTAATCACCGTCGCTTCGATTGCACTGGGCTATTCTGGCTTAGACGGCGTCTTCAGTATGCCACCCAGCCTGACGCCAACTTTAATGCAATTGGATATTGCCGGTGCTTTAGATGTGGGGATGATCAGTGTGATTTTCGCCCTGTTGTTTGTTGACCTATTTGACACATCAGGCACGCTGATTGGTGTGGCGCAGCGAGCTGACTTACTGGACAAAGACGGTAATATGCCGCGCTTGGGTCATGCTTTATTAGCCGACAGCACAGCAACCATGGCGGGTGCTTGTCTGGGTGCATCCACCACCACCAGTTTTGTTGAGTCTGCTGCCGGCATAGCAGCTGGTGGCCGTACCGGCTTAACCGCTTGTGTCGTGGCCGTGCTGTTTTTACTGAGCTTATTCTTTGCTCCGCTTGCTGCAGCTATTCCAATCTACGCTACGGCACCCGCTTTGTTTTTTGTCGCTGTATTAATGGCCAGCAGCATCGCCACTATTGACTGGGATGACATCACTGTTGCCGCGCCGGTGATGGTGACAACACTCGCTATGCCCTTCACTTTTTCGATTGCCAACGGCATTGCCTTTGGTTTTATCAGCTGGACCGCTATTAAACTACTCAGCGGTCGCTGGAGAGAACTCAACAGTGCCCTGTGGATTTTATCCATCCTCTTTACTATCAAATTAGGTTTCTTTCCCTGATGCCCAAGACTGACTATTCTCCTGCTGCTTATTTACAACAACTGCACGCTAAACAAGTTCGCCTACAGAACTTACTGAGCGAGTTTAATGCACCAGAACCGCAAGTGTTTGCCTCCTCTGAGCAACATTACCGCCTGCGTGCGGAGTTTCGACTCTGGCGTGAAGGCGGTAAACGCTTCTATGCGATGTTTGCACCGGGTGATAACCGCACACCGATTTTCGTCAACGATTTTCCCATTGCCAGCAAGCTGATCAACCAGCTGATGCCACGCTTAGAAGCAGCTTGGAATAGCAGTGAAGCCTTGTCTGAGCGTCTATTTCAGGTGGAGTTTTTAACCACACTCTCTGGCGAAGCTATGGTGACCCTGTGCTATCACCGCCCTCTAGATGAGGACTGGCAAGCCGTGGCTGAGCAATTAGCAGCGGACTTAAATGTCAGTATTATTGGTCGCTCACGTGGCAAGCGCTCAGTGATTGGCCGTGACTATGTAGTAGAAAAACTCGATGTTGCAGGCCGTGTATTCAGTTACCGCCAGCCTGAAGGTGCCTTTACCCAGCCCAATGGTGCAGTCAATACCCATATGCTCAATTGGGCCTATAACGTACTGGGCGAGCAGCCTGATGATCTACTGGAGCTGTATTGCGGTAACGGTAACTTTACTCTGCCGCTCTCAACCCGCGTGCGTAAAGTACTGGCCACAGAAATCAGCAAAAGCTCAGTGAATGCCGCATTAGCGAATTTGCAAGATAACCAGATTGATAATATTGAGCTGGTGCGCTTATCCGCTGAAGAACTGACCCAAGCCCTGAATGGCGTGCGCGAGTTTCGTCGCTTAGCCCATATCGATTTAGACAGCTATGAGTTTGGTACAGTGTTTGTTGACCCACCGCGCGCGGGCATGGACAGCGATACCTGCGAGCTAGTACGCCGTTTTGATCGGATTTTATATATTTCCTGCAACCCAGAAACCTTGGCAGAGAATATTCGTCAACTGAGTGATACGCACCAGATCACGCAAACCGCGCTCTTTGATCAATTCCCGTGGACTGACCATATGGAAAG